>CALMZE010000035.1 GCA_937870585.1 uncultured Sphingomonadales bacterium | reverse complement strand
TGGCTATTGGCGGTTCGGGTTCTGCTGCTGACCCTTTCCGTCTCGTCACAAATGCCCGCAACTCCGCGATCCCTTTCCAGGGTGCCAACCTGTTTTCGGGACGCGTGTTTGTAGCGCCTGGTGTCCTTGGCAACGCAACACCGGGCATTGCGCAAGGTGGCGGTCTGGCCAGTGGCGGGGACGGATTCTATGGCAAGGGTTCTTCGGCAACCGCCGACTTGAAAACTGATCAGGTCTTCGCGCGTGCCGACTATGACCTGAGCGACAATGTCAGCCTCTATGTCCAGGGCAACTACGCCAAAGCAAAAACGTTCAACAACTTCTATCCAAATCTGATCTTCCCGACGATCGTTGGTGCGGATAACGCCTTCCTGTCGCCAGCCGCTCAAGCTGAACTGGCTTCGGGGCCGTTCGGTCCCGTGTTCCTCTATTCACGTGTGTTTGACGATCCTGACCACCTGATCGGCGTTCGTGCGCAATCTGAAAGCTGGATGGGTGCCGCTGGTCTGACCGGAAAGCTGGGTGCGCTCGACTGGACGGTCCATTATCAACACGGCGAGACGAAGACGATTAATACACAGGTCAACAACGTCCTGATGGGCAATCTGCTCGCGTCGCTCGATGCGGTGGATCGTGGACTTTTTTCCGGTGGAGCGGCCAACGGCCAGATCGCTTGCCGAGTCACGCTGACCAATCCGTCCGTTTATCCAGGCTGCATTCCCCTCAATGGCTTTGGTGCATCGCCGGCCAGTCAAGCGGCTGCACTCGATTACATCACTGGCGACAACTTCAACATCCCGACGTTCAAGATGGACACAGTGTCCGCAAGCGCAAGCGGAGAAGCCTTCGAAAATTGGGCTGGGCCAGTGCGCTTCGCACTTAGCGGCGAATATCGAAAGCTGTCGCTTGATGTGACAAGCAACACACCTTCGAATGTCTTTGCCGATTGTACCGGCATCCGCTTTGGGTGTACGCCGGGTGCGACGCCAGTGTTCCGGGACACGCTGATCACACCGATCAACGTAAGTGACACGGTCAAGGAAGCCGCAATCGAGATCGACTTCCCGCTGTTGAAAGACAGCGCGGTTGGTTCGATCAGTCTCAGCGGCGCTGCACGCTATACTGATTATAAAACCAGCGGTAGCGTGACGACTTGGAAGGTCGGTGGCGATTGGCAGATCATGGATGGCCTCCGCTTCCGTGGCACGCGCTCACGCGACATTCGCGCGCCAAGCCTGTATGAGTTGTTCCAGCCGCAAACCGGCGGCGCGAGCGGCTATGCCGACTTGCACACCCAAAGTTCGGGCGTGAATGGTATCGTGACGACTGAAACAGGCGGCAATCCCAACCTGGTCCCGGAAAAGGCAGATACGCTGACCTTTGGCGCAGTGTTCCGCCCACGCGGGATCCAGGGCCTGAGCTTCGCCGTTGATTACTACAAGATCAAGATCAACAACGCGATCTCGCAGATCGACGGCCGTCAGCAATCGATCCAGAAGGCTTGCGAAGACAGCAATGGCACAGGCCCGTTCTGCTCGCTCTTTGTCCGCCCATTGCCGTTCAGTGATCGTACGCCCGCAAACTTCCCGACGCTTGTCCGACTGACGACGCTGAATGCCTCATCGATCAAGACCTGGGGAATCGATGCGGAGGTCAATTATGACTTCACCGTAGGCGCCAATGGCAAAATGTCGATGCGCGGCCTCGTTGGCTACCAGCCGCAGTTGACGACGATCCTCGCGCCAGGCATTGAACCTCAAATTGGCGCGGGCACCGCAGCGACCCAGTCGACCGGCGGCGTTCCAAAGCTGCGTCTCACAGGCTTCATCGGGTACAGCAATGAAGACTTCTCGATCGACATTCAGGAACGTTGGCGTTCATCGCTAAAGTGGAACCCGTCGCGGTCGCTGGTGTTTGCCATTCCGGACGTCAAATCGGTTGCCTATACTGACGTGACCTTCACCTTCTTCGCTGGTAAGGACAAGGGAAAGCAGATATTTTTCTCGGTCCAGAACCTGTTTGACAAGAACCCGCCGCCTTATTTGACGGCTGGCACGTCGGGCACGCCAGCGTTCTCGTTCCCGGCAACCTCCGGTGACGATATCATTGGCCGTTACATCACGGTGGGTGCGAAGTTCAAATTCTGATGCTTTGCATGGTTTGAAGACACAAAAGATGGACTCTCCCTCGGGAGGGTCCATTTTTTTTGGCCGTGACATATTGGTCGCCGGCAGGAACAAATTCACTGATTTGAAAGGATTGTTGCCATGAAACGGATTATACGGGCATTCGCCGCAAGCACTGCGCTGCTGTGCGCCACACCAGTTCTCGCGCAAGCCGTGACTAAAGTTGAAAACATGACACCGCCAGCAGAGCCGGATGCGATCCCGCTCTATGGCAAGGCGACACCCGGCAAAGCAAGCAGCGAAACCTGGGTGAAATATAATGGCGAGCATATGGTCGTCCGCAATGTCAGCCGCCCTACCCTCACCCCGTTCCTTCCAGAAGCTGGCAAGGCGACTGGGGCTGCGGTTATCGTTGCACCGGGTGGAGCGTATATGCTGCTCGCGATCGAACCAGAAGGCTGGAAGGTCGCGCGATGGCTTGCCAAGCAGGGCATTGCCGCCTTTGTCCTCAAATACCGGATCATGCCCACCCCGGTCGATAATGACGCCAGCCTTGCCTTCATGAACAAGAAGGCGATGGAAGGGATCGCAGACCCTACCAAACAGCCAACGTTGCAGCATCCGCCGTCAACCGATGACGCGTTGGCCGCGCTGGCAATGGTGCGCGCGCGCTCGGCGGAATGGGGCGTCAATCCCAAGCGGGTGGGCATGATCGGCTTTTCAGCTGGGGCGATGACGTCGCTGAACACAGTGGTTGCTGCCAAGCCCGGCGAGGGTCCGGACTTCTTTGGGTACATCTATGGACCCCAAGCGAAGGCAGACGTTCGCACTGACGCTCCGCCCATGTTTGCGGCAATTGCCTTCGACGATCCGCTGTTCCCGACGATGGGCTTCCCGCTGGTCGAGGCATGGAAGGCGGCCAAGCGTCCAGTGGAACTGCACGCCTATGAACGCGGCGGCCACGGTTTCAACATGGGTGTTCCGGGCACAACCACGACCGGCATGCTTGATCAGTTTGTGAGCTGGATGGACATGCAGGGGCTTATGAAGCCTGCTTCCGCGCAGTAAGAAAATCCAGCAGAACAACAAAAAGGGGCTGGCAGGTCATCTGCCAGCTCATTTTTTGTGTCAGGCGCGTCCGCGCTTGGCGCACGACCATCCATAGGCTGCGATCAGAAGATAGCAGATCACGGGCACACTCAATGCCGCGGCAAGGGTCGTCCGGTCGGCAATCATGCCGAACAGCAGCGGGATCAGCGCTCCGCCAACGATGCCCATGCACAACAAGCCAGAGCCTTGCGGCGTCTTGTCTCCCAATCCTTCCACGCCCAGCGAGAAGATGGTGGGGAACATGATCGAGTTCATCAGCCCCACAGCCAGCAAAGTGTAACCGGCAAAGGTACCAGTCGACATGCCAGAGAGCGTGGCGAGCCCGGCGGCGCCCAGACAGAAAAGCGCGAGGACAAGGCCCGGAGACACCATCCGCAAAATGGCAGAGCCGATAAATCGCCCAACCATGGCTCCACCCCAATAAAGGGCGATGAGACCAGCGGCCGTCTGCTCCGTCACGCCCATGATGTGGGGCTGCGCCAGATAGTTGATAAGCATCGAGCCGATGGCGACTTCCGCACCCACATACAGGAAAATTGAGGCGACACCGCCGCCGAGGCGCGGCTGAGCAAGCAGGCCGAACGCGCCGCCCAAGCTGGTTGCCTCTTCACGGGTGTTGGGCAATTGCGAACGTCTCAGCCAGAAATAGGTCGCGATCACCGCGAGGATGGTCGCGATGACCAGATAAGCATTGCCAATAATGGCACTCTCTTGGGTCAGGAAAGCTGCCTTTTCCGTGGCACCCAGCGCTTCAGGATCAACAGTAGCCATCGAGCCCAAAATGATCGCGCCGCCGATGGGTGGAAAAATCGTTGTGCCTAGCGAGTTGAACGCCTGCGCCAGCGTCAACCGGCTGGAGGCGGTGTCGGCACTGCCCATATTGGCGATCAGCGGATTGGCCGCGACCTGCAGCACGGTGATGCCCGCCGCGAGCACGAACAGGGCTGCAAGGAAGGTCGCATAGATGCCCGATCCCGACGCGGGGATGAACATCAGGCAGCCTATCGCCATCGTTCCCAGCCCGATCACGATCCCTTTTAGATACCCCACGCGCGCGATGAGCGATCCGGCAGGCAGCGACACAATGAAATAGGCCATGAAGAATGCGAACTGCGTCAGCATCGCCTCGGTGTAGGTGAGCGAAAAGAGTCCCTTCAGCTTGGGAATGAGTACGTCATTGAGGCTGGTGAGGCCGCCCCATATGAAGAACAACGCCACCACCCCCACGACAAGCGAGCGGGGTGCATTGGTGCCACTCGTGTTCGTTGACGCGGTCGCGCCGGGCATGGGTCCAGCCATCATCAGCTCCTTATTTCTTGCGTGTCGTCAGGCCCGCGCCAGCGCGGTACAGGGGTTGTTTGCTATCATCAGGCAATGCAGGGTCCTGCGCGGCAACCGTTGCCATGCTCGAAGGCATTTCAAACGGCAGCCGTCCTTTTGCTGATAAACGTCCCGTGGCGACATCCAGCAAGGCCGCATCGGACACACCGAAATTGACCAGAATTGCACTCGACATGCGCTCCACCGGGCCAAGAACAGCGGGACGATCTGCAAACAGGGCCAGCGCGACCTTGGTCTTGCCGCTCAGGTCCTTCACCAAATCATGCCCGGCCTCGCCGGGGCGGAAATCAAGCCGCCCTTCATTCTGCCGGCTTCCGAAGAAGTGGAACGGATGCGGCCGTTCTGAGGGGGTTCCCACGCGGACCAACGCCACATCGGCCTCTTCCGGCTTGTCGACGACAACAAGGCCGCGCTCCCGGGCGGCCGCTGCGTCAATATCCTTCAGCCAGACGCGCGCTCCCGCCTTGAGGGGGAAGATGCCATCGTTCTTCAAAAGCACCTGTGATGCCGCCTGTGCTGCAAATCCCTCGTCATTCGCCTGAGCGGCGCCCACAGACTGCGCGGCGGCTTCCGGATCGACATAGGGATTCTCAAACAGCCGCATCTGGAACTTCGTCACAAGAACGCGCTTCGCCGCCGCGTCGAGCAGTGCCTCTTTCACCAGCCCCTTGTTGACGGCCTCAACGATGATGCCCGTGTTGGTTACGCCGCCAAACTGATCAATCCCGGCGTTGATGCCTTTGGCGAAGCGCTCCAGCTCGCTCAAATTTTCAACACCCCAGGGCATGGCGATGGATTCCGGTCCTTGCGGCTTAGTCGGCGTGACGCACTCTGCCGTGCAATCATTGGTGATCGCCCAATCGGACAGGATGATGCCGCCAAAGCGCTTTTCCTTGCGCAGCTTGTCCTGAAGCAGCTGCGCGTTGAACCCGGCCCCGACCAGTTCGAGCGGTTTGCCCGCAACCGAGACCCCCTGCACGATCGAGTAAGTGGGCATCACGCCCGCCACTTTGACCCGGAACGCACCGTCAAACGCTTTGACGTGAGCAGCAAAGCTTTTGTTCGTCGCCTTTGCAAAGCGGCCATAGTGATTGTGACCGTCCCAGCCCTCAGGCGTCGCCCCATAGGCCGCCCAATGCTTCACAACCGTCAGCACCCCGTCAGGATGCAATCCCTTGGCACTGCCTTGAAATCCCTCGACATAAGCGGCCACCAGATCGCGGACGACCAGCGGGCTGGAGCCGAATGTTCCTGTTCCGCGTGCCCAGCGTGGTTCGGTGAACAGATCGGCCTGTGGCGAAAGCGCCTGATGGATACCCGTGGCGCGATATTCCTTGCGCGCCACTTCGGCAAAACGCTTCATCAGCTTCGTGTCTCGCAGCGCGCCAAAGCCCAATGTTTCCGGCCATTGCGAATAGCCCACGCCCATGCTGCTGGCGCCCAGGATGAACTGGAAATGATGCCGCGGATCGGTGCTGATTGTCAGCGGTATGCCAAGGCGCGTTCCCTCGGCGATTTCCTGAAGCTTGTTGTTTTCCTCCGCCATCCGGCGCGGACCGACCGCGAGGCGCGTGATGAAACTCGTCACATTCCGCTCGGTTACGTCTGGCCGAAACAGTGGCACATCATAGCCTGCGGTCGAAAAGCCGACGACATTGCCGATGCCGGGGATCGAGCCGTGCATCATCGTTCCGGCCTTTTCGGCCAATGTCATCCGTGCAACCAGATCTGCGGCGCGCGTTTCGGGAGGCAAACGCCAATCCTCATAGGGATTGAGCTGACCATCTCGGTTGAGATCCCGAAACCGAAGATCTCCTGCGGCAATCAACGGAACCGCCCTGCTTTCCACGATTGGCTGTTTCGCCGATTTGGTCGCGGCGCTGGCCGCCCATGATGCACACGCCAAAATGCTGACGGATACGAGCAAAGATACCGATCTGCTAACTGACATTGTGCGCCCCTCTCCAACCGATGTTAATGTTTAGGATGGATACAGAAAAAGGGCCACGCCCAAAGAAGCGGCCCCTTCCCCTTTTATCAACTGCTCAACGAACGTCAGAATTTGAAGCCAGCGCGAATTCCATATGTGCGCGGCTCTTCAATTACAACACCACCGGCAAGGCCGGATGCGGCCGCGCAGCAAGCGTAATTTCATTTTCAATATTCTGCACGTAGCCCTGAATGTAATACCGGTCATCCGGAGCCTTATAGGTCAACGTTGCGCCTGTCTTTGTGAAGGACGGCTGACGGAACTGTGACAGGTTGTTGAGATCCTGCATGAAATAGGCAGCACTCAAGCGCGTGCGGACAGAGGCGTCAACCTTCCCGCCATTCCCCAAGTTGAACGTGTGGGTATAGCCTGCACTTGCAGTATATTTCGGCGCGTGATCAAGCGGGCGACCATTGAAGCTGAACGTCGGGCGGTTAGCCGTATCCGGGAAGAATTTCGAATAACGCGCGTCCAGCCATGTGAAGCCCACGTCGACCTGGTCATTGTCACTCGGGCGGAGCACAGCTTCCAGCTCGACCCCATCGACCTTGGCCGCCGCCGCGTTCTTCGTCAGTGTCTGCGGCGGGCTGCAGCAGATCTGGCTCAGTTGCAGGCCCTTGTAATCATAGTGGAAAATAGACGCGTTCAAGCGGACCGCATTGTCGGCAAAGCGCAGCTTGAACCCACCTTCATAAGCTGTCAGTGTTTCCGGACTATAGTACAGGTCCGTTGCCAGGAGCGAACAACCGACGCCCTGGCCGGTTTCACATCCATCGTTGAACCCGCCAGCCTTGTAGCCGGTCGACACATTGGCATAGACCAAGCCGAGACCTGGAGCATCATAGTCGATCCCAACCTTCCACGTCGTTTTGCTATACTTGCGGGCCGCAATATTTTCGTTGAGCACGCAACGCAGCGCTCCGCAGAAGCTGTTGGCCACCGAGTTAAAGTCAAGGATCGTTGCGCCAACACGGGATTTTGCATCTTTGGTGTAGCGCGCGCCAGCCGTGAGGTGGAGTTCCGGAGTCAGATCATAGGTGAACTGACCAAAAACAGCCTTGGATGTGGACTTCGTCGGCCCCTGAGGGAAGCCGAAACCCGTCTGATTGAAGTTCAAAGGTTGACCCGGTCCGACAACGAAGGCCGAGAACGGAAGACCAATGGTCGCTTCAAGCGTAGATTCTTCGTTGAAGTAATATCCGCCCACCTGACCCTTGAACGGCCCTTCGCCGCCGAACGCTGCCCGCACTTCATGCGAGTTCTGCTTGAAATCGCCGAAAAAGTAGGTGTCGGTATGCAGGAAACCGAGGACAAAAAAGTCGCGATCGTCATCACGATGGGTTTCTCGATACGAACCGAGATAGGTCAGCTCAACACCGCCAAAATCGTATGAAAACTCGCCAGCGACGCCCCAGAAGCGGTTATTCTTTTTGTCTTCAAACTGAAGCGGGATGTTCAAAGTGCGCTGCAAGCGCGCCTTGTTGGGCGTGTAGCGCGGATTGACCGTCGGGTTGGGCGTGGCAGCATCTGGGAAGAAGTTGCCCAACGGAAGGAGGTTGTAAACGCCACCCTTCGCCTGCGTGTAATCACCACGAATGATGAACTTGAAGCGGTCGCCTAGTTCGCCACCAAATGAGAGACGCCCAGACAGAGTGTCACGGTAAGGGTCCAGAGATTCTACGATGGGACCCCCGGTTTGGATGATCGGGCTGTCCTGACGATCATAATTCACTGCCGCGCGAACCGCCAGCGTTTCACCAACCGGCAGGTTGATCATGCCCGTGGCGTTGACCGTGCCCAGATTGCCATATGTTGCATCACCTGACGCTTGGAATTCGCCGGCCTTGGGACGCGCTGAAATGACGTTGATCACGCCAGCCGTTGTATTGCGCCCGAACAGCGTGCCTTGCGGGCCGCGCAGTACTTCAACACGCTCCAGATCGAAAAACGAATTCAGCACTTCAATCGGACGAGCGATGTAGACACCATCGAGCAGAAATGCCGCTGAAGGATCACCCTTTTCGGTGTTGTCAGTGCTGGTAACGCCGCGGATCGACACGCGTGCCCCATCGCCATTTTCGCTAATTTGCAAGTTGGGGACGATATCCGTCAAGGCGCGTGAATCGGTGATACCGGCATCTCGCAGGCCTTCGCCGGAAATCGCCGTTAACGCGATCGGCGTCTTTGACAAAAGCGTTTCGCTGCGCGTTGCAGTAACGACAATATCGCCCGTTTCTGCGGCATCATCTGCTTGTGCGTCTTGTTGTGCGAACGCTGGCGTAACCACCGTAAACGCCATTGCGGCTGTTCCGGCCAGAAGAATCTTTCTCATTTGCTGTCTCACCGTCGAACAGTGGAATCGGCACTATAGTGCAATTGCCATCTCCGCATTTGCATTTTAATATTCATATGTCAATCTTATGCCGCAAGAAAATAGGCGACCCTGGCCAAAACCAGGATCGCCCTTTCGAGGGTTTCGGCTTCAGTTAAAATTTGAAGCCAAGGCGTGCATACCATTCGACTGGTCGGCTGTAGGTGCCGATAATGGCGCCGAATGCTGGGATGGCAGTGCCCGAAGCCAGATACCGCTTGTTGGTCAAATTGGTGCCACCAAGAGTGAACGTATAGTGATCTGACGGATCCTTATACGAAATACTGGCGTTCAGGATCGAAACCGAAGGGCGGTTGAGCGCAAAGGTGCGCTCCACATTATTCGTCTGCTTCGAGATGAACGTATAGTCGCCGAGCAATGTCACGGAGCCGCCATTGCCCAATTCAATTTCATAGCGCGGGCTGAAGTTGATCTTCCACTTCGGTGTCTTGGGCAACACACTGCCGACCACGGCGCCAGCCTGCAAGGCACTGGGACCGCTCGTTACAGCCACCGCTGCATCGAGATTGGTGTAATAGGCATCAGTGTAGCCAAGCGCAAAGTTGAGCGTCAGAGCTCGCGTCGGCTGGGCGGTGATTTCCAGCTCAGCACCTTTAATCCGGCCATCACCAACGTTGGCGATCGTCGGCGACCCGCCAACCTGATAATTCAACTGAATTGCGTTGTAATCGGTATAGAACAAGGCGGCATTGACCTGAAGGCGGCGATCAAGAAGCGTCGACTTTAAGCCCAGTTCGTAGGTTGTGGCCTTTTCAGGATCGAAGCTGCTGACAAAGGTCTGCGGCGTTGAGTAACGCGTGGTCCAGCCTCCGGTCTTGTAACCCTTCGACCACGAGCCATAAACCATCACGTCATCCGACGGGTGGATTTGGACGCCGACCTTCGGAGAGAAGTTGTTGAAGCTCTGATGATTGATCCCTCCCGGATAGATGCGCAGAGGATTGTTTGGATCAGGATAGTTGTTGGCAACCCGACAGGTCTGTCCATTTGGAAGGACAGCGTTGGGGAAGATGTTTCCGGCCAGATCAGAACAGGGTGCCCCAGCAAGCTTATAGAACAGGCCACTCAGTTCCTGCTGCCCACCTTCAAAACTCTTGCTCTCCTTGGTGTAGCGCGCGCCTACGGTGAAGCCGATCAGGTCGCTTGCCCGGAAATCGACCTGGCCGAAAGCCGCATAGGCGTTGGTCTTGAGCCAGTTCGGACCATCAATGACGTAGATGCCTTCGCCGGAGATAACATAGTCAGCAAGGAAGCCGGACTCGCGGAAGAAATAGCCGCCAAGGACATAATTGAGCTTTTCGTCCATAGCATTGCCAACCAGTTGCAATTCCTGACTGAACTGCTGCTGCCGCTGCCTGAAGCTGTAGGTGGACATGTTGACGGGCGAACCATCGCCATCGAGCCCACTGACCCAGTAGCTCTTACGATAGGATGTGATCGACTTGAGCAGTGCATTGTCGCTAACATCCACTTCGGCAATGCCGGTAAAACCCCAGTTACGCAGGCGGGAAAAGTTGTTGCCCGTCGCGTAGGTTGTGTCGCGATCATTGGTGATGAAGCGATTATCCCAGGGCAAAAGATCGTTATTGGGGTTTGCATCTGCATTCACGCCTGCAAGCGTATAGAGTCGGTTCACTGGGAATGTCTGATCGCGATGGCGTGACGGCAACTGCGTCCCCGATGAGTTGCACATGTTAATCAGGCCGATGGCGGTCAAGTCCGCGACAGGCGTGCTAATACACAGATTATAGAGATTGCCGAACAAGCCGCCCGGATCGCCATTGGTTGTCTGCAACAGCTTGGTCGGCGCAGTGCCTTCGGTATAGGCATAATCGCCGGACAGCGTGAGGCGGTATGATCCGCCATCATATTTCAGTTTGCCGCGGAATGTGCGGTTGCTCTCGTCCCCTTCACGCGAAGGCGAGTCATATGCAGCGGCAGGATAAACGGTATAAGGGGGCGAGTTTGCCGTAATCGAACCCGGAAAGGGCAAGCGCTTCATGTAGCCGTTGCGGGTTTTCACATCGACTGTGAAGTTTGAATACAGATTCTCAGCCAATGGCACGTCAACCGATGCGCGCGCCTGGAACAGGTTGAACCGGCCCATCGTCAGATCGCCACGGACGCTGAACTCCTTGCCGGGATCGCGCGTCACGATGGAAACCGCACCACCGATGGTGTTGCGACCAAACAGCGTGCCCTGCGGGCCTTTCAGGATTTCGATGCGTTCGACGTCAAGCAAATCCTGGTTCGCGCCAACCGAGCGCGCCAGATAGACGCCATCCACATAGACGCCGACGGCAGGATCGATATTGAATGCAAAATCGCTCGCGCCGATGCCGCGAATTGACGCCGCGAGCACAGCTGTCGACGCACTGAACGACACGCCGGAGTCCAAGTTGACGTTAGGAGACAGCGCCGCCAGCTGGCTGACATTGCCCACCGCGCGCTCACCCAGCGCTTCACCGTTGAAAGCCGAAATCGCGATTGGCACGTTCTGGACGTTTTCAGAACGCTTCTGCGCGGTCACGACGATTTCCTGAATGCCACCTTCATCGGCGTCAGCATTTTGCGCAAGTGCAGGCGAACTCGCCAAAACGGCGGCCACAACAAAGCACATCCGGGCGACGCCCGAATTCAATAGAGTCTTCATAATCCCCTCCAGGTTAGTATTATTGACGTTTAGATTGGATAAATCAGAGAATTTGGAACAAGGTCATTGTCATAAACACAGAATTTTTTGCGAAATTTGAGGCCTCCACCCTCCTCGACAATTTCATCAATATAGCGGCCAACATTATAGACATCGGCCGCCATATCCCGCTTCGTGCGGATCACAAGATAGTTGGTTGATGCCGCCGTCACTCCATCTTCAAGAGACGTGAGAGCAGGCACGCTGATGATATGGCGTTGGTAATAGGGCGCATGAAAGATAGTGCTGGTGATGCCGTACACGCGGTCCTTCATCATGGCTTTGCCCTTGAGAGACAAAACGCTCAGCGGGAGACCCCGATCATGGTTCTCGCGGGCCACAACCCGATACCAACCGTTTTCCGTAAAGAATTCAGGCCATTCATCGAAGCGTTCCGCGTCGATGCAATCGGCATAGGCCGCATAGAGATCCGTGATCCGCTGGCGCAGTTCCGCAGGCACGCTCATGCTTCCATCACCCCCCGCCAATAGCGATACATGCCGCGGATCAGCGTCTCGGTGACCATGTGGTCGGTGGAACCGACATCCCGGCCATCCAGCTCGCACAAGGTCGAAAAATCCTTGTCCTGATGGAAGCCTTCCTGGCTGAACTCGATTACTTCTCCATCGTCGGCAGACACGAATCCGGCAGGTCCAAACAGGTTCGCCTGACGCAAGCGACGCTCCGTCATCACCTCGTCGTCATCTTCAAAGCCGAAATGGGTCCAGACAAAGTCGAACGAATCCGGTCCTTGCGGGATGATCTGGCGACTGGAGAGCGAATTGACCTGCTGCTGAAAGATGACGTTGGGAAAGATCGTCGTCATGCAGACGGTGTCGCTGCCCCACCAGGGTTCATGCACGATATCGAGCAGCAAAGGCTCGTTCAGTTGCATGTTCGCGCGGAAGCTGGTGACGTTTTCGTCGATATTGCCCGTCACCTGATCGCTCCGCCGCGAAATCATCGCCGCGTGTCGGGCGTGCTTGTCCATCAACAAGCGCGAACTGTTGTCAGCACGCCACAGCCCGAACGTCACGAACCAGGTGTGGAGAAGACCCGGATGATAGGGGTCTTTGATGTTCTCCATCATCAGCTTCCAGTTGCCCGGAATGCGTTGCCGCGAATAGCCAAGCAATGTGAGCTTGCGCCCATCAAACGTCCGGTCAAAGCAAGCGAGAATCTCCTCGCCGATATAGTCTTCAAGCGGCTCGACCTCGTGATCGAAGCAGGCGAAAACAACGCCATTGCGGACCGCGACCTTCAGCGTGTTGAGGCCGTGGTCCTCAAGCTGAAAATCCTGGGGCATGCCGCCATTGCCCTTCACGCCGTTTTTGAACGGAACGCCGAGCAGCTTGCCATCATAATTATAGTTCCACTGGTGATAGGGGCAGACCAGCGTCTTCACCTTGCCCGAACGCTCCTGGCAAAACCGCATGGCACGGTGGGCGCAACGATTTTCCAGAACATTGATCTCGCCCTTGCGGTTGCGGATCATGATAACCGAGCGTTCGCCAATGGATGTCCGCTTGAAACAGCCCGCTTCGGGCACTTCGACCTCAAGGCCGACATAGCTCCAGTGCGGACCATAGAAAATCCGCTCCTGTTCCCGCTCGTAAATGCCACGATCCGTGTAGACGGCGGACGGGATCCGGCTTGAGCCGTCATCCGTCCAAGACGCCCGCATCAGATCGTCCACGGCGCATTTATTGCTCGCCATGCTCATGCAACCCTTCCGATGTGCCTGTGTCAGGGCTGGCCGATGCGCAGCACTGGTTTGATGGTCTTTCCGCTCTCGCTGTCCTCGATCGCCTGATTGATGTCGGCAAAGTCATAATGCTTGATCAGCCGGTCAAACGGGAAGCGCCCCTGGCGGTAGAACTCGATCAGAGACGGAATGAACGTGCTGGAGACAGCGTCGCCCTGCACGATACCCTTCACCATCTTGCCGGGAATCATCACGCCCATGACATCGACATTGACTTCAGTCCCGAGAGCCGGCGCCCCCACGATGCCGCAGACCCCGAAAATGCCAAGGCAGTCAATCGCCTGGCGAAGCACAGCCGGATTGCCGCTGGCCTCAAGCGCAAAATCTGCGCCTTTGCCCGTGATCTCGCCAATTGTGGCGACCGGATCGGCTTCCTTGGCATTAATTGTGTGCGTCGCCCCAATCTCTTCAGCCATCTTCAGACGCTCAGGATTAATGTCCACGGCGATGACCTTGGTCGCGCCAGCAATCTTCGCCCCCATGATGGCCGCCAAGCCAACAGCGCCAAGACCAAAAGCCACGAACGACGAGCCTGGCTTCACCTTCAGCGCCTGCAAGACCGCACCCGCGCCGGTTTGCAGCCCGCAGCCCAGCGGTGCGAGCAGTTCGAGCGGAAGGTCCTTCGGCACCTTGATCACGTTGCGCATGTTCGCGAGCGAATATTCAGCAAAGGACGATTGCGCAAAGAAATGATCATGGACCAATGCGCCCGCGGAATCGGTAATGCCCGTGGAGCCGTCTGCGCGGCTGCCGCCAAAGCATTGCGGCAAGACATTCTCGCAATGAGCAGGATGGCCCGAATGGCAAAGATCGCACGAGCCGCAATAGGCGTAGCTCATGATCACATGGTCGCCTAGCGCGACATTGGTGACATTGCTGCCAACGGCTTCGACAACGCCACCGCCTTCATGGCCAAGAACCGCAGGCAGTGGCATGGGGAGCAACTGATCGCGGACGGAGAGGTCGGTGTGGCAAATACCGGTTGCCACAATGCGCACCAGAACTTCATCGTCGGCGGGCTGGCCGATCGTCACATTCTCGATAACGGGCGCCTTGCCCGTCTCGCGAAAAACGGCGGCCTTGATGATGCGACTTTCCTGAATTCCCATGACTTCCCTCCTCATGAAAGCGACTCGCGGCTTTTCCGCCTGGTGCTTCTTTGTAATGCCATTCTACGGCGCAGCTGGTGATCCCCGCTTGCTGGTCTGCTGTCATAAAATTTTATTTTACGCAATACCTTTTACAATGTAGAATGCTCGCCATCCTGATGGATCACATTGAATGGCACTCATGCGTGGGCATTTCAGCCCCTAAAGACGAGGCCGAGATTGGGGAGAATGCAATGAAAGTTCAGTTGATTATCGACAATCAGTCGGTTGATGCCGCAAACAGCAAGGTGTTTGAACGCAAGCATCCGGTGAGTGGTATTGTGATCACCGAATCCGCCGCCGCCGGTGTACAAGATGCGAATCGGGCAGCGACTTCAGCTGGCGAAGCGTTCAAAAGCTGGTCTCAGACAGGACCAACCGCACGTCGCAAGATTTTGCTGGCCGCTGCTGACAATCTCGAAGCCAAAATCGGTGACATTTGCCAGGCGATGGCGTCGGAAATTGGCGCATCCGGTCTATGGGGCGGTTTCAACGTCACGGCCGCTGCGGGGCTCATCCGCGAAGCTGCGTCTCTCACCACCCAGATTCAAGGCGAAACCATCCCGACCGACAAACCCGACACATTGTCGATGACACTACGTCAGCCTGTGGGTGCCTGCTTGAGCATCGTCCCTTGGAATGGCCCGATTATCCTAGCCTGCCGCGCGATTGCTTATCCAATTGCGTGCGGCAATACGGTTGTGTTCCGCGCCTCTGAAATGAGCCCCAAGACCCACTTGCTAGTTGCAGAAGCCTTTATCGAGGCAGGCCTGCCTGAAGGCGTTTTGAACTTCGTCATCAATGCCCCGGAAGATGCGCCTGAGGTGATTGATTGCCTCATTTCGCACCCCGCCATCCGGCGCATCAACTTTACGGGCTCCACACGGATCGGGCGGATCATCGCAGAAAAGTCTGGCCGCAATCTCAAGCGTTGTTTGCTTGAACTGGGCGGCAAAGCGCCCTTCGTCGTTCTCGATGATGCGGATATTGAAAGTGCCGTAAACGCGGCCATTTTCGGAACATTCTTGTATCAGGGCCAGATATGCATGTCGACGGAACGCTTCGTTGTCGATGAAACGGTAGCCGACGAATTCGTTGCCGCATTTGCCAAACGTGCAAGCGAACTGGCCGCTGGCGATCCCATGGAAAATCCCGGCTGCGTTATCGGCCCGATGATTGATGCGGGATCAGGCAAGCGGATCAACGCCATGGTGGAGGATGCGATGGCCAAAGGTGCGAAGATCGTGGTTGGTGGTATGGCAGACGGCGCAGTCATGCCCGCCACCATTGTCGATCATGTCAAACCCGGCATGACTATCTATGACGAGGAAACCTTCGGCCCTGTCACGACCATTGTCCGCGTTAAGGGCGTCGAGGAAGCGGTGCGCGTAGCCAATGACACTGAATATGGACTCGCCGCCGCCGTATTTGGTCGCGACGCACACCGCGCGTTCAATGTCGCCCGCCAGATCGATGCGGGTCACGTCCATGTCAATGGCGCCACTGTGGCGAACGAACCGCAGGCCCCTTATGGTGGCATGAAGAACAGCGGCTTTGGGCGTTTTGATGGCCGTGCGGTGATCGATGAATTCACCGAGCTAAAATGGGTGACAATTGAACCGAGTGATCAGCCCTATCCTGTTTGAACCTGCGCACGGAAGTTGATCGTCTCATGCGTATCAAGACGCTCAAAATAACAGGGCTCGCATTCACTGCGGCCCTGTTAACCTCCACTGCTTCGTTACCCGCGTTTGCCCGTGCGGTCGATGGCGTAAACGGACGCGTTTCGCTGGCAGTCCGCGACGTTGAGGCCAAGGGCGTCGATGTCAGACAGGACAAGGAAGGATTGCGTGTCTCCCTTCCCCGCTCTGCCTGGCAGGATCCAGCACGCGAGGCGCTGTCTGACCGCGACTATATGGCCCTCATTCCCGTCGATTTTAAGGATGGGACGATTGAGGTCGAGGTAAAGGGAGCCATCGACCCAACAGCTCCCGCGTTCGCCCGCGGCTTTGTCGGCATTGCGTTTCGTGTTTCAGGCGGAAAGTTCGAAAAGATCTATCTGCGTCCGGCCAATGGCATCGTCGATGATATGGTCCGGCGAAATCATAGTGTGCAATATGCCGCTTTCCCCGATTTCCGATTTGACCGGCTTCGGCGCGAAGCTCCCGAACGCTACGAAACTGCGGCCGACATCGCACCCGACCGCTGGGTGAAACTGAAGATCGACGTTCGCGGTGCGACGGCGAGGCTGTTTCTTGACGGTCGCGCTAATCCCGTTTTGCTCGTGAATGATCTGAAACATGGCACGGACAGGCGCGGCCAAATCGGCCTGTGGATTGAGACCGGAACGATTGCCCATTTCCGCAATATGAAGGTTACACATGCCAAGCCGTAATGGCCCCGCCGCCGGGCGGCCTATGGCTACTTCAAAATCTGTAAATCTACACCATCAGCTGATTGTTTCAGCGACAAAATGAAGGCAGATTGCATGAACTTTCGCGCGCTAAAAGGCTTGGTGTTATCGCTCACGTTGGTGACGGCCGGTACGAACGCAGAGCCCAGCCATGCCAAACCCGGGCCTGAAAAGGTCATAGGACAAGCGCTGGGCCCTCTCGTCACGGATGGCCAGCTCGCAGGCTATGTCACTGTTCTGATGAAGAACGGAAAGCCAGTTGCGACAAACGTTCAGGGCCATGCGGATATTGCAACGCATCGTCCCATGACAAAGGATACAATCTTCCGCATTTACTCGATGACCAAACCGGTGACGGGCGTTGCGCTCATGATCCTGCATGACCGTGGCAAATGGAAATTCTCTGACCCAATAGCGAAGCACCTCCCGGAATTGGCAAATTTGAAGGTCTATCGCGGTGTCGATGCGGCAGGAAACCTGTTAGCAGAGCCCGCTGTTTCGCAGCCGACGATGGGGCAACTCGTCACGCATACAGCGGGGTTCATTTACGGCTTTGGCGGCACCCCGATCGATCGGGAATATCAAAAGCACATCCCGCCCCTTCCTACTGCAGCCGAAGCATCAGCCTACCTCGCCAGTCTGGCCAAGATTCCGCTGGCCTATGAGCCCGGCACCCAATGGCAATACAGCATCGCAATGGACCTAGAAGGAATCATCATTCAGCGACTGAGCGGAAAAAGTCTCCAGACATTCATGAAAACCGAAATTTTTGATCCGTTGCAGATGGTCGATACCGATTTCGTCGTCCACCAGGCCAAGAGAGACCGCTTCGCCACGCTCTATGACATGCAGAATGGAAAACTCGCTGTCGTCACGTCAGGACCTTTTGCCGGAGCCTATGCCGAAACGCCGGTGATGGGTTCGGGTGGTGGCGGTCTGGTGTCGACGGCGCACGATTACGCTCGATTTGCGAGCATGCTGCTGAATGGCGGCGCGCTCAATGGCAACCGGATCTTGTCTAAACGTGCAGCCAAAGCAGTGATGACGAACCGCCTCGCTCCGAACTTGGTCAATGGGGGCTTTGGCATCGGCCTCCAGCAAATCAGACCTGGATACGAATTTGGCATCAATGGTGTCGTTGTGACCGACCCGGCCAAGGCTGGGGTAGCAATGGGCAAAGGCAGCTATTTATGGGACGGTGCTGCCGGAACCTGGTTTTGGATCGATCCTACGAACAAGGTTGTCTTTGTCGGTATGATTCAGAGAATGGCAAGCCTTGAAGGGCCTAGTGTTCAGGACCTTTCCCAAAAGGCCGTCGCCGCAAGCTACGCCCGTCGGTAAACCAATTGAGGGATCGATCTTTGTTCACCTCTTCAGATCAAGCCAGATTGCTTTAGGTTTTGCTTCACGGGTTCCAGCGCCTAAAACGCATACAGCTCAAAACATGCTTCTTCTATCGCCAACACCCGCTTCAAAGCCAGCGCAACGCCGAAGTTTTTCCTAACCACCAAGGGGCGAAACGCGGTAATTCCAGCGCTTCTCTCTTCCAGAGGGAAGAAGGACCAATCTATTGGCGGACCGACCAAAACGGACGAAAGCGTCGGGCCGAATGACACCCCTAAATGAGCCGTATGGACATTGGTAAGCGGAACTACAGCGTTATGATCAACCAGCGAACCCGGGTCGGGTTGGATCTCGTGTCCCAACTCGAGCAAGGTTCTCGGAGCGTTTTTGCAATATAAGATGACCGCGAGGGTGGACATGAAAGTGCCAATGCCGGAGAAGTTTATTCCGGAAATCGGCGAAGAGGTTCTCGCTGATCTTCGTCGGCGGCTGAGTTCCACGCGGTTCGCACCGGATTTCAGCAATGCCGACTGGAGCTACGGCGTGGAAGCCGGGTACCTCAAGTCGTTGGTAGAATACTGGATCGACGGGTTTGACTGGTCGGCCCAGGCCCGGGCGATCAACGCGTTCGACCATTTCCGGGTAATGGTGGACGATGTTCCGGTCCATTATCTGCACAAGCGCGGCGTCGGGTCGGCACCGATCCCCATCGTTCTGACACACGGCTGGCCTTGGACTTTCTGGGATTTCCGGGACCTCATCGGGCCGCTATCCAATCCAGCCGCGCATGGCGGCGATTCAGTCGATGCCTTTGATGTCATCGTACCGTCGCTGCCCGGCTTTGGTTTTTCCGTGCCGCTGAGAAAAGGCGTCAACTACTGGCAGACGGCCGATCTCTGGCACAAGCTGATGACTGAGGTTTTGGGGTATCGACGGTTCGCTGCGCATGGGGGAGATTGGGGCGCAATCGTGGCTTCTCAACTTTCTCACAAGTACGCCGCGGACCTTTACGGGATTCATGTGTCGATGCCGGTCTGGCCAGGCCTTTTTGCAGGACCCCGTCCTTACGATCTGCTTGGGCCGTTCATGTCGATGCTCTCGGGAGAAGACGCGGAAAAGGCGATTGCCATGGAGCGACGAGTCGTAAGCCACATAACTGCGCACATCGTCGACCCACAGACCCTTTCCTACGCGTTACACGATTCGCCGGTTGGTCTTCTTGCATGGCTGCTGGAACGGTGGCGGGCTTGGAGTGATTGCGGCGACGACGTTGAAACGCGCTTCTCCCGCGATGCTATGTTGACCAATGCAACACTGTATTGGGCGACCGAGAGCTTCGTAACATCCGCACGGTTCTATACGGAAGCCGTTCGTCACCCTTGGCGCCTCACTCATGATCGCACCCCAGCTTTCGAGGCCCCTGCGGGGGTCTCGATTTTCAGGGGTGACAGAACGGCTCTGTTCCCCGAGCGCAATCTGTCTAACTACAATGTTCACTATTTGAAGGAGCGGCATTCCGGCGGACATTTCGCCGCCACGGAGGAGCCTGCCGCGGTGGTGGAGGACATTCGTGCAACCTTCCGCGAACTGCGTTGAATGGGTTCCTGGCTACTGACGCCTTCCTCATTTCCCGATCATAAGGACCAAAGAACATGGCAAATCAAACCCTGCAGGGGAAAACCGTCCTTATCACTGCCGGAGCCGCGGCAATCTCGATCGCGGCCGCAAAGCTTCTGGTCAGGGATGGGGCAGCCGTTGTGCTGATGGGACGGCGCAAAGCAGCACTAGTCGCAGCGCGCGAGCAGATCCTTGGCGATCATGTGTCAGCACAAGTCGAAATATTTACAGGCGATGCCTTGAATGAGGCCGACGTGATCGGGGCTTTACATATGGCTCATGCGTTGAAGGGGCGCCTCGATATCGTGGTCAGTACAGTTGGAGGAGGCGCATTCAAGCCAGTCCTACTGCTTGGGGAACAGGACCTTGTGGACGATCTTCGGATGAACGTTGTCAGCGCATTCCTAGTCACCAAGCATGCCGTCCCCTTGATGGGGGCGGGCGGCAGCATCATTTGCATCTCATCGACGGCGGCAAAGCTTACGTTCCCCTACCTTGTTTCCTACAACACCGCCAAGGCGGGCCTAGAAGGATTCGTGCGCGCAGCCGCGGACGAACTTGGGCGACGCCGGATCCGGATCAACGCGGTACGGCCCGGCATGACCAGAAGCGCTGGGACCAGTTTGATGTTCGATTCGCCCGAGGTAGTGGAGCAGACGCTTGAACAGGTCCCGCTGGGCCGACTGGGCGAACCCGAGGATATAGCACCAGCCATCCGCTATCTGGCCGGACCGGAGTCAAGCTGGATGACGGGCCAGAGCTTTGCAGTCGACGGGGGTAACGAGCTCCGCCGTAACCCAGACCTTTCCGGAATGGTCGCCGAGATGTTCGGTCCCGAGGCAATACGTGATGTACCGAAAGCAGGGTCGCGGCCATGAATCCGAACGCAAAGGAAATCAGATGAACAGCAGCACCGAACGCGACGAAGCAGGAATCCGGCGGGCCACAAATCTTTATTCCGTGGGGGCCGACCTGCGCGACAGGGGCATGTGGACGCGGGCCTTCACCCAAGATTGTGTGCTGGAAGGCCCCGGCTTTCGGACCGAAGGGCTGGAAGCCACGTTGGCCAACCTAGACCATCTTGAGCAGTACTTTCCCCACACGCAGCACCGCCTGCACATCCAGAGCCATGTGATCGAGGGCGATCGCGCAGTGGGCGTCAGCTATGCGACCGCTGATCAGGTGACGATGACCAATGGCCGCGCCGAGCTGCTGGCATGGTCGCTGCGCTATATCGATGAACTGGTCCGCGACGGTGCCGAATGGCGGTTCAAGTCACGCAAGCTTCTGGTCGACTGGGAGGAGATCCGCCCCCTGAACCGCGTCCGTCAGGGCGATGAGCTGGCCATGGTCGCTCGCCCGCTTGAGGACGAGCGGATCACTGTCGCCCAGACGGTCTACAAATATGCCACCGGTATCGACAACCGCGATTGGGCCATCTTCCGTTCGATCTTCGCCGATGAGGTCGAAATGGACTTCGCGTCGTGGAACGAGATTCCGCGCCACAGCATCCGCGCCGACGAGCTGCGCGACAACTGCCAGGTCTTCTTTGCCGGGCTCGATGCCACGCAACACAGCATGAGCAATCCCACCGTAACGATCGACGGCAACCGTGCCCGATGTGTTGTCTACATGCAGGCCGAGCATTTCCTGCAGGATCAGGATCCGGGTCGGCGCTATGTGATTGGCGGCTACTATACCGACGATCTTGAACGGGGCAATGATGGCATTTGGCGGCTGACAGCGGTGAAGCTGACGCTGCTTTGGGAAGCGGGTGACCGCAGCTTCATGAACGATGCCGTAGCGCGCGGCCTGGCACGCCTGGAGGGAGCTTGAACATGGCAGGACGGGTTGAAGGCAAGGTCGCGTTCGTGACCGGCGGGGCGAGCGGTCTGGGAGAAGCCATGGTCCGGTTGCTGGTGGCCGAAGGTGCGCGGGTAGTCATTGCAGACCTGTCTCGGGACCGCGGTGAGGCAATCGCGGCAGAGATTGGAGAAGGCGGGGCAAAGGCCAGGTTCATCGAGCTTGACGTTGTGGATGAGGCAGGCTGGGGCCGGGCAATGGATGAGACCGTCGCCTGGGCCGGCAAGCTCAACGTGCTGGTCAACAATGCAGGGATTGCGTTGCCCGGCGACATGGAGATGGAATTTACGCTCTGGCGCAAGATGCTGGCCGTCAATCTGGACGGAACATTCCTGGGCACGCGCGCCGCGATCCGCACGATCACCCGCTGCGGCGAGGCGGGGTCGCTCCTCAATATCTCATAGCGACAACGGGTGACTTCGGGGACCAACACAGCGGCCCATAGCGCGCGCAAGGGCGGCGGTCCGAATCTGACGAAAGCCGCAGCCGTGCACTGCGCGACGAAGAAGCTTCCGATCCGGGTGAATTCAGTCCATCCCGGCATGTGCGTGACACCTCTGGTCCAGAGCTATCTCGACGAGCATCCGGATCAGCTGGCACCGCAGATCGCCGCACATCCGATCGGGCATCTGGGGGAACCCAATGACATTGCCTATGGCGTGCTCTACTTGGCTTCGGATGAATCGAAGTTCATGCTGGGGTCGGAATTGGTGATTGACGGGGGCTACCTGATCTAGCGAGCCGCTAGGCGAGAGCTAGGGTCAGCACCCGATCATCAGGTTTGCATTGAGCGGACAGCGGGAGGCACAGTGGCAAAACAGATTGCGCAGGTTGCACCCCGTCGGGCATCTCGCGCTATGCTCAGGATTGTGTTGCAGCAGCTGCGCGCGTTCAATCCGCAGCTGGCCGATGAGATAGCACGGGTGCATCTTGGCAGGACGGTCGCGGAGGTCGTCGATGCCAACTGGGCGGGACCGCTGACTGATCACGCCTTTGCCGATGCCTTTTCTGCGAGCATGACCGCGATCATCGAGCGCTGCGCAGCGCGAGAGGGCAAAGCGCCCATGACCAAAGAAGAGGCCGGGCTGCTGTTCCATTGCGTCATCCATTGCGCGACCTTACGTGAGGCGATCGAACGATCGGCAGCCTTTATGCGCGCGCTGGCAAGCAAACCGGGACGCCTGTCGCTGGAAGTCCGTGATGGCCTGGCCGATTTCAAGATCGAAACCAGTTACTCTGTCCGCGATCTTACCGGGCTGCTTACGGATCTTTCCGGGCTTGCTGCCTTCCATCGCTTCTTCGGCTGGCTCATCGACGTGCCAGTCGAGCTTCAAGGCATCCGGATGTGCTATCCGCCACTGCTTGACAGTGGTGCGTCAGCTTTCATGATCCCGTATCCTATTTCCTTCAATTCCGAGACGAATGCCTTTCGCTTCTCGGCCAACCTTTTGGACCGTCCTGTGTTGCGACACCCCAGGCAATTGGACACCCTGCTGCAGCACTTTCCCTTCGACGTTAACGATACGAAGGTGGCCCACGAAACCCTGACCAACAACGTTCGATCAATCCTCGCGTCAGCGCTCTCGAAACCAGAAACTCTGCCGACCGAGCTTGAGACGGCTGACCGGCTGCGGATCAGCCTCTCGACCCTGAAACGCCGCCTCCACGCGGAAGGTACGTCGTTTCGGACTATCCGGGACGGGTTGCTGTGCACGATCGCCATCGATTGCATCGAAGGTGAGCGTTACAGTATCGGAGAACTCTCCAGAAGGCTGGGATTCGCCGACATTGCAAGCTTCCGCCACGCCTTCAAGCGCTGGACCGGGGCTTCGCCCGGCAAATATCGCAGCCTGGGTGCAACTCCGGATTCTGATGCGGGTTGAACGGATATTGGGGTGCAACCGACGTGTTCGGTCGCACCCCGCAAAGTTGGTCAAAATTTCATGGTTGCCTCGATGCCCCACGTCCTTGGCAGTCCGAAGTTGATCCCAGCGATGCCCAGCGAAGGCCCGAAATCGATGCCTGCCGGACGGATCGTGTCGTTCAGAAGGTTTTCGCCGAACAGGCTGAACGTTGCGCTATTGGCTCCAATCTGCACATCGGTCAGCGAAATGCGCGCGCTCAGAAGATACTCGCTCGGTGCTGCCAAGGCATCGTTCAATGGATTGACAGCGACATCGGTGAAGTACCAGCGTTTTGACTGGTACGACAGATCACTACGCACTACGAGTTTCCCGACATCCAGCTGCGTCGAGTATTGCGCGCCACCATGTAGATTCAAGCGGGTGACGAACGGGAAACGCGCTGTCTTGGTGATGTCGACTGTAGGGCTCAACCGGAAGCTGGTATAGCGCGGATCGGTGTATCCCACGCTGCCGTCCAGTTGGAAACCGTTCGCCGGCAACGCAACCAGTTCCAGCTCAAAGCCGCGATATGTGGCGTTCGCATTGGGCACAAAGCCATCTGCGGCACCGGTGAATTGCGGGACCTGAAGCTTGCGGTGACGGGTATAGAATGCCGCCCCGTTGAGCCGCAATGTCCGGTCAATCAATTCTGCCTTGAAGCCCACTTCGTAGGCAGTGACTTTTTCGGGCCCGAATGTCAGCTCCTGGCTCGCGTTTGCGCGGGCAAAGAAGCCGCCAGCCTTATAGCCGGTGGAAACGCGGGCATAGGTCATCACATCGGGAGTCCAGCGATAGCTCGCAGATGCCAGAAACGACCAGTTGGAGAAACTCGCACTGCGATTTCTGGATGGGCCCGGCGGAAAGATCGAACCCGGAATTCCGCCTGGTACCAGAGATGCGTTGTTGACGCTTGCGATGTCGACCGAACGCTTGTCGTGCGTGTAGCGTACGCCTCCGGTCAACTCGAGCTTCTCTTCGGCAAATTCCGGCTTCCAGCTCAACTGGCCGAACCCTGCGATTGATGAACTCTTGGTCGAGTACCTGAAGTCCTGGGCTAGGTTTGCGCCGATGATCCCGATACCCTGACCGACGATTGCATCCTCAACGGGTTGGGTGAACCCGAACTCTGCCAGAAACGCCGACGGAACGAGCAAGGTGAATGCGGTCTGGTTGCTCTCTGAACCGCGTTCGTTGAAATAGTAGACGCCCGCCACGTAGCTGAGTGTGTCGGTACTGCCCAAGAACTGGACCTCCTGGCTGAACTGCCGCTGCCTCAGTTTCTGGCCAGGCGCCACGAATGGGGAAACATCCTGCACGCTGACCAGCGTCGGGGAAAGGAAGTCAAGTACGCGCCCGCGAAGGCGTCCGGCATAATTGGTCGGCTGGGTAGCTGACCAACCACGCCATGAGGAGATGGACTTTACCGTCAGGGCATTGCTGAACTCGTAAGCTGCAGAGAAAGCAGTTCCATAAACGGTCGAGGTTTGCGGCCCCAGATAGCTGATCGGATATCGCCGCAGAAAGTCGTCAGATGCGATCAACGGGTCTCCGCCCAGTGCGACAGAATCCTTGTAGTAGGCGATCACAGGGTAGGTGTCGGTGATCTGAAACGGGTTCCGCTGTCCGCGTACATGGTTCCAGTCGCCAGTGATGTCGATTTTCAGGTTGCCCCAGTCACCGTGTATTTTGCCGAATAATGCGTCTGAACGCAGGGCACCCGGGTCTTTGCTGCTTTCGACCAGTGTGTTGTCGACAAAGCCGTTGCGCTGGCGGTGCATTCCGGAAATGGTGGCGGTGATGCCGCTGGAACCGAGTTGTCCGGTATCGATCATGGCGCGGGCGGAGAAATCGTCAAAGCTCCCATAGCCCAGCTTGACTGTCGCTCCAGGTGTTTCTTCGGGCGCCCTTGTCACGATACTGACCGCGCCACCGACCGTGTTTCGGCCAAACAAGGTCCCCTGCGGCCCTCGCAGCACTTCAATGCGTTCGGGCGCGACAAGGTCGAGGTTGTTGGCGGCCGACCGGCCAAGATAGACTCCGTCGAGGTAAAATCCGACGCCGCTGTCGACCGTCAGGAGCGGATCATTGGCTCCAATACCACGAATATAGGCCTG
Source organism: uncultured Sphingomonadales bacterium (assembly GCA_937870585.1). GTDB lineage: Bacteria > Pseudomonadota > Alphaproteobacteria > Sphingomonadales > Sphingomonadaceae > Aquisediminimonas. Next base: position 16,298 of record CALMZE010000035.1, on the reverse strand, counting down.
CAGCCCCACAATGTTTCCGGAACCCTGCGACATGGAAATGTTCGGGACCAACTGGGTGATCTTGGCTGCGGAGACAAGGTTCAGGTTGGACAGGGAATCTGCGTTCAGTGCCGACACCGACACCGGGGTCTGCTGCAAGTCCTCGGACTTGCGACGCGCAGTGACGAGGATTTCCTGAAGTTGGGTCCGTTCCTCGACTGACGGGGAGACGCCCGCATTATCTGACGCTGCATCTTGGCCAAACGCAACGCTGGCAGACAAAAAGAAAGCGGCAGATACGAATAGTGACACCGCAATTCGTTTGGGCATTCGAGATCCTCCTCACCATTTTCCGCGTTGCGCGGGTTCTTGTTCAGCCGGTCAGTTGATCAGTTTCGACTGCTGATGATGCAGCCTAGCATAAACAATTGCCGTCAAACGGCTCAACTAGAGAGTAGATTTGGCTCAGGTTCCTAGATGCATCACATCCCAGCCAGTACCGCTGCAGCCAACGTCAGGCTGGCATCGGGGCGAACAATCCGGGCTTCAGGCTGGAGCAAAGCCAAAGCCGATCAACGGACGTAGCCAAGCGCTCCGTTTACAGAGATAATCTGTCCAGAAATGAACTTTGAAGCGTCCGATATAAGGAATGCCATGACGGGAGCGAGGTCCGTTTCAGGATCGCCCAGCTTGCCGCCAAGTGGAATCGCTTCGGCCATTGCGACATCGTGAAACGCTAGGGTTTGGGCATCCAGGCGTTGCCTGAATTCGTCATACAAAGGAGTCCAGATAGCCGGCACGACCGAATTGACACGGATCCCGTATCGGCCCCATTCAAATGCAGCCTGGTGGGTATAGGCAAAAACCGCCCTTTCGTTGCAGCATAGTCGGCACCCACTCGCCCCGGCTTCAGTCCGGCATCCGAGCCGAAGTTGATGATGCTGCCGCCACTCGCCTGCAAATGCCGGAACGCCGCCTGATTGCAGAACATCAGTCCCTTGACGTTGATGTCAAAGAGCTCGTCCCAATCCTGTTCCGTCAGGGTCTCTGCTGCCCGCCCCGTTCGACGCCGGCCACGCAGCAGATCGCGTCCAGACCGCCCAGGATATCGACCCCCTGATCGATAGCATCGAATATTTCAGCCCGATTCGACACATCGGCATGGAAGTAGCGGACCCAGCCTGGTCCGGCGATTGTGGCCTCGTTCGCAACGGCCAATCCGGCGTCATCGTTGATGTCGAGCGTAACGACGTTTGCGCCTTCGCGCGCCAAAACCTTTGCGGTGGTCGCGGCGATTCCTCTTGCCCCGCCTGTGATTATCACCCTTTTTCCCGAGATTGATACGGCCATGGCTTCAGTCTCCAAGTGACTTGTTCAGCATATCAAATGAAGGCGCTTCTGACCGACTTGAACCGGGCAAACAGTGCAGGCCGCATCAACGTTCCCAAGACAGATTGAGTGTGCTGAAACCCATTGTCGATCCCGTCAGGACATTACCCTGGGACTTGTTCGGATCGAGCTGAAAAACAGGAATGCGCCTCAGCCATTCCTGCAGGGCAACGATAATCTCGCGTTTGGCCAGATGCGATCCGACACAGCGATGCGGCCCCACGCCGAACGCGGTGTGGACGTTGACTTCACGGTCCAGATCGATTGTTTCGGGATCAACAAACACCTTCGGGTCGCGATTGGCAAGGACGCCCGACAGCACGATGCGATCATTCCTGCGTAGCTTGACGCCCTGGTATTCGCAATCCTCAGCCACGCGCCTGAAAATGTTGGCCACGGAATTGATCCGCAGCAGTTCCTCGGTCCCGTTCTGGAATGCTACCGGATCGTCGAAGTTGTCGACGAAGAACTGGCGCGCCTCAGGGTTAGCCGCAAGGTAGCGCCAGACCAAAGTTATCGTGTTTGTGACCGTATCAAGCCCGGCAACGAACAGCAGAAAACCGGCGTTCAGGATGTCCTGCCAATCGTGCTGCTCGCCCGCTTCGTTGCGGGCCGTGACGATTGCGCTTGCCAGATCGCTGCCGGGATTTTGCTGCCTTTCGCGGAACAACGCATCCAGTTCTGCATAGATGTCGGTGATGTTCTTGGCCCGCACGTCCGGATCTGTAGAGCGGAAGAACGTTTGCGATAGTTGCCGGAAATCACCCAGGCGGCTTTCCGGCATGCCAAACAGGTAGAGGAACATGCTAGTCGGAAAGACATCGGCAAAGTCCTCAACGAAATCGCATTCGCCCTTGTCGGCAATCGCGTCGATTAGCTTGATAGCGCGGCGCTGGATCTCCTGCGTCATTTCGCGCACCGCGATCGGCGTAAACATCGGAGCCAGCAGGCTTCGGAATACCTTGTGCGCCGGCGGATCGACGCCCTGCGGCTGCATCACCGGATAGGGTTCGATCGGCGGAACGGGCGTCTGATGGTTCGAAAAGATCGAATAGTTGCGAAAGCCGTCGGTAATATCGGCATATTCCGTGAAGACCCAGTGCCCGCCATTGTGCGGGGTATAGAATATCTTCGGCACGCCCTTGCGGATCAGGCTGGTCCAGATTTCAGATGGGTCCGCCACGCCGGGCGGCACCTTGAAGAAATCGAAATCCACCATGAGTTCAGGCGGAACGTGGTCAGGTGGCGATGGCTGAAACCTGAGTTCCATAGGGCAAGACCTTCTCTCGGGGGCTAAAATAATTCCGTTTTCCGGATCAGTTGCTGAAGATGCGCAAGGCGCCTTCAGGGCAGTTTCGCACGGCAAGGCGCACCTGCGCCTCCATCTCATCGGGAAATTCCGGCTGAATGATGACGACCTTGCCCTCGACAGCGTCTGTACCGAAGACTTGGGGGCACAGATCTTCGCAGCGGGCATGACCCTGGCAGAGATTTACGTTTGCCAGCACTTTCATAAACGACGCCCCTCTCTCAAACGTTCATCCCAGCCATTTTCTTTGCAGATTTTGGATATTTACCGTTTGTTATGAATTAATACATAGATTGTTGAAGAACTTTTTCACAAATACAAGTTAATAAATATATCAATATATGAATATATGCCTAAAAAAGCGAAGTTTCAAACCAAATAAATTCTTCGCACGGAATAATTCTTTTATAATGGATATCACTATCTGAACGCCTTCGCAGGAGCAATGTAGTTACGGCCCAGATTTGCAGTCAATTCGGCCCAATATCAACCTTTGAGACCGGTCAATCGCTCGGCTCTGGAGTTAATTTCTGCGGGCAACCATCGCGTATCGAGGCGCGCGTACCGTCTGGATTCCTGCCAGCCGAAAATCAAATCCGTCTGGTCTCAAATCATTCGAATTCACTGAAAAATGCCATGATATCAGTGAGATAGAAAGTGCCGTTCTAGTCTGCTGCGCCCTAGTGGCTAGTATCTGCGATCAAGCGGGGTAGCGGCTTTGCCCGGCATGCTGTCGAGCGCATGGAGCGAGAAGCGATCCGGCCCAGCCACGCATTGAACCTCAGTCCGGTCTTATTGACCTTGCCGCGTTTTCGAATAATTCCGACCGTGCGCTATCCGGAATTGGCCATCTTGAGCGGTCAAATCCATTCGGACGGCGGTTCACACGGCGCAATATTGGGGGCGCAATTGCGCGCCCATCAGATGGGAAGATGCATCAAATGGGCAGGCTGACGGGCAAGGTTGCAATCATAACTGGCGGAGCACGGGGAATGGGTGCGGCGACCTGCCGACTGTTCGTTGAACAGGGGGCAAAGGTGGCGATCGCGGATGTCCTTGAAGATCACGGCACCGCTCTCGCCGCCAAACTGGGCGAAAACGCCCGGTTCTTCAAACTGGACGTCACCAGTGAAGAGAACTGGGCCGAAGTTGTGACAGCAACCGAACAGGCGTTTGGCCCGCCCAACGTGCTGGTCAACAATGCCGGCATTCTGCAGTTCAAGACCATTTTGGAGACGACCAAGGCGGACTTCGAAAAGGTGCTTGCGGTCAACCTCGTCGGGGAACTGCTTGGGATCAAGGCTGTCGCGCCAGGTATGGTTGAACGAGGCTGCGGATCTATCATCAATCTTTCGTCGGTGGACGGGATGAAAGGGGCCAACGGGCTGGTCGCCTATGCCTCTTCAAAATGGGCGGTGCGAGGACTGACCAAGGTCGCGGCGATGGAACTGGGGCATAAAGGCGTTCGCGTGAACTCGGTTCATCCGGGCGGTGTCGACACGATCATGACCAATCACACCGGCGCCGCGCGCGATGAGGTGAACAAGTCCTTCAGCCACATCCCATTGCAGCGGGTCGGGGCGCCAGAAGAAGTGGCAGCGGCCACCGCCTTTTTGGCAAGCGACGAGTCTTCCTACATGCAAGGCGCTGAAATCGTGGTCGATGGCGGCATGACTGTAGGAAGCTATTACATGGGCTATCCCGGCTCTCCTGGCATCTAGTCTGGAGTGGTGGGACCGCGCGCGATCGCCACGCATCTATCACTACGACGGACAATGCCGATCGACTGACGCTTGCCATAAGGGATCACATGTCGCCTGCTGCGTTCGTCCGGCCGGACGTAAAGCGCTGTGCGCCGGATCGCGAATGTGGCGGCTCATCGGGAAATTGTATTCCCAACCGTATTCATAGCGAAAATCCTGCGGCCTTCGATCTGCCGCAGCGAACTTGCTGTCCCAAAAGGACGTCGCGCTCTTGTCCTCGAACATTTGCGGATGTGCGCCCCCGCGCGCTCAATGAAAGTCGGTGCACTCGTTGATTACGCGATGCTCTCCAATCTGCACCGATTGGCCGACGTGAAGACGCACCAGTATGCCATACTCCAATTGATGCCTACGCGCCCTCCTTTCTCGAAGCAATAAACCTCATTCCTCAGTTGCGGCAAATGCCTCCAGCGCAAGACATGCGGATTCTACGGCTAATATCCGCTTCGAAGTCAGTTCAACCCCAAACCGACGGGCGTTGACCAATTGCGGGACCAGACAAATGTCCGCGAGGTTGGGTGTATCCCCGAAGCAGAAGGCTCCGCAATGTGCAGGCAAGAGCGCCTCAAATGCCGCCAGCCCCTCTTCGATTGTATCTCGCGCCCATTGGTTGACGGCGTCTTCCCCCTGCCCAATCGCACGCAGGCGGTTCAGGATCTTGAGGTTCTGGACCGGGTGGACATCGCAGGCAATGACATAGGCAGCGGCGCGCACTTTCGCGCGTTTGAGCGGGTCGGCAGGCAGCAGCGCGGGCGCGGGGTGCACCTCATCCAGATACTCACAAATGGCGAGCGACTGAGTCAGCACATCGTCCTCTATCTCTAGCGCTGGCACCAAGCCTTGAGGGTTAAGCGCCAGATACGCCGGTGCCAATTGCTCCTTGTCACGCAGATTATAGGACAGGTAATCGAAATCCAGACTTTTCAGTTTGAGCGCAATCCGCACGCGGTACGTTGCGCTGGACCGGAAAAATCCGTGAAGGGTTAGCGCAATTGCATCAGTCATTGGCGAGCGGGCCAATCGGCGTTACCGTGTCAGACAAGCCGGCAACGGAAACGACAATCTTGTCCCCGGTTACAACCGCACCTACGCCAGCAGGTGTGCCGGTGTAGATCAGGTCACCCGGCTCGATCCGGTACATCGCAGACAGGAACACAATGATATCTGCTACCGGCCAGATCAGATCTGCTATGTCAGCCGACTGCTTCGTTTCCCCATTCACCGACAATGTGATTGCGCCGTTTTCGATATGACCGACTTCCGACACCGGATGGACCAGCCCAAGCGGCGACGACTGTTCGACGTTCTTGCCCGAATCCCATGGACGGCCTTGTTCACGGGCCTTGAGCTGCAAGTCGCGCCGCGTCATGTCGAGTCCGGTGGCATAGCCATAGACATGCTCAAGCGCGTTTTCGCGCGCGATGTTGCGGCCGCCCTTGCCAATTGCGACAACCAGTTCGGCTTCATAATGGAAGTTCGCCGTGCTCGATGGATAGGCAATTGTTTGGCCCGAGGGCACCACGGTTTCTGCCCATTTGGTGAAGAAGAAGGGCGGATCGCGATCCGGATCCTTACCCATTTCACGCGCATGCTCGGCATAGTTGCGACCAACGCAGAATACCCGGCGTACAGGGAAAACATCGCTAGTGCTGGTCTTGGCGAGAGTGGCAGGTTGCGGATCAAAAAGAAGGGTCACGAGCGTTGTTCCCGATAGATGTTGAGTTTTTCTTGAGACGCCTTGTCTGAAAAGGCGAAGAGAATAAGATCGGTCGAGGCCTGAAGCCGGACCTCATTCCAGGAAGGAACGGCGAGCACATCACGTTCGGTCAGGCGGTGCTCCTGATCGCCAATCATCGCGACACCTTCACCCTGGACGACCACGAATATCGTGCCATCGCTGGAGCGCCGCGCCTTGGTTTCAAACCCTGCGGGCAGCAGACGAACGTGCGCTGAAATCGTCGGCATCACCGAACCGCCATTCGCGGGATTGATGAACTCAAGCGCATGGCCAAGATGAGCGTCGATTTCGGCCGTTTCCGCCAAGCCAAGCAAGTTGGCACGCCATTGAGCAGAAGGGTAGTGAAACAATGGCTGATGTGCCGGGCGACGGTCTGCCGTTGATCCACGCATCGGTCGCATGTTGCCGCCATAGCGCAGCAAGGTATCGCCGGGAGGTGCGGTTTCTGTATGAACCTTTTCGTCAAGTCGCTCAGCAAAGGAGGCGTCAAACAACCGCACTGTAGGGATGTCGAGCCCATCAAGCCAGATCATCGGCTTATCCGTCGGATTGGCATGGTCGTGCCACTGCATTCCCGGCGTCAGCACCAGATCATACGGCCGCATCACTGCCTTTTCCCCATCAACTGTGGTATAAGCTCCCTCACCTTCCATCACGAACCTAAGCGCGCATTGAGCGTGGCGATGGCAGGGTGCGATTTCACCCGGCAGGATCAACTGCATTCCGGCATAAAGGCTTGGCACGATCGCGGATTGTCCAGCAATTCCAGGATTCTCCAAGATCAGCACGCGGCGCTCGGCCTGTTCGGCGGATATAATATCACCCGCGCGCATGAGGTGGGTGCGAATGCTGTCATAATGCCACTTGTGAACAATCGCAGGGCTTTGCGGTTCTGGCTGCACAAGCGCATGAAGGACTTCCCAAAGTGGGGTCAGACCTTCGGGCGCCATCTGGTCATAAAGCTCCTGAAGGAGCGCATGCTGCTCATTCCTGCCTTGGCTTGCCATATGAGCCTCCTCCTCCCGCACAATTTTGTGATTGCAATCAGCATGCCGAATGTGAGGGGTGCGGTTTACCCCGATCCAGCCTACCGTAGCCGGACCAAATAGACGATTCAGTTCCGCAATGTCAAATGTATTGGACAGTTTAAAACACTAATTGGTGAGCGGCGGACGGCCGACCAATTGGCTGATTTCATGACAAACTACCCGCAATCGCCGAGCGAACTGGCAATTTTGTTGCTCTGCGCGCCCACCAAGCGTGACAAGCGTTGCGGCGAGTATCGCGTTCCCCTGAAGGTCAAAAATTGGATATGCCTTGGCATGCAGGCCGGGGATAAGCGTTCCTCCGACATGGGCTTTGCCTTCCGCCTTCACCTTTTCTTTGATCTTTTCCACAGAGGCAGCGTCGATAGCATTACTGCGTTCCAGTTCGGCCGCCACAAAGTGGTCGGTTTCCTGCTCAGGCCGGTAGGCTAGGAAAATTTGGCCCGTCGCGGAATTGACCAGCGACAAAACCGAACCAAGCGACAGTGAGGTCATGATCGGGGGGCGCCCCATATGCCACCTGACAATCGTCGGTCCGGCTGGCCCCAATGCGGCGAGCAGCACCGTTGACCCCGTGGCGATGCAAAATTCGTTGAGTTTCTCATCTGCGATCCGGAACACATCAATACGGGCGAGCGCGCTGAGACCGAGCTTGAGCGCCGCCGGACCCAGATCATAATTGCCATTGACATCCTGCTTGACCATGCCTGCTTCGGTCAAACTGGCGAGGTAGCGATGTGTCTGTGATGGAGACAGGCCACATCCCTTGACTATCGCCGCCAAGGGGCGCGCTTCCCCCAGGCCGGCAAGTGTTTCAAGCACGCGCATGCCGATCTCAACTGAATTGATGCCTGCGCGTTTTTTCTGCTTCATCTCAGTCATTCATAACCCCAGCAGCACCGTGCCAAGGAGCCAGTGCGTCTACGCCTATTGAGCGGAATTAGCAGCAGCCGTCAAATTCCACATGTAGACTATGGACTATCCCGCCTTTAGAATGTCCCTCATCAAGCCCAACGCCTGAGCGGGAGCTTCATTCATGAAGTCATGTCCAGAATCCAGCTTACGGAAGTCCCAGCTTGGATCTTGTGAAAGCCGCTCGCGGACCACGTAAAAGGGGCTGCCAACATCTCTGGCGCACAAAACATAGGTTTTGCGGGATACAGCATAGGCCTTGTCACTCAGGGCAACAGGCTGAAGAAAAGTGGCTAGCGGATGAGGGCGCGCGCGGGCGTCGACACCCGGCGGCGGTAGCGTGACCAAACCATCAGGAGAGGCGTCAATAAAACGCTCCCGCCCAAATTCCTTGAATGTGGACCAGACAGAATCTCCATTGGCCGGGACAAGCGCATCAAAGAAGATCAATGACTTGACGCGACCGACAAGCCGCTCAGAAGCGCCCGCAATAACAAGTCCGCCATAGCTGTGTCCGCACAGGACAACATTTGTGAGGTTTTCGAGTTCAATCAGGCTGACCACATCGTCAATATGCGTATCCAGATTGATCGCGACATGCGGGCGCTCCTTGGGGCCACCTAGGCCGGTCAGGCTGATGGTGAAAACCTCATGGCCTTCCGCGCGCAATTCCTGCGCTATGGGTGAATAATACCACCCGCCGTGGAAGGCGCCCGGCACCATAACTATCGTGGATTTGGTCATTTTCATTGCCTCTCTTGCCAGTGCCGCTGCAATGGTGCGGTCTGTGCGGCCTCTAAAGGTTCAAAAAGTACAGCTTCAAAAAGCGGCTAATGGTCCGCATGCGGTCGGTCAATCCATATGTGCATTCGATATTGCATATATCAACACCAACCTCTAACTATTGCGCATGAACCCCGAACCCGCCGAGCGAAACGCCACACCCCAGTCTGTGACGCGCCAGACCAGCTTTACGCCAGATACGGGTTTGCGGCTTTCAGCTATGCTCGACGTGCCGTTTCCTTCAACCACGTCCAACAGGCATGTACCCGTCGGCTGGCATTTTCCTTTGATTGGCGCGGAAACTGCGCGCCACGACCTGCGCGCCGATGGTTTTCCGGGATTGGGACTGCCCTTTCCAGCCTCTACACTGCCCCGTCTTGTTGCCGGTGGACGAAGTGTGAAATTCCACAGTCCGCTTTTGATCGACGTTCATATGCGGAGGAGCAGTACGATCTCCGCGATCGAGCACAAGGAAACGAGCGGCGGGCCGCTTTCCATCATCACCATTTCGCATAGTATCCAGGCTGCAGGCTCTGCCGAAACTGCGTTGGTAGAAAACCAGACCTACTTCTTGCTCTCTTCTCGCCACTTTGAACGCGAGGAAGGCGAAGCCGCACCGGACATTGCGCCGCTGCTCTCCAAAACCGTAACGCCGAACGACACGCTGCTTTTCCAGTTTTCCGCTCTCAGCTTCAATTCGCACAAGATCCATTTGGACCGCGCATATGCCCGCGAAATCGAGGGATTTCCCGATCTAGTTGTGAATGGCGGCCTCACGACTCTGCTGATGACAGAGATGGTTCGGGTTGATCTAGGTCTCACCATCAAGGCCCTCACCGTCACTAACAAGCGGCCGCTCTACGTCAATCGCCTCATTACCTTATCGGCGTTCAACGCTGAAAGCGGCTTGAAGATCGTCGCCCTTGATGATCGCCTTCGCGTTGCTGCAGAAATGGAAGTCACCACCCATGAGCTTTAGGCCCCTTGCCGGATTGACGGTCCTTGACCTCACCAGCGTTGTTGTCGGTCCGGTCTGTACCGCACGGCTCGCCAACTACGGCGCGGACATTCTCAAGCTGGAAAGCCCGGAAGGTGACTTGATGCGAGGGCTTGGAGGACAATCGCCCGCTGGCCAGCATTCGGGCACCTATCTCCACCTTAATCGCGGCAAACGAAACATCTGCTGCGATCTCAAGAAGCCGGGGGCCGACGCGATTCTGAAGCGGCTGGTGGGCAAGGCGGACATCATCATCGCCAACATGCGCCCTGCGGCTCTCAAGCGGCTCGGGCTTGACCATGAGACGATCTTGGCGGCGCACCCAGAGAAAATCTATTGCCTCATCACCGGCTATGGCAGCGACGGACCTTATGCAGGCTATCCCACCTATGACAGCGTCATCCAGGCAGCCTCTGGGATCCCCGGACTGATGGCGATGCGCGACGGGACGCCTGCATACGCACCGCTGGTCATGTGCGATCATATTGTCGGCGAAATGGCAGCAGGCGCTGTACTGGCCGCCGTTACCGAAAAATTCAGGTCGGGCGTAGGCACGTTTATAGAGGTGCCGATGTTTGAAACGATGGCCTGCTTCGTTCTGCAAGAGCATCTGGCGCAGCATAGTTTTGATCCGCCAGTAGGCCCGGCCGGGGACCAGCGCCTGCTCAGCCCGCACAACCGACCGGTCCAGACCAAGGACGGTTGGGTCTCATTCACGGTCAACACCGACAAGCAAGTTCAAGCTTTTCTCGATGCGACAGGCAGGACCGCATTAAAGGAAGACCCGCGTTTTGCGACGGTACGGTCTCGGGCTGATAACGTGAGACTTTGGTTCGAAATTCGGGGAGCACCGCTCTTGGAGCGGACCACGGATGAATGGCTGGAACTGTTTCGCGCCGCCGATATTGCTGCAATGCCGTGCAATGATGTTGAGTCGCTCCGCAACGATCCGCATCTGAATGCTGTCGGCATGTTTGGCCATGAAGACCATCCGGTCGAGGGCGCAACCGTCACGATCCGCTCCCCCCTGCTGTTCAACGGCAAGGCTGAGACTGCATCAGGCTATTCGCAACCCAAGGGCTGGGATAGCGCCGCCATTGGGCGCGAGCTTGGATGTGATGAAAACGAAGTCGCCGCACTGCAAGCTAGCGGCGCGATCCTTTCCCACCCTCACCATTGAGTTTCCAAACCATGCTTTTGAACGGAAAAGTCTGCATCGTTGCCGGTGCCGCGCGCGAAAAGGGTATCGGTAATGCAACGGCCAGGCTTTTTGCTGAACATGGCGCCAAAATTGTCATCGCTGACCGGTCCTCCAACCCGGAAACCGCGACACGCCTCATCGCTGAACTGGAGGCCGCCGGTTTCCCCGGAGCAGAGGTGATGGGCGTGGCTTGTGACATCACGAAGGGGGATGATTGTGTCCATCTTGTCGAAGCGGCCATCGAGCGGTTCGGGCGGCTGGATGTCCTCGTCAATTCAGCGGGAATCGTTGACTCACACGGCCTGCTCGACATCACTTCCGATCAGTTTGACCAGATGATCGCGGTCAATTTGAAGGGTGCTTTCAACCTTTGTCAGTCGGTGCTGCGCGCCTTTGTAGCGCAAGGCGATGGCGTGATTGTCAACCTTGCTTCACTCGCTGCACAGCGCGGCGGCGGACTGGTCGGCGGCTCCCATTACGCATCGGCCAAAGGCGGCGTGGTCAGCCTGACGCGCTCCATTGCGCGCGAGTTTGGCCCCAAGGGCATTCGCGCCAACATTATCTGCCCCGCCATGGCGCAAACGGCCATGATCGACGGCATGACCCAGAACCAGATCGATAACATCGTGTCGGACATTCCGCTGCGGCGGCTTGGCACCCCGCGCGAAGTGGCCGGGGCCTGCCTGTTTCTCGCCTCCGAACTGTCTGGCTTTGTTACAGGCGCAACAATCGATGTGAACGGCGGGCTGCATATTCACTAGCCCGCGCCAAAGGGCAGACAAGGCCCTGCCTCGCTTGCGGGATTGCCTTACTTATCATACGATTTTTTTCTCAATGTAAAATGCGGCGCGAGAGGTGGAGCACGAATGGACGCCATGCAATTGGCACTTGAAGCTGCGGGCTCCGCCTATCACGGACTGATGATGAGCGTGTCGCTGGTGCTGGCCGGAATTTTGTTAACCGGCTCCGCTTACTATCTGGTTTTCATTCGCCCCCATATGCGCGACAGGAGCGCACGAGCATGGCTGCAATATCTGTTTCCAAAGGAGTTCTACACCTCCCGATCGGCCAAAATCGATATCGGCGTGTGGCTGCTGAACGGACTGCTTTTCATCCCGATCTTCGAAGCGTGCGTCGTGATCGCCGGGCTGATGGCCGGTGTGACTTTTTCGGGCCTGTTTTCGGCCTGGTTCGGCCCTCTTGCGCCGCCGACGGACAATCTGGCCCTCACCGTCCTGATCCAGTTTCTCGGCTTTTGGTTCGGTCAGGGCATAGGGCAATATTCCGGCCATCTGGCCCTGCACAAGGTGCCGCTTCTCTGGGCACTGCATCGTGCCCATCATTCAGCTGAATCGGCAAATCTGTTCGCGTTTCTGCGCAGCCATCCTCTGGAACATTTCACCAATGGCACAACGCGCGTGATTGGCACAGCGGCCGGAACGGGCGCGGCCGTTTACATCACCGGTGGCACGTTTCTTCCTGAAACCGCGACTGCCATTCTCGCCTACAACATCCTGTATGTTCTGATTGGCTTCCGCTCGGTGGATCATCTCCACATTCCTGTTTCCTATGGTCGTTTTCTCGACGTGCTGATCGGGTCGCCGATCATGCACCAGGTCCATCACAGCGCCGAAGACAAACATCGGGATGTGAACATGGCGGGCGCAGGATATCTGTTCGATTGGCTTTTTGGCACGCTGTATATCCCGGAAAAGGGCGAAACGTGGCGCTGGGGCCTCAACGACCAGGAACTCGGCGAAAACAACCCGCACAACAGTCTCAGGGCGTTTTTCATCGAACCGCTGCAATCGATGCGCACCGAGATCCGCCGGATGTTCAACGCAAGATAAGGGCCGCAGCCACGCATCCGAGCGCGGGCGAGAGGAGAGGAACAGGGGAATGAACGCACAAAAGGCGGGCAATGATCAGGCCGCGACATCGGTTGATCTTCCCCTTTCGCTGCAATGGCGCGTGGTTATTCTCTGCGCACTCGTTGCCTTTTGCGATGGGCTGGACACGCAGACGATTGCCTTTGTGGCGCCGGTCATTTCGGTGCAATGGGGCATCGAACCCAAATCGCTTGGCCCGGTGTTTTCTGCCGGTCTCGTCGGTCTGGCGCTGGGAGCGTTGCTCTTTGGCCCGGTTGCGGATCGTTTCGGGCGGAAGGCCGTGATTCTCGTGTGCGTCGCCATTTTTGGCGTGTCGTCACTTTGCACGACATTGTCGTCCAACATCACGGAGCTTGCGATCTGGCGTGTTGTGACCGGACTGGGCCTTGGCGGCGTTCTGCCCAATCTCATCTCGCTGACGAATGAACATGCCTCCCTGCGCCTGCGCAATGCGCTGGTGATGATCATGTTCTGCGGCTTTCCGCTGGGGGCGACGGTGGGCGGTTTGATCACGGCACCGCTGGTTGCCGCAGCGGGATGGCAAGGCATTTTCTATCTGGGTGGGGCGTTGCCCCTGCTTCTTCTGCCCGCGCTGTTCCTTGGCCTGCCCAACCGCCGCGGGCAGGAGGCCCGCAACGAGGCCGATGGCGGAAGCGGACAGATTGCGATGCTGTTCCGGGAAGGCCGCATGATTCCGACCCTCCTCATCTGGCTGGCCTTCTTTTCAAACCTGCTGGTCATGTATTTTCTGGTGAGTTGGCTGCCATCGCTGCTCAGCCTCATCGGATCATCGCTGTCCATCGCTACTCTCTCCACCGCTCTGCTCAATCTGGGCGGCATCGCTGGTGCGCTCGCTTTGTCCTGGTTGATCAGCCGGTTTGATACGCTATTGCTGTTGGGAGGTGCTTATGTCACCGGCGCATTGGCACTTGCTGTAATCAGCCTGGGCGGAGAAAATGTCCCGCTGCTGATGGTGGCGTCGGCCTATGCCGGCTCCGTGATTGTCGGCGGTCAGATTGCGATGAACGCGGTAACCGCGTCCTATTATCCCGCCGCGATCAAATCGACGGGCGTGGGCTGGGCATTGGGTATCGGACGGATTGGTTCCATCATCGGGCCGCTCGTCGGTGGCATGCTACTCGGCATGGGCTGGCAAGGCATGTCGGTGGTCAAGGCAGCCATCGCACCCACACTTATTGCAGCAATAGCGGTTTTTGGCCTGCGACTAATCCTCGGAAACCGAAGATAATCACACCTGCTGCCAAGTGTGACATGGCAGCTGCTTGTTCTCGCATCAGCGGGAACAAGCAGAGACGACCCTATTCAACCGCGATCATCCTGCGTTGAGATCCTGATGAACTTCAATCACCTGGCCGTCCGGATCATGCAAGAACACCTGGTGCCAGCCTGGAATCGCCCAGCAGCCGTAATCTGAATAGCGAATGCCGTGTTCTTCGCAGCGACGCATGAAGCCCTGAATGTCATCGGTGCGGAAACAGAAATGGCCGTGCCCCATCGGATTGACGAACTGCTTCATTTTGAAGCCAGTATCGAGGTCGCGCTCAGCCCAATGGAATTCAATATCGCCATCTGTAAGGAAATCGACCTTACCGGTATAAGCACGATCATCACGATCACGACTGATCACCGTGTGTGCTTCGTCGTTGATGGTCCCCAGCTCAAAGAGGGTCTTATAGAACTTGGTCAATCGGGGAAGGTTGTCAGTGCACAGATTCATATGATGGAATTTGAACTTCATTCGTCGGACTCCTGCCAGCAGTGACGCCGAAGCAGTTCGGTCCGCGAGCAGTGATCGAAACCACAATGCGCCGGGTTGACGCAATCACACTGTCAGGGCCAAAAATGCGCAGTGAACTGCCATCTGCTTGGGCGGGGTCTCAATACGACCGCGCCAAGCAAATTTCAATGCACATATGAATATAAATATACAAAAATGAATTTAAGTTGACTCTTTGGCAGTCTTCTTCCGGCGACGTCGCATTTTAATGTCAGCATAGTTCGGGATTGCCACCGGCGGCTGCATAGGCGGCGCGTCTGGATCGCACCCCATGCGTAAACACAATGATCTTGCCGCCAAACCAAGCGCCTTCTGCACGTCGTCGATCGACTTTCGCCCGACCAAGTCTATCCGGTCCGCATAGGGCACCGTAAGCGCAGCGATAGCATGGTTTTGTGAATCGAGAATGGGGTAACTGACAGCATGCATACCCCGAATTTGGGTACTCTGAGCTGATTCAAACCCACGATCACGAATGGCGTCAAGTTTATCGTTGAGGGCAGCATCCGCATGATCGGGCCTGCGTAAAAGTGCCTCTTCAATCAGCATACGACGCGTCGCCTTTTCTTGAAACGCAAGCATGACGCGACCCGATGCAGACACAATAACATCCAGCTCGGATCCCAAGCGAATGCTATAGCCCATACTGCTGGGTGAATCGACTTTTGCAATAACGACCTGACGCCCTTGGCCATAAACTGTTAAATGGCAAGATTGCTCGATCTCGCTAGCCAGTTTTTGCATGATCGGCGTCGCTTCGAGCAGCAAGCGATGCGTCGGTGGATTGATTTGTGCCAGTTCGAAAAGCTTGGTCGTGATATGGTAAGTCTCGCCAATCTGGCCGACATATTTGCGAGCAACAAGGCTAGCCACCATCCGGTAGAGCTCACCAACGGTCCGTCCAAGTTCGGACGCAATCTGCTTTTGCGTCAACGGAGCTTCAGCCCGGCAAAGCAATTCGAGAATATCGAGGCCTTTATCTAAAGCCGGTGCCGCATACTCTTTGCCAGTTTCAGCTGGATTTCTACCGTCTGTCAAAACCTTAGCCTCTGCACTTCGATGTCTCCGCGCGCTTTTTTTCCGACCACAACCGATAAGCTCGCCTCTTTCATAAGCGATGAATTTGGAAACTGCATTATGAATCTCTGAGCGGCACGAGCCCCGGCGCACCACTTAATATTCGGCAGATGGCCATACATCACTGCGACCTGATCTTCCCGCGAAAAGATCACATCAGAAATTGCCTGCTGCGGTGCTGTCAGACAAATCGCAACTTCTCTCCGTTTGACGCGGCTAGGGCAAGGAGGTGCAGCGTTCAGGCCGTAATGGATTTCCACTCAGCAAGAGCGGCTGAGTGGTGGAGTTTGTAGGTCTGTCGATCAATGAGGTGGGGAGCCCGTTCGCTAGGCGGCGTGGACAAATTGGTTGACGCGAGACTTGGTGGTTGATTCAAGGCTTCCTTTTGGAGGCAGGGTTGAGCCGGGGCGATCTGAG
>CALMZE010000034.1 GCA_937870585.1 uncultured Sphingomonadales bacterium | reverse complement strand
GCCGGAAGGGTGACGGGCTTTTTGCCAGTCCTGCTCATCTTAGAAGACCTCCGCGAGCACTTCGCCGCCGACATTCTGTTCGCGCGCTTCCGCGTCAGACAGAACGCCCTTCGGCGTGGAGACAATGGTGATGCCCAGACCGTTGCGGACGCGCGGGAGTTCCTGCGAACCCGAATAGACGCGGCGGCCCGGCTTGGACACGCGGGCCAGATGCTTGATCGCAGGCTGGCCTTCGAAATATTTCAGCTCGACGCGCAGGCCGGGATGGCCGGCCACGACTTCATCGCTGTAGCCACGAATATAGCCTTCGCGCTTCAGAACATCGAGAACACGCGCCCGCAGCTTGGAAGCCGGCGTGGTCACGCTGTCCTTCTTTGCACGCTGGCCGTTGCGGATGCGGGTGAGCATATCACCCAGGGGATCGGTCAATGCCATTCTATCAATCCCTTACCAGCTGGACTTCACGACGCCGGGGATCAGGCCCTTATTGGCCAGTTCCCGAAGCTGAACGCGGCAAAGCCGGAACTTGCGGTAGTAAGCGCGCGGACGACCGGTCAGCTCGCAACGGTTGCGGATGCGCGTCGGGTTACCGTTGCGCGGGATTTCCGCCATCTTCAGACGCGCCATCAGGCGGTCCGTATCGTCTGCGGATTTGTCGTTCGCGATGGCCTTCAGGCGCGCATAACGGCCTGCCATCTGCTTTACGAGCTTCTTGCGACGCTCGTTCTTGTTGATCGAACTCAGTTTCGCCATGACTTAAGTTCTCATCCTTCCATTGGAGAGAGACTGCTTACGCAGCCTGCTGCAGGTCTTCCTGCGGGAACGGGAAACCGAACAGACGGAGCAGCTCGCGCGCTTCGTCGTCGGTGCGGGCGGAGGTGGCCACGATGATGTCCATCCCACGCACCTTCTCGATCTTGTCGTAGCTGATTTCCGGGAAAACCAGCTGCTCCTTCAGGCCCATCGCATAGTTGCCACGTCCGTCGAACGACTTGGGGTTGAGACCCCGGAAATCGCGCACGCGGGGCAGTGCAATGGTGATCAGGCGATCAAGAAATTCGTACATGTTGTCACGACGCAAGGTCACCTTGCAGCCGATCGGCATCCCTTCACGCAGCTTGAACTGCGCGATGGAAGTCTTGGCCTTGGTCACAACAGGCTTCTGGCCAGCGATCAGCTCCATTTCGGCAGCGGCGATCTCGACCTTCTTCTTGTCCTGCGTGGCTTCGCCAACGCCCATGTTGAGCACGATCTTTTCAAGACGCGGAACCTGAAGCGAGTTGGTGTACCCGAACTTCTCGGTCATCGCGGCAATGATGCGATCGTTATACTGGCCCTGAAGCCGGGGAGTATAAGCCTTAGCCATTGATCACTTCTCCGGACTTGACCGCAACACGGACCTTCTTGCCATCGCGCGTTTCAAAGCGAACGCGGGTCGGCTTGCCCGTCTTGGGGTCTTCAATCGCCACTTTCGAAACGGCGAGCGGGGCTTCGCGACGGTCGAGACCGCCCTGCGGATTGGCCTGGCTCGGCTTGACGTGGCGGGTGATGATGTTGACGCCCGCAACGACGACCTTGCCGTCCTTGGGGAGCGCCTGGGTCACCGTGCCGTGCTTGCCCTTGTCCTTGCCGGACAGGACGACGACATTGTCACCCTTCTTGATCTTCGCGGCAGACATTACAGCACCTCCGGCGCGAGCGAGATGATCTTCATGTAATTCTTGGCACGAAGCTCGCGAACGACCGGGCCAAAAATACGCGTGCCGATCGGCTCCGCGTTCTTGTTCACCAGCACCGCAGCGTTGGTGTCAAAACGGATGGTGGAGCCATCGGGACGACGGATGTCCTTGGCGGTGCGAACGATGACCGCGCGATGCACGTCACCCTTCTTCACCTTGCCGCGCGGCTGGGCTTCCTTGATCGAAACGACGATCAGATCACCCACGCCGGCGAACCGGCGCTTGGAGCCACCGAGAACCTTGATGCACTGCACACGCTTTGCACCGCTGTTATCGGCCACTTCCAGATTGGACTGCATCTGAATCATGGATCAGCCCTCCGAGCCTGCGGCATCTGTCACCAGACGCCAGGTTTTGTTCTTGGAGATCGGCGCGCACTCTTCGATGCGAACGATCTGGCCTTCCTTGGCCACATTCGCTTCATCATGCGCGTGATACTTCTTCGAGCGACGGATGATCTTGCCATAGAGCGGGTGAGCAACCTTGCGCTCAACCTTGACCACCACGGTCTTGTCGTTCTTGTCGGAGACGACGGTTCCTGTGAGAATACGTTTGGGCATCGTCAGTCTTCCTTATGCCTTGAGCACTTCAGCGACCCGCTGGGCCTGAAGCGTCTTGAGGCGGGCAATGTCACGACGGACTTCTCGAACGCGGCTCGGCTTTTCCAGCTGGCTGGTCGCCGCCTGGAAACGCAGGTTCATCTGCTCACGCTTCAGTTCCTGCAGCTGATCCGCAATCTGGTCGTCGGTCTTGACGCGGAGATCGGCAATCTTCGTCATTTCGCGGCTCCCAAGTGAGACGTGTCGCCCAGACGGGCCACGACCTTGGTCTTGATCGGCAGCTTCATGGCTGCGCGGCTGAACGCGGTGGCAGCCAGATCGCCCGGAACACCGTCCAGTTCGAACAGGATGCGGCCCGGCTTCACGCGCGCCACCCAGAATTCCGGCGACCCTTTACCCGAGCCCATGCGGACTTCAGCGGGCTTGGACGAAACCGGCACATCCGGGAAGATGCGGATCCACAAACGGCCCTGACGGCGAATGTGGCGGGTGATGGCACGACGTGCAGCTTCAATCTGACGCGCGGTGATACGTTCCGGCTCCATCGCCTTCAGGCCATAAGACCCGAAATTGAGGTCGGTGCCGCCCTTGGCATCGCCATGGATCCGGCCCTTGTGCGCCTTGCGGAACTTTGTTTTCTTCGGTTGCAGCATGGTTCGATTTCCTTAGCGGGCCGGACGGACGCCAGAGGTCTGCGCTTCGACCATCAGACGGTCGGTCGCCATGGGATCATGACCAAGGATTTCACCCTTGAAGATCCAGACCTTGATGCCGCACACGCCATAAGCAGTGTGCGCCTGACTTTCGGCATAATCGACGTTCGCGCGCAGCGTATGCAGCGGCACACGGCCTTCGCGATACCATTCGGTACGAGCGATTTCAGCGCCACCCAGACGGCCACCGCAGGTGATCTTGATGCCTTCGGCACCCAGACGCAGCGCGGACTGCACGGCACGCTTCATCGCGCGACGGAAGGCAATGCGGCGCTCCAGCTGATCGGCAACGCCGTCCGCCACGAGCTTGGCATCGATTTCCGGCTTGCGGATTTCGACGATGTTCAGCGACACGTCGCTGGAGGTCATCGCCCCCAACTCCTTGCGAAGCTTCTCGATGTCGCCACCCTTCTTGCCGATGATCACGCCGGGGCGTGCGGCATAGATGGAGATGCGGCACAGCTTAGCCGGGCGCTCGATCACCACCTTCGAGATCGCGGCCTGGGGCAGCTTCTTGAAGATGAACTTGCGCAGCTTGAGGTCTTCCAGAAGAAGACGGCCATAATCCTGACCACCGGCGAACCAGCGGCTATCCCAGGTGCGGTTGATCTGAAGGCGCAGACCGATCGGATTGCTCTTCTGACCCATATCAGGCGTCCTTTTCTTCGACTTGGCGGACAACCACACGAATGCGGCTGAACGGCTTCAGGATGCGCGAGGAACGGCCACGAGCGCGGGTTGCAAACCGCTTCATGACCATCGACTTGCCGACGCTGGCTTCAGCGACAACGAGCGCATCCACATCGAGATTGTGGTTGTTCTCAGCGTTGGCGATAGCGGACTGGAGCACCTTCTTCACGTCAACGGCCATGGCACGCTTCGAGAAAGAGAGGATGTTCAGCGCGTCACCGGCCTTCTTGCCACGGATCAGACCCGCGACGAGATTGAGCTTGCGGTCCGAACCACGGATCATCGTGTTCACGGCCAGCGCCTCATTGTCGGCTACGCGACGGGGAGCAGCAGGTTTGGACATTAGCGCTTGCCCTTCTTGTCTGCCGCGTGACCCGGGAAGTAGCGGGTCGGCGCGAATTCGCCGAGCTTCATGCCGACCATGTCTTCATTGACAGAGACGGGCACGAACTTGCGGCCGTTATAGACATTGAAGGTGAGGCCAACGAACTGCGGCAGGATCGTGGAACGACGCGACCAGGTCTTGATCGGACCGGCACGGGTTCCCTGTTCTGCGGCTGCTTCAGCCTTCTTCAGGAGATGAAGGTCAACAAAGGGACCTTTCCAGACGGAACGGGCCATGACTTACCTCTTCTTCTTCGCATGACGCGAGCGGATAATCATCTTGTCCGTCGCCTTGTTGTTGCGGGTGCGGGCGCCCTTGGTCGGCTTGCCCCACGGAGTCACAGGATGACGGCCACCAGAGGTGCGGCCTTCACCACCACCATGGGGGTGATCGACCGGGTTCTTGGCGACGCCGCGCGTCAAAGGCTTGATGCCCTTCCAGCGATTGCGACCGGCCTTGGCAAGGTTGGTGTTGCCATTGTCCGGGTTGGACACGGCACCAACGGTGCCCATGCAATCCGAACGCAGATAACGCTGTTCACCCGAGTTAAGGCGCACAATCACCATGCCACGGTCACGACCGACCAGCTGGACATAGGTGCCTGCGGAGCGGGCGATCTGGCCGCCCTTGCCCGGCTTCATCTCCACATTGTGGATGATCGTGCCGACCGGCATCTGGCCCAGCTCCATCGCGTTGCCCGGCTTCACGTCCGTCTTCTTGCCCGCGACAACCTTGTCACCGGGGGCCAGACGCTGCGGCGCGAGGATATAGGCCTGTTCACCATCATCATATTTGATGAGCGCGATGAACGCCGTGCGGTTGGGATCATATTCCAGCCGCTCGACCGTGGCATCCATATCCCACTTGCGACGCTTGAAGTCGATGATGCGATAGCGCTGCTTGTGACCACCGGCGATACCGCGAGACGTGACATGGCCCTTGTTATTGCGGCCACCCGTCTTGCGCTTGCCTTCGGTCAGCGCCTTTACCGGCTTGCCCTTGTGCAGGGCGGACCGGTCAACCAGGATCAGGCCACGACGGGCCGGGCTGGTTGGATTATAATGCTTCAATGCCATCGTGTCAGACTCCCGTCGTCACGTCGATCGAGCTGCCTTCAGCCAGCGTCACGATCGCTTTCTTGAAGTCCGAACGCTTGTAGGCCTTGCCCTTCCAGCGCTTGGTCTTGCCCTTTTGGTTCAGGGTGTTGACCGCAGTGACCTTCACGTTGAACAGCGCTTCGACGGCAGCCTTGATTTCAGGCTTGGTCGCATCGCTGGCCACGCGGAACACAACAGCATTGTGTTCGGAAGCCATGGTGGACTTTTCGGTGATGTGCGGCGCACGAACCACGTCATACTGACGCAGGGTGGCGATACCGTTGTTAGCCATTGAGACGCGCCTCCAGCTGCTCGACGCCCGCGCGGGTCAGAACCAGCGTCTGGGCCCTCACGATGTCATAGACGTTAGCACCAACCGCAGGCAGCGCATCGACACCAATCAGGTTGGACGCGGCGAGCGCGAAGCTCTGTTCCACCTGAGCGCCATCAATCACCAGCGTGCGATGACCCAGACCCAGCTTGGCGAGCGATGCTGCCAGAACCTTGGTCTTGCCGTTTTCAACCGCCAGATTGTCCATCACGATCAGGCTGCCATTGGCAATCTTGTCAGACAGAGCCATCTTCAGGCCGAGCGTGCGGATCTTCTTGTTCAGCGACGGGTTAAAGTCGCGAACGCGGGGACCATGGGCCTTGCCACCGCCCACGAAGTTCGGCGCACGACGGTTGCCGTGACGAGCCGTGCCGCCACCCTTCTGGCGACCGAACTTCTTGCCGGTGCGCGCAACGTCTGAACGCTCGCGGGCACCACGCGCAGTCGCGCGACGCTTTTCAAGCTGCCAGGTGATGACGCGGTGCAGGATGTCGGCACGGGCTTCAACGCCAAAAATTGCGTCGTTCAGCTCGATGTCGCCATTTTCCGTGGCGTCGAGGGTTTGAACCTTGACCTTCATGGATCAGCCCTCCTGGTTTTCGGTTGCGGAAGCATCAGCTTCGGGCGCTTCGGCAGCGGGCGCTTCTTCAGCAACCGGAGCCGGGGCAGCCGCAGACTTGATGGCAGCGGGATAAGGCACATCAGCCGGGCGGGCGACCTTGACGGCGTCCGAAACCGTCAGCCAGGTGCCCTTGGCACCGGGGACCGAACCCTTGATGAACAGAAGGCCGCGCTCTTCATCAGCCAGAACCACTTCAAGGTTCTGCTGCGTGCGCTCACGATCACCCATGTGACCGGCCATCTTCTTGTTTTTGAAGGTCTTGCCCGGATCCTGACGGTTACCGGTCGAACCATGCGAACGGTGCGAGACGGACACGCCGTGCGTGGCGCGCAGACCGCCGAAGTTCCAGCGCTTCATGGCACCCGCAAAGCCCTTGCCCTGCGTGTGACCGGCGACATCGACCAGTTGTCCGGCAATGAAGTGGCTGGCGGAGATTTCCGCACCCACATCAACCAGTGCATCTTCGGCCACGCGGAATTCGACGAGCTGAGCCTTGGGCTCAACTTCGGCCTTCGCAAAGTGGCCGCGCTGCGGCTTGGCAACATTCTTGGCTTTGGCAGCCCCCGCACCGAGCTGGAGCGCGACGTAACCGTCACGATCCGCTGTCTTGTGCGAGACCACCTGGCAATTTTCCAGCGAAAGAACGGTCACGGGAACATGACGGCCATCTTCATTGAAGATGCGTGTCATCCCAACCTTCTTCGCGATCACGCCAGTGCGCATGATCTGCATACTCCATTATGTGCAGAGGCCCACGGAGACCCATTCCCCGCGGGCGTGCTGTTCAACCCAAATTTTCAGTCTGGCCCCGTCTGGGCTGGTTTCTGGCCATTTCAGGCCAAAAAGACGGGGGACTCAGACCCGGGCAAGCCCGGCGGTATCCCGAATCTCTTGAAGAGATGCGCGGCCTTAGGCCAGTTTGATTTCAACATCAACCCCGGAAGCGAGGTCGAGCTTCATCAAAGCATCAACAGTCTGGGGAGTCGGCTGCACGATGTCGAGCAGACGCTTGTAGGTGCGGACTTCGAACTGCTCACGCGACTTCTTGTCAACGTGAGGGCCACGGTTGACCGTGAACTTTTCGATGCGCGTCGGGAGCGGAATGGGCCCACGGATCAAAGCGCCGGTGCGCTTGGCCGTGTCTGCGATGTCGCCAGTTGCCTGGTCGAGCACGCGATGGTCGAACGCCTTCAGGCGAATGCGGATATTCTGGGTTTCCATGTCCGTTTACCGATGAGAAAGAGCAAAAAAGGCAGAAACAACCGAACCGCCCGACCCTCTTTGTGAGAGGATCGGGCGGCCCGAATGTTCGATTACTTGGTGACCGAGGCCACGACGCCGGAGCCGACCGTACGGCCGCCTTCGCGGATCGAGAAGCGCAGGCCCTGCTCCATGGCGATCGGAGCAATGAGCTTGACACCCAGCTGGACGTTGTCGCCCGGCATGACCATTTCGGTGCCTTCCGGCAGAACGACTTCGCCCGTCACGTCGGTCGTGCGGAAGTAGAACTGCGGACGATAGTTGGCGAAGAACGGGGTGTGACGGCCGCCTTCTTCCTTCGAAAGCACATAGACTTCCGACTGGAATTCGGTGTGCGGCGTGATCGAGCCGGGCTTGCAGAGCACCTGGCCACGTTCCACGTCTTCACGCTTCGTGCCACGCAGCAGCGCACCGATATTGTCGCCAGCTTCACCGCGATCGAGCAGCTTGCGGAACATTTCGACGCCCGTGCAGACCGTCTTCACAGTGTCCTTCAGGCCGACGATTTCGACTTCGTCACCCACGTTCACAACGCCGGTTTCGACGCGACCGGTCACAACCGTACCACGACCCGAGATCGAGAACACGTCTTCGATCGGCATCAGGAACGGCTTGTCGAGCGGACGGGCCGGCTGCGGAATAAATTCGTCAACAGCAGCCATCAGCTTGAGCACGGCGTCGCGACCGATTTCAGGGTTGGTGTCGTTGAGCGCGCAGGTCGCCGAACCATGGATGATCGGAATATTGTCGCCTTCAAAGTCATACTTCGAAAGCAGTTCGCGGATTTCCATTTCGACGAGTTCGAGGATTTCGGGATCGTCAACAAGGTCAACCTTGTTCATGAAGATCACGAGCTGCGGCACGCCAACCTGACGGGCAAGCAGGATGTGCTCGCGGGTCTGCGGCATCGGGCCGTCGGTTGCGGAGACGACGAGAATGCCGCCGTCCATCTGCGCGGCGCCGGTGATCATGTTCTTCACATAGTCAGCGTGGCCCGGGCAATCGACGTGCGCATAGTGACGGTTGGCGGTTTCATATTCGACGTGCGCCGTCGAAATGGTGATGCCGCGTTCGCGCTCTTCGGGAGCCTTGTCGATGTTCGCGAAGTCGACGGCGACGCCGCCCGACGTGTCAGCGAGCACCTTGGTGATGGCAGCAGTCAGCGACGTCTTGCCGTGGTCAACGTGACCGATGGTGCCGATGTTGCAGTGCGGCTTCGTCCGCTCAAATTTAGCCTTGGCCATTGTTCAAAACCTCATTTTCGAATGTTTGTTGATCAGTCGGGGAGTCGTCGGGAACGGGCGCCTGCTGAATCAGGCGCCGCCCTTAGTCCTTCTTTTCAGATCAGGCAAGCTTTGCCTTCACCTCTTCCGCCACGTTCGCCGGCACCTCGTCATAATGCGAGAACTGCATCGTGTACTGCGCACGCCCCTGAGTGAAGGAACGCAGCTGGTTCACATAGCCGAACATGTTGGCGAGCGGCACCATGGCTTCAACAACCTGGGCGTTGCCGCGGCTGTCTGTACCCTGGATCTGCCCGCGCCGCGAGTTCATGTCGCCGATCACGTCACCCATGAAATCTTCGGGGGTGACGACTTCGACCTTCATGATCGGTTCGAGCAGCTTGATGCCGGACTTCTGGGCTGCTTCGCGCATGGCAGCGCGGGCGCAGATTTCGAAGGCCAGAGCCGAGGAGTCGACGTCATGATACGCGCCGTCATAGAGGCGGATTTCGAAGTCGATGATCGGGAAGCCGATGAGCGAGCCGGATTCGGCCGTTTCGCGCATGCCCTTTTCAACCGAGGGGATATATTCCTTCGGAATGTTACCGCCCTTGATTTCATCGTGGAAGATGATGCCCGAACCACGTTCGCCCGGTTCGACCGTGAACTTCACACGACCGAACTGACCCGAACCACCCGACTGCTTCTTGTGGGTGTAATCGATATCGACCTTTTTCGCGAGATATTCGCGGTAAGCCACCTGCGGCGCGCCGACATTGGCTTCCACCTTGAATTCGCGCTTCATGCGGTCAACCAGGATTTCAAGGTGAAGTTCACCCATGCCCTTGATGATCGTCTGGCCCGATTCATGGTCTGACGTGACGCGGAACGAGGGATCCTCGCGCGCGAGGCGATTGAGCGCGATGCCCATCTTTTCCTGGTCGGCCTTGGTCTTGGGTTCCACGGCAACCTCGATCACGGGATCGGGGAATTCCATGCGTTCAAGAATGATCGGTTCAGACTGCGAGCAGAGCGTGTCGCCCGTGGTCGTGTCCTTCAGGCCGGCGAGAGCAACGATGTCACCCGCATAGGCTTCCTGAATGTCTTCGCGGCTGTTGGCGTGCATCAGCAACATGCGGCCAACCTTTTCCTTCTTGTCCTTGACCGAGTTGAGCACGGTCGAGGCGCTTTCCAGCTTGCCCGAATAGATGCGGGCAAAGGTCAGCGTACCAACGAAGGGATCGTTCATGATCTTGAACGCCAGCGCCGAGAAGGGCGCTTCGTCCTTGGCCGGGCGCGTATCTTCGGTTTCGCCATCCAGCTTCACGCCCTGCACATCGGGAATGTCGAGCGGCGAAGGCAGATAGTCGACCACCGCGTCGAGCAGCGGCTGAACGCCCTTGTTCTTGAATGCCGAGCCGCACAGCACGGGGACGAACGAGAAGTTCAGCGTGCCCTTGCGGATCAGCTTCTTGATCGTCGCCACGTCCGGCTCATTGCCTTCCAGATAGGCTTCCATCACGTCATCGTCCTGTTCGACGACGGTTTCGATCAGCTCGGCGCGCAGCGCGGCGGCCTTGTCAGCCAGATCGGCGGGGATGTCCGTATATTCGAACTTTGCACCCAGCGATTCGTCGGCCCAGATGATCGCGCGGTTTTCGACCAGATCGACCAGACCCTTGAGCTGGCTTTCAATGCCAACCGGCGTGTAGAGCACGAGCGGACGCGCACCCAGACGGTCGCGGATCATGTCCACGCACATTTCGAAGTTTGCGCCGGTGCGATCGAGCTTGTTGACAAAGCACATGCGCGGCACGCTGTACTTTTCAGCCTGACGCCACACGGTTTCGGACTGCGGTTCAACGCCGGCCACCCCGTCAAAGCACGCCACGGCACCGTCGAGCACGCGCAGCGAGCGTTCAACTTCAATCGTGAAGTCGACGTGGCCCGGCGTGTCGATGATGTTGATCCGGTGATCATTCCAGAAGCAGGTTGTCGCAGCAGACGTGATCGTGATGCCGCGTTCCTGTTCCTGCTCCATCCAGTCCATCGTCGCGGTGCCTTCATGCACTTCGCCGATCTTGTAGGACTTGCCGGTGTAATAGAGGATGCGCTCGGTCGTCGTGGTCTTGCCAGCGTCGATGTGCGCCATGATACCGATGTTGCGGTATTTTTCGAGGGGATGGCTGCGGGCCATTGCTTTGACTCCAAAGGAAGGCGGGAGCGCAGCCTGTGCGCTCCGCCTGTGACACTGGTGTTACCAGCGGTAGTGAGAGAAGGCCCGGTTGGCTTCAGCCATACGGTGCGTGTCTTCGCGCTTCTTGACGGCGCTGCCACGGTTCTGCGCGGCATCCATCAGTTCAGCCGAGAGACGCGCCGACATGGTCTTTTCGCTGCGATTGCGCGCAGCCGAGATCAGCCAACGGATCGCCAGAGCCTGCGCACGTTCGGCGCGGACTTCGACGGGAACCTGATAGGTAGCACCACCCACACGACGCGAACGGACTTCAATGCCCGGCTTCACATTGTTGAGCGCATCATGGAACACGCCGAGCGGTTCCTTCTTGGCTTTGGTCTCGATGGTTTCGAGCGCGCCATAGACGATGCCTTCGGCAACCGACTTCTTACCGTCAAGCATAACGGAATTCATGAACTTTGAGAGCACCACATCACCAAATTTGGGATCGGGCAGAATTTCCCGCTTCTCGGGACGACGACGACGAGCCATTGGCTTATCCTTTCAATTCAGCTGAAAAATACGGGAACGGCTTACTTGGGCCGCTTTGCACCGTATTTGGACCGGCTCTGCTTGCGATCCTTCACACCCTGCGTGTCGAGCACGCCGCGCAGCACATGGTAGCGCACACCGGGAAGATCGCGCACACGACCGCCACGGATGAGCACAACGCTGTGTTCCTGAAGGTTGTGACCTTCACCGGGGATGTAGCTGATGACTTCGCGCTGGTTGGACAGGCGGATCTTGGCAACCTTGCGAAGTGCCGAGTTCGGCTTCTTCGGGGTCGTCGTGTAAACGCGTGTGCAAACGCCCCGCTTCTGCGGGTTCTTGTCCATCGCGGGGACTTTGGATTTCGCCTTCTGAGGCGCCCGGCCCTTGCGGACCAGCTGATTGATCGTTGGCATGAAGCCCTTCACCTTTATCGAAGTTACTCTGCCCATATGCGCGGTGCCCGAAAGCACGAACGACCCACGCGAATCGCACAGCGATCCCCGAAGGCCCACCCACACAAGCATTGTTCAAGCTCTATGTGATGCCTGATTTCTGCGGATTTGCGGACCGTAGCCCGGAAAGACGTATCCGTCAGGCGAGCGGGCCATTAGCGGGAGGCGCACGAAAGGTCAAGGATGCGGCCTCAGCGCGCCGCGAACATCTTTGCCGCTCCGTCCCAGCGCATCGGCGTGACCGGGCACAATGTGGCATCGGGCTGCGTGCTGTAGGTTTCGCACTCCCCCACCCGCTCGACAGACATGACAGAGGCTGGTGTTGTAGCGACAGAAATGCGGATGATCTTCGCAGTCAGCGCCAGCACAGGCTTGGCCGCATCACCGGCTGTGACCATCAGTTCGTCGGGCAGATCCACCGAATCCCGGTCATCGGTGTAAACGCAGGTGCTGCCATTCAGCAGCCAGTCGCGCGCGCCATCGCCATCCACATCGGGCACAGAGACAGGGAGGAAATATTCGTCGCCATAATCGCCAACGCCTGCACCCATCGCCGTACATTGCCCCTTGCGTGCCGCTACGCGAGCCTCAACGGCATCGGGCGCGTCTTCTTCAAAATTTTCATAGGGGGCCATCAGCCGGATGGTGCCATCCCCATTGGAGGCCACACGTTCGACCATGCGGCCCAGTTTTGCATCCCAGCCATAGCTGGCCGGGCATTCTTCAACCCCGAAGCCACCACAGACCGATCCATGGAAATCGAAATCAAACACAGTGCCCAGCGCCGTCTTGCGGGTTTTCACCTCACGCACCTGCCGTTCGAACACGACCACCGGGTCGCCGCCCGCAACCCCGCGCCACAGTTGATACCGGCAGCCACCCGTGCCGCACCAACTGGCCGAACCATATTTCTCCCAGTTCACCTGCCAATCGGGAATGGCATCGCCATCGATATCGACTCGTTTCATCGCTGATTTGAGCTTGGAGACGGGCGTCGGGTCCGGATCGCCATCCATGCTGTTCTGAATGGCCTTGGCGATGGCAGTGCGCGGGTCCGGCTTGGGCGCCGCATGAACCGCAACCACCGTGAGAGAAAGTCCAGCCAGTCCGATCAGAACACGATGCAGCATGATTCACCTTTGACGCAATGATGTCATGCCCCTGCCACAGCCCAGCGTGTCACGATTGGATAAATTCAACCCCGCGCAGTGAGTTCTTCCACCATCATCGCCAGATCAAGCCAACGCTCTTCCATCGCGTCCTTTTCGGCACGGGCGGCCTCCAGACGGGCATTGGCAGCAGCAAAGCGTTTGGGGTCGCGTGTGTAGAGCCCACCATCGGCCAGTTCAGCCTCCAACGCCGCCATCTCCGCTTCGATCTGTTCGATCTGTCCGGGCAGCAGATCATAATCGCGCTGATCCTTGAACGAGAGCTTGGTCTTCTGCGTGGGCGGCGGGGCGGCTGGCGCGGACTTTTGTGCTGTCGGTTTGGGGGCCGTGCGCGGAGCCTCCCGCTTGCGCTCCCAATCGGCATAGCCGCCCGCGATGATGTCTACCTTGCCAGTGCCATCCAGCCCCAGCGTCAGCGTGACGGTGCGGTCCAGAAAGTCGCGGTCATGGCTGACGAGCAGGACTGTGCCGTCATAATCGGCGATCACCTCTTGCAGCAGGTCGAGCGTTTCCAGATCGAGATCGTTGGTCGGCTCATCGAGAACCAGCAGGTTGGAAGGCCGCGCAAATTCGCGCGCGAGCAGGAGCCGCGATTGCTCCCCGCCCGACAATGTGCCGATCCGTGCTTCGGACAGGCCGGGATCGAACAGGAATTCCTTGAGATAGCCCTGAATATGCTTCTTCTCACCCCGCACATCCACCCAGTCGCCGCCGTCCGCAAGAATGTCTCGCACGCGCTTGTCCGGCACCATCAGCGCGCGTTGCTGATCGATCACGATGCCGTTCAGCGTCTTGGCGAGGCGGATTGTGCCTTCGGTTGGCACAAGTTCCCCGGTCAACATCTTGAGCAGGCTCGATTTGCCGGTGCCGTTTGCTCCAACAATGCCGATCCGGTCGCCGCGCTGGATGCGCAGCGAGAAATTGCGGATGATCGTGCGCTCGCCATAGCGCAGCGTCACATTATCCGCCTCGATCACAGACTTGGTGCGCACATCGTCGCTCGCCACGCCCAGCTTGGCAGTGCCCGGCGGCCCCATCATCGCGGCGCGGGTCGCGCGCATTTCGAACAGCTTTTCCAGCCGCCCCTGATTGCGCTTCCGCCGCGCCGTGACGCCGCGATGCAGCCAGTGCTCCTCAATTTTCAGCCTGGCATCGAGCCGCTCGGCGTTTCGGGCTTCATCGGCAAACACCTTTTCCTGCCACGCCTCAAACCCGCCAAAGCCGATTTCCGTGCGCCGCAACTGCCCCCGGTCAATCCACAAGGTCGCCCGCGTCAGCCGCGTCAGGAAGGTCCGGTCATGGCTGATGGCAATGAACGCGCCGGTGAAACGCGAGAGCCAGTCTTCCAGCCACTGGATCGCCGCGAGATCAAGATGGTTGGTCGGTTCGTCAAGCAACAGCACGTCCGGATTCATGGCGAGCGCCCGCACCAGCCCGGCGCGGCGACGCTCCCCGCCGCTCGCTGATGCCGAGGCGCGAGACAGGTCAATCCCCAACTGGTCGGCAATCGCTTCGGCCTCATAGGATTCCGGCGCGTCGTCCCCGGCCAGCACCCAGTCGCGCAGCGTTTCATGCCCGTCAAAGCGCGGCTCCTGCTCCAGCAGCACCACGCGCGTGCCGGGGCGGATCGTGCGCCGCCCTTCATCGGAGTCGATGGTGCCCGCAATCAACTTGAGCAAAGTCGTCTTGCCCGCGCCATTGCGGCCAATCAGCGCCAGCCGGTCGCGTTCATGGATGAACAGATCGAGCCCCTTGAACAGCCAGCCCGAACCCTGCACCAGCCCAAGGCCTTCATATCCCATTATCGGTGCGGCCATCGGGGGTCAGTCTCCAGTGTGCAAAGGTGCCAAGCGCGCCGCGCCTACAGCCTGCCCGCCCGGTTGACAACGCCCGCGCCATGCCAGACACCCGCGCCATGAGAGAGGATCAGCCCGGAACGGGCGAATGGCAGCGCGGCTGGACCGTGGCAGTGGGCGCGGGGCTGACAGCGGCCACGGGCGTCAACTTGCTCTATTTCGTGTTCAGCATCTTCATTCCGTCGCTGTTGAAAGACACCGGCTGGACGCTGGGGCAATTTTCACAATTGCAGGCTTTGGTCGGGCTCGGCTCGCTGATCGCGCCGCTCGTCGGCTGGGCGTTCGATCATTATGGCCTGCGCCCGGTCTATGCGCTCGGCATGGTGGCGCTGACCGGTCTCTACATCTTCATCGCGCTGATGCCGCTCCAGCCGATCCTGTTTGGCGTGATGGTGTTTGTGACGGGCGTGATCGGCGTCTTCACCAGTTCGATTGCCTATACCCGCGCCGTGACATCATGGTTTACCGTGCATCGCGGCTTTGCACTGGCGATTTCAGCGACTGGCCTGTCTCTCGCGGCTGTCATTTTTCCGCCGGTCTTTGAACATCTGATTTCAGAGAATGGCTGGCGCGCAGGCTATTGGTTGCTTGCAGTCCTGAGTGGCTGTGTCGGCCTGCCGGTCGTTCTGTGGCTGTTGCGCGATCCGCCCTGGCGCCAACCGAGCCATGTGGTGCCGACAGACGCCAGCAGCCCCGACCATGGCTTTGCCCGCACGCCCACCTTCTGGGCGATTGGACTTGCCTATATCTGCATCAACATGCCGGGTGGCGGTCTGCTCAGTCAGGCCGTGCCGATGTTGCAGGAAGAAGGGCTGAGCTTCAAATTTGCGGCGTGGGGTATCTCAGCCTTTGCATCGGGCCAGCTCGTGGGGCGTCTCGGGTGCGGCTGGATGCTGGACCGGCGCAATCCCTCTCGCGTGGCCGCGCTGTTCACGGCCATTCCGGCGATAGGCTGCCTGATCCTGTGGGGCACGCACGGCAATACGGCGGTCGCGTTATTCGCCATCGCCGCAGTCGGCATTCAGCAGGGCGCAGAGATTGACCTGATCCCCTTCTTCGTCGCCCGCCGCTTCGGCACGCAGCGCTATGGCACCATCTATGGCTGGTTGCAGACACTGGCGTGGGTTGGGACGCTCGCGGGCATCCTGCTGTTCGGCAAAATGCATGACTGGACAGGAAGCTACGCGCTGTTCCAGATGGGCGGAGCTGTGGCCTATCTGATCGCTGCGACGACGTTCGGGATGATCCGCCTGCCTGCGGTGACGCCAGTGAGCCGCTGAGAAAATCCATCACGTCGCCCCCGCGCAGGCGGGGGCCGCTTGGACGGTAGGAGCATAGCGTCAACCCGGCCCCCGCCTACGCGGGGGCGACGATCCGGTTAGAGATAAGGGTTCTACCCCCCAATAAACGCCGCCATCCGCTTCTGCGCCGCCCGGCTTTCGGGGAAGAAGAAGATCGGCCAATCGTGCATCAGCCCCGCGCCTTCCACATAGTCAACCGACGGCAGCTTGGCCTTCAGCGCGCGCGCATCGGGCAAGAGAATATCCGCGCCGCCCCCAAAGGACAGAATCGGCGGCAAGCCAGACCAGTCGCCATGGATGGGGCTGACGCGCGGATCGGTCACGCCCGCCGCGCCTGCATACATTTCCCCTGCTTCCTTGATGCCGCGAATGGTGAGGATCGCATCCTTGGGTTCGATCCCCGGCTGATCGGGATGGTTGGGGTTCACCTCCAGCCACGGACAGATGAGCAGTAGCTTCTCGGGCAGAGCCAGCCCCGCATCACGCGCACCCATCACAGTAGCCGCAGTCAAACCGCCGCCCGCCGAATCGCCGCCCATGGTGAAGGGTGCGCCGCCCTGCCCCGCCACAAACTCGCGGTAGAAATCGAGTGCGAAGCTGGTGATCGCCCCCACTTCGTCCATCGGTGCAAGCGGATAGAGCGGCGCAACCGAGCGGATGCCATGCGTGGCGGCCAGATAGGCCAGAAAATCCCAATGGGCAGGAGACGCTGCATATACATAGCCACCGCCATGCCAGTAGAGCATCGTGCCCTTCACCTCGCTTTTGGGCGTGAAGGTCCAGACCGGCCGACCCTGAAAGCTTCCTTCCTCGATATCACACGCCTTCTTGTTCTTATCCGAAGGAATGCTGGGCACAGACAGCGCCTGCTTTTGCATTTCGGCAAAGCCTGGCCCACCGGAGAACATCTTCTTGTAAGTGCCCGTAGTGCGCAGCAGCCACTGGATTGCAGTCGCGGTCAAACTCGGCATGGCCCTCTCCCTGTTGTTGCCGCGCACTGTGGCGATGGGGAAGGAAAGGTCAAGATGCCGCTCTCTCCACCGTCATTCCCGCGCAGGCGGGAATCCAAGACCTCCGTGTTTGACAGAGAAGTGCCCCGTGTTTCGCCCAAGCTTTGCATGGATCGTGTTCATGGATTCCCGCCTGCGCGGGAATGACGGATAAAGGGAATGGTCCCGTTCATCGACTATTCAAAGCCGCTCCCCTATTCGCACGTTCATGAAACTGCTCAACCTCCTTGTCCCCGCGCTCATCTGCATCGTCACCGCAGTTGCACCTGCTGACGCGCGCGACAAGCGCTCTGGCGAGCAGGATGATGTGTACAAGGGCACGCAGGGCGGTGCCGTCAAATCGCTGAGGTCCATCGAAAACAGCGTTGTCCCGGGCATGAAAGCCAATGGCGCAGACTATATCGGGCAGGAATATGATGGCGACCTCAACCGCTACCGCCTGAAGTTCCTCAAGGGAAAATCCGTTATTTGGGTTGATGTTGATGGCCGAACCGGTGCAATCATCGGTCGCGCGGGCGGCTGATCCAACACCCCCGATCCATTTCAAGCGAAGGAACGCATAGTGCGCCTGCTGATCGTTGAAGACGAACCCACTCTGGGCAACCAGCTGAAGACCACGCTGGAAGGCGCTGGCTATGCCGTCGACCTCGCCACGGACGGGGAGGACGGGCATTTTCTCGGCTCCACCGAAACTTATGATGCCGTCATCCTTGATCTCGGCTTGCCCGAAATTGACGGGCTGACTGTGCTTGATCGCTGGCGCAAGGAAGGCCGGGTGATGCCCGTGCTGGTGCTGACCGCGCGCGACAGCTGGTCGGACAAGGTGGCGGGGCTGGATGCCGGGGCCGATGATTATCTCGCCAAGCCCTTTCAGGCACAGGAACTGATCGCCCGGCTGCGCGCACTCATCCGCCGCGCCTCCGGCAATGCCTCCTCCGAACTGATTGCAGGCGAAGTCCGGCTCGACACACGCTCTGGCCGCGTTACGCTGGCCGGCGATCCTGTGAAGATGACGGCTCAGGAGTATAAGCTCCTCTCTTACCTGATGCACCATAAGGGCAAGGTCGTTTCCCGCACCGAACTGATCGAACATATTTACGATCAGGATTTTGACCGCGATTCGAACACGATCGAGGTTTTCGTCACGCGCATCCGCAAGAAGCTGGGCCAGAATGTCATCACCACAATCCGCGGACTCGGCTACAGCCTCGAAGAGCCCGCAGCCTGATCTGATCAAGCCGACAGGATCGTTGCAGCGGCGCATGATCGCCGTTGCAGCGCTGTGGATCATCCTGCTGCTCAGCGCGGGCGGCTTCGCGCTGGACCGCGTGCTGACCAGCGCCATCACCCGCAACTTCGATGATGGGCTGAGCTACGTCCTCACCTCCATGGCGGCCTCTGCCGAAATTGACGATCTGGGCGAGGTGCGGCTGATCCGTCCGCTCGGCGATCAGCGTTTTCTGGAGGTCTATTCCGGGCTCTACTGGCAGATCAGCGGGCCGGGCTATGAACCGTTCCGCTCGCGCTCGCTGTGGGACCGCGCACTCAAGATCGAAAAGCTGCCGCAGGGTCAGGACATCCATGTTTATGACAGCGCCGAGTTCGAGACGTATGACGAAGGTCTGGTCCGCGTGGCAGAGCGCGAGATCAAGCTCCCCATGTCAGATGTCAGCTGGCGCTTTCAGGTCGCCCAAAGCCGCAGCGAGCTCGATGCGCAGATCCGCACAATCCGCAACACGCTGCTGATCAGCTTTGCCGTGCTTGCGCTGGGCCTGATTGCCATGGCGGCGATCCAGTCTGTCTATGGTCTGTGGCCCCTGCGATCCTTGCGCCGCTCCATCGCCGATTTGCGGCAAGGTCATTTGCGGCGCGTAGAGGAAGGCCATCTGCCGAGCGAAGTCGCGCCGCTGGTGGAAGAGCTGAACGCGCTGCTCGATCATAACGACCGGCAAGCTGAAGAAGCCCGCGCTCATGCCGGGAACCTGGCCCATGCGCTCAAAACACCGCTCACCGTCATCATGAACGCCGCCACCGCCAAGGCAGGCGATCTGGACGAGACCGTGATCCGCGAAGCCACCACGATGCGACGGCAGGTCGACCATCACCTCGCCCGCGCCCGCGCTGTCGGGCGGCGTGGCCATGCGCAGAGCCGGGCGGAAGTCTGGCCGAGCCTCGAATCAGTCGAACGCGCTGTCTCGCGCCTCTACCCGCACGTCCGCTTCGATATGGATGGCGACAAGGAGGCCATGGCCCGCGTCGAGCGTCAGGATCTGGACGAGATGCTGGGGAACATCATTGAGAATGCGGCCAAATATGGCGGCGGCAGCGTGTTTGTGACCGTTACGCGCGATGCGACAATGGTCGATATTGCCGTGGAGGATGACGGCATGGGCCTTTCCGAAGCAGACCGCGCCAAGCTGTTCAATCGCGGCGAGCGGCTGGACCAGACCAAGCCCGGCACCGGCCTTGGCCTCGCCATCGTGCGCGATGTGGCAGAGATTTATGGCGGGACTGTTTCGCTCGAAGAGAGCGAGGATATGGGCGGCGTGCTCGCGCGGTTGAGGCTGCCGCTGGCGGGGTGAGGCAATATACCGATCCAGAACACCGTTCGTGCTGAGCTCGTCGAAGCACTGCACTTTCTGGTGTACAGCGTTCCAAAGTAAAGCAGTGCTTCGACAAGCTCAGCACGAACGGTCTTGCGCTTTATCCCTCAGTAAGTCCGCCCAATCAAGATCCGCTCAACCGCTTTCTCACCGGTAAAGAAGCACACACCATCCGCTGGCGTCGCATCAATCGGCGTGTTGCGCATCGTCAGTTTCAGTTCCTTCAGCCGCGCAACAATCTTCTCCAGTGCCTCACCTGTAGGCCGCGCCCATTGGACTTCGGCCCAGCCAACCACCTTGTCCTCGCTGCCTTTGAAGTGCTTGGCGAGGTCGGTGACATCGCGGGCAATCGCCCCATCGAGCCGCGCCTTGGCTTCGGCATGGAGTGCGGTCTGAATCTCTTCAAGCAGCCCGGCTGCCTGCGCGACGAACTCATCACGCGGGGTGAAGGCCGTCGCCAGCTTGCCATTGTCTTGATAGAGCCGGTCGCGGCGGATGACGGCGGCCTTGCCTTCGCTCACATCGCGCGGTCCGATTTCTACAATGATCGGTGCACCCTTCTTCACCCAGTTCCAGCGTTTGGTCTGCGCCTTCACCGCCTTGGTGTCGAAAAGTACGCGGACCGGTTCACCAAAGGCTGAAAGCGCGCCGAGTTCCTTCGCCAGCGCACGGCCATAATCGATCACCGCAGCATCACCCTCATCATCGCGCAGCATCGGCACGATGACGATCTGGTGCGGCGCGATCTGCGGCGGGCAACGCAGCCCGTCATCATCGCCGTGCGTCATGATGACGCCGCCGATCAATCGCGTAGACACGCCCCAGCTGGTCGTGTGGGCGTGCTGGATGCCGCCTTCCTTATCCTGATATTTGATGCCTGCGGCTTCGGCAAAGCCCGTGCCGAGATAGTGCGAGGTGCCCGCCTGTAACGCTTTGCCATCCTGCATCATCGCTTCGATGCTGTAGGTCGCAACCGCGCCGGGGAAGCGTTCATTCTCCGGCTTTTCACCGGCCACGACCGGCATGGCGAGCGGCCCTTCGGCAAATGCGCGATACATTTCGAGCGCGCGCATCGTCTCCGCCATCGCATCCTCGCGGTCGGCGTGCGCCGTATGGCCTTCCTGCCAGAGGAATTCGGACGTGCGCAGGAACATGCGCGTGCGCATCTCCCAGCGGACCACATTGGCCCATTGATTGACGAGCAAAGGCAGATCGCGCCAGCTCTGCACCCAGCGGCTCATCGCCGCGCCAATCACGGTTTCAGATGTGGGGCGAACGACAAGCGGCTCTTCCAGTTTGCTTTCGGGATCAGGCACTAGCCCGCCCTTTGGCCCCTTCACCAACCGGTGATGCGTAACGACCGCCATTTCCTTGGCAAAGCCATCCACATGGTCGGCTTCCTTCTCAAAGAAGGAAAGCGGGATGAAGAGCGGGAAGTAGCAATTTTCTACGCCCGCCTTCTTGATCTCGGCGTCCATCAGCTTCTGGATGCGTTCCCAGATGCCATAGCCCCAGGGCCGGATCACCATGCACCCGCGCACGCCCGATTCCTCGGCCAGATCAGCCTCGCTGATGACCTCCTGATACCAAGCGGCGAAATTCTGCTGACGGGTGATGTTGAGCGCGTGTTTCATGGCCCGCGCGATAGCGGAGGGGCGCGGACGGAGCAAGGCAGGGTTGTGCAAGGCCCTGTCCCTGCCTTGACCCTCACTCGGCGGAGCGGGACGCCTTCAGGATTTCCACCTGAAACACCAGATCGGCATTGGGCGGGATCGGGCCGCCGCCCTCTTCGCCATAGCCAAGCCGCGACGGGATGCAGAGGCGTGTGATGCCGCCCTGCGGGATGAGTTGCAGCCCTTCGGCAAAGCCCGGAATCACGCCGCTGACGGGCATGGGCACATTGACGTTCTGATCGAACACCTCGCCCGTTTTCGCCAGATAGCCAATATAGCTGATCATCGGCACATCACGCTTGCCGGGTTTCGCACCGGTTCCTGCGCGCAGCACACGATAGCCAAGGCCAGACTCTGTTTTCTGCGCACACACACGCACCTTTTCCGGTACGATCTGTTTAAGCGGCAACGGAATATCTTCCCGCTTGCGCGCCAGTGAGGGCGAGGCGGACAGAGAAAGCGTCACAATGGCCGCGACGAAGTGAGGGACAGTGCGTTTGGTCATCCAATCTCTCTGGCTATGTTCACCGGCCCTGACAAGTCATGGCAACAGTCCCGTTTCCAAGCCGATCCACAAAGTCGAATATGGTTCGAAAAGCCTCTATTCACTGAAAATCAAGTAATCAGGTGCAATTAAAAAAAATTGGTCATGCATAAAAGGGGGCAATATGCCCAGAATAGATCGCGCCTTTTCTGTGTCTCTCTTGTCGCTCTTATGCGTCATGATGATGACCGCAACCCCAGCCGAAGCCCGGCGCAGGTTCCGCTTTGGCGGCTTTGGCGGCGGATCAAGCGAAACCATCACAAAGGTCTATAACCTGCCTGACGAAGAACCCTATGTGAAACAAGGGAACTTCTTTGATGTTGGCTGGCTGAACAGCAACACGCGCAGCGGCTATGTGATCTATCATGGAGACCGCTTCACCAAGCTCGACGACGCAGACATCGCCGCGCTCACGGAAATGCTCGGCAAGGATCCGACCGCCGCGCACAGGGCTGCGCAAGCAGGCGGGCGCGGCTATGATGCGGACGAGTCGGCAGCAGAGCGCAAACACAAGGATGATCTCATTGCATCCGGGCAAATGATTGAGCGAAAGGCCGGCGAATCCTCAGCAGATTTCGCCAAGCGCGTCGCCGCATTCAGCGCAGACCATAAAGACAGCGGAAGCGGAAACGAAAGCTCTGCCAGTGGCGGATCGAAGGGCTATGCTGCGGGCGGCATTGGTGCATTGCTCACCCTTCTCAGCCTGCTCTGGATGTTTCGCAAACCACTGTTCAGAGGGATAGAGCAGAACCGCGCTGCGCGCGTCGCCGCGATCCCTCTTGAACCTCAGCATACCGAACTGAACACGGAGTCGTTTGACGAAAAGGTCGCCAGACGCCTCGCGCAATTGCAGGACGGGCCGCTGGCCACCGCTGCTGCGCCCGCTCCAATGCCTCAGGTCCGGGGCTTTGGGCGCAAGGCGGCCTAGCGCGGGCTACCCAGTGTTAATCCTTCGGCGCGGGCACGTTCCTTCACGGAGTCCTCGCTGCGCTTGATAGCCTTGGCGATGCCGCGTGCGGTTTCACCCTTGCGGGCGAGCGTGCGCATCCGGTCCAGCTCAGCAGCAGTCCAGGGTTGTTTGTGCTTTTCAAATTTCTCGGCCATGCGCGTTCCATAGCGGGACAGCGCACACCGCGTCTATCGTCATGGACAGTTCATGCACAGACGCTACCCTCTGGCCCTCATGAAACATCTGCTCCCCTTTGCTTTGCTGCTGATCAGCGCCCCTGCCCTAGCCCAACGCCCCACACCGGGGCCGGACAAGGATGTGGGTGATGTCGCAACGCAACCTCTGTCTGACGTGAATCTGAAGCGTAAGGATGTTCCGCCCGAACTCACCGCGATCATGGCCAATCCCTATGATCTGACGGGATTGCGCAAATGCCGTCAGATCATCGCCGCCGTCCGCGAACTGCATGGCGTGCTGGGGCCGGATGCAGACGAAGCGGACGATATGAGCCGCGATGAAAAGCGCAAGCAATCAGCCCTGACCATGGCCGGCGGGATGATCGGCAGCCTGATCCCGTTCCGATTTCTGGTGCGAGAAATCAGCGGAGCCAACAAGGCAGAGCAGGAATATCGCGCCGCGATTTATGCCGGAGTGATGCGCCGCAGCTTCCTGAAAGGCTATGGCAAAGCCCGCCGCTGCCTGCCGCCGGGATCACCTCGCCGTATCAAAACCACCCCTTGACTTGAGGGCCATCCCCTCCCCACCCTCGCGCGTATACGCGTAAGAGGACTGAAAGCGCCGCATGAAACTGGTCATTGTAGAATCCCCCGCCAAGGCGAAAACCATCGAGAAATATCTGGGCAGCGGGCACACAGTGCTGGCGAGCTTCGGCCATGTCCGCGATCTGCCGCCAAAGGACGGTTCCGTCGATCCGGATGACGGCTTTGCGATGACGTGGGACAGTTACCCGGACAAAGCCAAGCAGCTGAAGGCCATTACCGACGCCGCCAAGGGCGCGGACAAACTGATTCTGGCGACTGACCCTGATCGGGAAGGCGAGGCAATCAGCTGGCATGTGAAGGAAGTGCTCGCCAAGAAAAAGGCGCTGCCGCAAGCGGTTGAGCGCGTCACCTTCAATGCCATCACCAAAGCTGCCGTCACCGAAGCGATGACGAAGCCGCGCGATCTGGATCATGATCTGATCGACGCTTATCGCGCCCGCCGTGCGCTCGATTATCTGGTGGGTTTCACGCTGTCTCCCGTGCTGTGGCGCAAATTGCCGGGCGCGAAATCAGCAGGCCGCGTGCAATCGGTCGCTCTGCGACTGGTTGTGGACCGCGAGCGCGAGATTGAGGCATTCAAGCCGCAGGAATATTGGTCCGTCATCGCCAATATGGAACATGACGGCACGCCGTTCATCGCCCGCTTGGTTCGCCACCAAGGCGCGAAGATCGAGCGGCTGACGATTGGTGATGCAGGCAGTGCTGCCGAAGCCAAGGCCGCCGTGGAAGCGGGGCGCTTCACCGTGCAGACGGTCGAGACCAAGCCGCTCACCCGCAATCCGCCGCCGCCCTTCACAACCTCCACGCTGCAACAGGAAGCCGCGCGCAAGCTGGGCTTTGCCGCCAGCCACACGATGCGTCTCGCGCAGGCGCTCTATGAAGCGGGCGACATCACCTATATGCGAACCGACGGCGTGCAGATGGATGGCAGCGCCATTTCCGCTGCACGCGGGGCTATCGCAAACCGCTATGACGCGAGCTATGTGCCAGACAAGCCCCGCCAATATCAGGCCAAGGCCAAGAACGCACAGGAAGCGCATGAAGCGATCCGCCCCACAGAATTCAGCAAGGACCGCGCGGCATCGGGCGATCATGCCCGCCTTTATGATCTGATCTTCAAGCGCGCACTCGCCAGCCAGATGGCCTCTGCCCGGCTGGAACGCACCACGGTGGAACTGGCGGACGGCACGGGCCAGACCGGGCTGCGCGCCACAGGGCAAGTCGTGCTCTTCCCCGGCTATCTCGCCCTCTATGAAGAAGGCCGCGACGATGAGGGCGATGAGGAATCCCGCCGCCTGCCGCGCCTGAAGGAAGGCGACGCGCCAGCCAAGAAGACGGTCGAAAGCGAGCAGCATTTCACCCAGCCGCCGCCGCGCTATTCCGAAGCGAGCCTTGTGAAGAAGATGGAGGAGCTCGGCATCGGGCGGCCCTCCACCTATGCCTCCGTGCTGCAAGTGCTCAAAGACCGCGACTATGTGACGCTGGAGAAGAACCGCTTCATCCCCAATGAGAGCGGGCGGCTGGTGACGGCATTCCTCGAACGCTTTTTCGAACGCTATGTTGCCTATGATTACACCGCTGGGCTCGAAGAAAGCCTCGACGATGTGTCGGGCGGTCGCGCGCAATGGCAGGCGGTGCTCGAAGCCTTCTGGAAGGACTTCAAACCGAAAACCGCCGAGGTGATGGAGCAGAAGCCGTCTGAAGTGACGGCCGAGCTGGACACCTTCCTTGCGCCTTATCTCTTCCCGGACAAGGAAGATGGCACCGATCCACGCAAATGCCCGCTCTGCGCCGATGGCAAGCTCTCGCTGCGCGGCGGCCGCTTTGGCGCGTTCATTGCCTGCGCCAATTATCCGGAATGCAAATATACCCGCAAATTCGCGCAGCCCGGCGGGCCGGGCGAAGGCGCGGATAGCGGGCCGGAAGTGCTGGGCCAGCACCCCGAAACCGGGCAAGACATCACCCGCAAGTCAGGCCGTTTTGGCCCCTATGTGGAAATGGGCGAGGGCAAGGAAGCCAAGCGCGCCTCCATCCCCAAGGATGTGCCGGGCGAGGAGTTTGGGCTCGATTGGGCGGTGAAGCTCTTGAGCCTGCCGCGCACCATTGGTGACCATCCCGAAACCGGCAAGCCGATCACCGCGAGCATCGGGCGCTATGGCCCTTATCTGGCGCATGACGGCAAATATGGCCGCCTCAAATCGACGCAGGACGTGTTCGAAACCGGCATGAATGCCGCAGTTGTCAAACTGGCGGAAGCTGCTGCTGGCGGAGGTCGCGCGCGTGGAGCCTCTCGCGAGCCGCTCAAAGTGCTCGGTGCACATCCGCGCACCGAACTTGAGCTGAAGGTGATGGAAGGCCGCTTTGGCCCCTATGTCACCGATGGCACCACCAACGCGACGCTGCCCAAGACCATCGCACCCGAAGCCCTGACGCTGGAAGAAGCCGCGCAACTGATCGACGATCGCGCTGCCAAAGGCCCGGCCAAGGGGAAGAAGAAAGCGCCGGTTAAGAAGGCGGCGGCGAAGAAGCCTGCTGCGAAAAAGGCTCCCGCTAAAAAGGCTCCGGCGAAGACGGAAAAATAACCCATCACCGCTCGCCCTGAGCTTGTCGAAGGGCTGTTCTTTCTTGAATATGCCCTATTTAGAAAGACAGTCCTTCGACAAGCTCAGGACGAGCGGGGGTTATTGAGTGCACACTCTCACTCGGCCATATCCAGCCGCAACAGCCGCGTCCCCTCTTTCCCCCGGAAGTTATCATCCGAAACGAGCCAGATCGTCGCCCCGCCCGCGCGCGGCTCGACCGCCAGCCCCTCATAATTGGCAGAGAGCGGCGATTGTACGATCCGCGCCAGCACAGTCCCCGGCACCAGCGCGCCCGCTTCCGCTGCAAAGGCGGGGTGGATGGTGAGAATGCTCGCCGCGTGCTTGCCGAACTTGGTCTGGCGGTTGAGCACGATCAGCCGGCCATCGGGCAGGAAGGCGGCATCGCCGGGCTTGAAACCCGCAGGCGGCTGGTAACGCATCGGTGTCATCGCCGCGGCCGGGTCCGCCGGATCGCCATCATACCAAAGCAAGGGGCGCTGCCCGTCTTTGCTGTCTGCGCCCTCGCCGATGATCAACGTGCCCTTGCCCGGCAGGCTGGCCATCGCCTCCGCGCCACGATTGCGCTTCCACGCTGCCATGGCGGACACGGAGTTAAGCACGGCGGCTTCGGGCCGGTCCGGGTTCCATGCACATACCATATTGACGCGTTCGAGTGAGACACGAATGCCCTGCCCGTCCGGCGCGAGCGTCATCGCCTCTGCATCGGCCTTTTTCTTGCCCAAAGGCCGCGCGCAGGCGGCAGGCAGCGCACGCGAGCGGACAGGCTGGCCGTCTTCCAGATCGAACAGCCGTCCGGCGTCGGTGAGCAGGGTCAGCGCCCCACCCCGCGCCATCAGAGCAGAGACCCCGCCAAAACCCTTATCCTTTGAGGAGAGCCGCCACGATCCGCCCAGCCGCACGCCGGGGGCCAGTTCTTCGGCCTGTACAGGATCAGCGGCCAGCACCCCCGCATCGCCATCCACACCCTCCCCAGCCACGGCCGGCACAGCAAGGGCAAGGAGCAGGAGCGGGGCAAGCCGGTTCATGGGCGAACGCTATAGCCTGCCCGCGCCTGCGCTCAAAGCGTTACTCGCCTGCCTTCCCATTGGCACGACGCATATCGGGATGGAGTGATGATCCCAAAATATGCTCAGCCTTGTGGATGACATGCCCGGCCTGCGTCACGATCAGCGGATCGGCCTTGTGGACCAGTTTCAGATCCTTGTCCGGATAGTCGAGCGAATCGAGGAAGTGCAGCATACAGTTGATGCGCGCACGCTTCTTGTCGTTCGATTTGATGATGATCCACGGCGAATCCGCTGTGTCGGTGTAGAAGAACATCGCCTCCTTCGCTTCGGTATAGTCATCCCAGCGCGAAAGGCTCGCCATGTCGATCGGGGAAAGCTTCCAGCGTT
Source organism: uncultured Sphingomonadales bacterium (assembly GCA_937870585.1). Classification (GTDB taxonomy): domain Bacteria; phylum Pseudomonadota; class Alphaproteobacteria; order Sphingomonadales; family Sphingomonadaceae; genus Aquisediminimonas. Next base: position 14,424 of record CALMZE010000034.1, on the reverse strand, counting down.
TGAGCGGGTCGGTGGACCGCGCTTCAAACCGCGCCTTCTGCTCATCCTGACTGACAGAGAACCAGTATTTGTAAAGCCGGATGCCAGAGCGGACGAACATGCGTTCAAGCTCTGGGGCCTGCCGCATGAATTCCAGATATTCATTGGGCGAGCAGAAGCCCATCACCCGCTCCACGCCCGCACGGTTGTACCAGCTGCGATCATAGAAGACCATTTCGCCCGCCGTCGGCAGATGCTCCACGTAACGCTGGAAGAACCACTGGCCGCGTTCCAGATCCGTTGGCTTGTTGAGCGCAACGACACGGGCGAAACGCGGATTGAGATGCTCCATGAAGCGCTTGATCGTGCCGCCCTTGCCCGCCGCGTCGCGCCCTTCGAACAAGATGACGAACTTCTGCCCGGTATCCTGCGCCCAAAGCTGCACCTTCAGCAATTCGGCCTGCAATTTGGCCTTGGCCGCTTCGTATGAACGGCGAGACATGCGTTCAGGATAAGGATATTCGCCGGCTTCAAACGCCTGACGCAGCGTATCGGGCACAACCACGGGAAAGGATTTGACATCGGTGCCCGGCGGCGGAAGCTCGGGACCAGTGGCTGGCGTTGCGGAAACAGGCGCGAGTTCAGCAATGGCCGGTGTGGGCTCTGCCACAGGCGGCGTTTCCGCCTTGATTACGGTGCCACGCGCGCGCGCCGGGCGACGACCATTGGCCGCAGAAGCAGGGGTATTCGGTTCGGTCATGATGGTTTCCTCTGGTGGGTGGAACTGGTCCCTCACCCCCATCAGAATCCCGTGTGAAATGCATTGATGCGCGTCAACAAAACCGCGCAATTCGTCTCATTCCCCCGGCGCGCGGGCCTTTATCGCAAGGGCATGAACGCGCTGGCCGGGAATATCGCCCAGCGCCTGATTGACGAGTCGCTGCCGGTTGACGCGCGAGACGCCGACAAAGGCCGCGCTTTCAATCTCCACGGTGAAATGGCTTTCACCAGAGCCATCATGCCCGGCATGGCCGTGATGATGATCGCTGTCATTGATCACCGCCAGACGCGTCGGCGCAAAGGCCGCGATCAGCAGAGTTTCGATTTCGGTTGCAAGAGGGCCTTTGGTCATGGCTTTTCATTTAGCACGGAGATTGGCAATGGCGAGCGATGGAGCGCGAGAAATTTCATGGGCGGGTCAAAGGGGCCGCGCGCAGATGCGAACGGCCCGGCTGCGTGGAGCGCGGTGAGTTCCGCGCGCCCGGCCATCGCGGCTCGGGATTTGACGGGCCGGGCAGCTATCGCTGGTTTTGCCTCACCCATGTCCGCGAATTCAATGCAGGCTATGACTGGTTCGCCGGGATGACGCGCGAAGAGATTGAGGACGCGCAATTGCCGCACACCCGCTGGGCAGACGCCTCCCGCGCCTTCCGGCCCACAGCAGGCGTGGATGAGCCGCCGCGCTGGTCTGACTTTCATGATCCGCTGGACGCCATTTCGGCGCGGTTCCGCTCTGGCGTGGAGCGCACGCGCACCGATGGTCGCCCGCTCACGCCGGAAGACCGGCGCGCGCTCAAGCAGATGGGGCTCGATGAAAGCGCAGACCGCAAGGCCCTGCGCGCGCGCTACACTGAACTGCTCCACCGCTATCATCCGGACCGCAATGGCGGAGATCGGCATCATGAGAAGAAATTGCAGGCAGTGGTAGAGGCCTATCAGCTTCTCCGCGCTTCGCCCGCATTCAAGCAGGACACGCCATGACCCGCAGGCAGGAAAACAAGATCCGCACGCGCAAGGCCATTCTCAAGGCCGCTGTGAGCGCCTTCGCCGCGCGCGGGGTGACAGCGGCCACGATGGACGAGATTGCCGAGAACGCCGGAATCGCCCGGGCCACCTTGTTCAAATATTTCCCCAGCAAGGCCGAGATCGTCGCCGCCAGCGTCGAGCAGATGGATGAAGATCTGATCAGCCAGATCGACCGGCACGCCGCCATGGACCTGCCTGTGGGAGAGCGGATCGTGGCGCTGTTCACCAGCAACGGCGCGCAACTGGAGGCGCATCGCGAAGCCATCCGCCCGCTGGCCGCCATCTCTCAGGAAGGCTGGAGCCAGGAACGCGGAGCAGAGCGGACGCGGCGACTGGTTTCTGCCTTTGAACGGCTGTCAGAGGGCGGCGCGCAGGGCGCGGCGCTGGGCGAAGTGCTGGCCGGAACCTATCTCGGCATCATCCGCAACTGGCAAATTCACGAGGATTATTCGGTCGCAGAGCATCTGGAAGCAGCAGCCCGGCTGATCGCCCGCGCCGTGTAATTGCAATCGGGGCTTGTCACCACAATTCATAGACTATAGTCTACTTTTCGAAACGCACGGCTCCTGAGTCGCGCGCTGCACAGGAGAGCTTTGCCCATGTCTACGCAGATTGATGCCCGCACGCCCCCGGTCGCCGCGTTCCAGATTGTTGGCGCCATGTCTCCTGACGAATTGAAGGCGTGGCGTGTCGCGCCCGTCACCGGGCAGGTCAGCGCTGCCGAACGCGGAATTGACCGCATCCCCTTCCCCTTTGGCTGGTATGCCGCCTGCTATTCGGACGAACTGGCTGTGGGCGAAGTCAAGCCGCTGCGCGCCTTTGGCAAGGACATGGCCCTGTGGCGTGGCGAGGACGGCCAGCCGCGCATGATCGATGCCTATTGCAAGCATCTCGGCGCACATATGGGCGTGGGCGGCAAGGTTCACGGTAACCTGCTGGAATGCCCGTTCCACGCGTGGCGTTACGCCGAAGACGGGACTGTAAAGGACATCCCCTATTCCAAGTCGATCCCGCCGCAGGTGAAGCGCAAATGCACGCGCACCTGGCCGATGGCGGAAGGCAATGGCTTTGTGTGGATGTGGTATCACCCCGAAGAGGCAGCGCCGCTCTGGGAACTGGACGTCTTCCCCGAAGCCTCCGATCCGGACTGGACCGCCTATGACCGCTATGAATGGATTGTGGAGGCCCCGCTTCAGTTCCTCACTGAAAATGTCGCCGATTTGGCGCACTTCAAATATGTGCATGGCACAGCCACCTATCCCGACGCTGAAATCAGCTTTGAGGGGCACCGTCGACTCGGCATCGTGAAGGCCAAGCTCGGCACGCCGCAGGGTGAGGTGGATGGCACCATCACCAACGGCAATAATGGCCCCGGCCAGTCGTACAGTCGCTTCAGCGGCATTTCAGAGACTCTGCTGGTGACCGGCATGATGCCTGTGGAGCATGACAAATTGTGCGTCCGCTTCGCCTTCACCCAGCCCAAGGATCAGGCGAGCGGCCCGATGGGCAGCCTCGCCCGCGCGCTCATCCGCGATATCCTCAAACAATTCGATCAGGACAAGGTGATCTGGGATCGGCAGCGCTTCGTTGAACAGGCACTGATCTGCGAGGGCGATGGCCCGATTGGTGATCTCCGGCGCTGGTATTATCAATTCTATGCCGAATGGAAGGGTGCAACCCAGCCGCCAAGCGCCGAAGCTGCCTGACTTTTTGAGAATCAATTGCAATCTCCTCTGGCTTGCCGCAAAAACGGCAAGTTCCCGCAGTGGTTTAACGCCCCTGCCTGTCAGAGGAGATTGCGATGACCTTCCTTCCCACGCTGTTCCGCCGTGCTGCGCCTGTACTGCTGTTTGGTCTGGCCGTTGCGCCTGTGGGCGCTGCCGTTGAGAATGCCGATCCGTCCAAGGCCCCGGCAGGCACCTACACAATGGATACCAGCCACACCAATGTGGCCGGGCGGATCAACCATCTTGGCTTTTCTGCCACCACCATCACCTTCCCCAAGATCAGCGGCAGCCTGACCTGGAACCCGGCCAAGCCCGAAGCCGCCACGCTGGACGTGACCATGGACACGACCGGGCTCTATTCGGGCTGGGAAGCCCGAGACGCGCACCTGAAAGGCGAACAGTTCTTCAACGTCGCGAAATTCCCGACCATCACTTACAAGGCATCCAGCCTCACCAAGTTGACAGACACCACAGCGCGCGTGGATGGCACGCTGACCATGCTCGGCGTCTCCAAGGCCGTGCCGATGACGGTGACGTTTGTTGCAGGCGGCAAGGGCATGATGGGCGATACGCGCATCGGCCTGACCGGCAAGGCGAGCCTCAAGCGCTCCGATTTCGGCATGAAGGCTTTCCTGCCGGCGGTGGGTGACGATGTGGACATCGCCATCGACACCGAATTCGGCATGAAGCCATAACTCTTGTCACCTGACCGCTATTCCCGTGTCGCGATGGCCCTGCACTGGGCCATCGCGCTGGCTTTGGCCTTCCAGCTGGCGCTCGGCTGGCGGTTGGAGGATTTGCCGCGCGGTCAGATCCAGTTCGCGGCCTTCCAGCTGCACAAGAGCGTGGGCATCGCCATCCTGCTGCTCAGCCTGATCCGCGTGGCCGTGCGTTTTACCACGCCGCGCCCAGCTGCCGTGAATGACACGCCATGGGCCAAGCGCCTGTCCAGCCTTGTCCATGGCCTGCTCTACGCCTTCATGATCGGCGCGCCGGTGACGGGCTGGATCCTCGTGTCCGCCTCCAAGATCAAGCTCCCCACTTTGCTGTTCGGCGTCGTGCCCTGGCCGCATCTGCCTGTGGGGCCGGGCTGGCTTGATCCCGCAGCTGAAGCGCATGAAGTGCTCGCCTTGCTCGGCGTGGCGCTGTTCGCGCTCCATCTCGCCGGAGCCCTGCGCCACCAGTTCGCCATGGGAGACAATCTGCTGGCCCGCATGATGCCGGGTTTGAAGGATGCCGCACCGGGCCGCGTCCTGCTCGGCGTTGCGGCAGCGCTGGGCCTCACAGGACTGAGCGCTACGCTCGCATGGACGATGGGTTTTGCAGCGCCAGAGAACCCTGCTCCGGCCAGCCCTGCACCAGCGGCGGCGAATGCCCCGCTCCCCACGCCCGAGGCTCCGACCGCCACACCGCCAGAAGACGCGGCACCATTGCCAGACAATGCAACGGATGCCGCCAAGGATGAGGCAGAGCAAGCCGCCCTCCCCGTCTCGCAATGGCGCGTCGCAAAGGGCGGGCAGCTTGGTTTTACGGCAAGCTGGAATGGCACGGCCGTCAATGGCAGTTTCGGCCAATGGGAAGGCGACATCCGCTTCAGCCCGGATGATCTGCCCGGCAGCCACATCCGCGTGACCGTGCAGGTCGGAACTGCCAACACCAATGATGCCCAGCGAGACGAGATGCTGCGCGGTGAGAATTTCTTCAATGCAGCGTCCATGGGTCAGGCCGTCTTCACATCGCAGACGATCACCAAGTCCGGGCCGAACCGCTACCGCGCCGCAGGCACGCTGGCGCTGCATGGCAAGACACGGCCTGTAACGCTCAACTTCACGCTCACCATCAATGGGGACCGCGCCCATGCCAGCGGCAGCACACAGCTGGACCGCACGGCCTTTGGCGTGGGGAGCGGAGAATGGGCCGCCACCACCGAAATTGGGGCCGATGTTGCAGTGAAGTTCGATTTTTCCGCCAACAGGATCAAATCCTGATCCATTTGCGTATCACCGCCGACCTAATATTACGCATCTCTGCTTGAGCCACTTTGCGCCGCGCTCTATTTCCCTGTTCCGCAATCAGCAGACCAAGGGGAGACGGGCACATGATGGTTTCAATTTTGGCGATGGCCGCAGCTTTGCCCGATCCAGCGCAATGTCAGGCGCTCTCAACCGACCCTGAAGCGGCCTATGTCCACAGCATCGCCCTGCAAGGCTATGTGTTCGGCTATCCCATGGTGGATATGCTGCGCCAGCAGCACAATGAAACGCATCGCGTCAGCCCCACCCAGCCGGTCGCAGCGCCGATCAACAGCATTGCGCTTTACCCCAATGTGCTGACGCCTGCGACACAGGGCCAGTTGCGCGCGGCCAATGCCGATACGCTCTATGTGAATGCCTGGATCAATCTTTCGCGCGGGCCGGTATTGCTCGACGTGCCGGAGATGAAGGGCCGCTATTACACGCTCGCCTTCATGGATCATTATGCGCGGCCCTGGCATCTGGGAACGCGCACCAATGGCGGCAAGGCGAAGCGCTATGCCTTGGTCGGCCCGGCGGGCGGCACCGTTCCCGAAGGCGTAGAGGCCTTCCCGCTGCCCACCAATACGGTGTGGATGCTCGGCCGCGTGCTGGCGGACGGCCCGTCAGACAAGGGCGTGTTCGAGGCTGCCCGCGCCATCCGCATGAGCGGCCCGGCGGGTGCCCCAGTGACAGAGGCCGCCCCGCTCAACCCCTTCACCAGCCTCGATTATTTCGCTTTGCTCAACACAGCGCTCAAGGCCCTGCCTCGCTTGCCGGGCGAAGCGGGCCAGATGGCGACCTTCGACGCGGGGGGATTTGGTCCATCAGTCGCGTTCGATGAAAAAACGCTCTCACCCTCGCAGCTGCTCGGCATGGGCTGCGCGCTGTCTATCGGGCCAAAGCTGCTTGCGCAAAAGGGTTTCAAGCCGGATCGCTTCGCCAATGGCTGGATGTCGCGCAGCGATGTGGGGGATCCCGGCACCAACTATCTGTTGCGCGCTGAACTGGTGCGCGGTGGCTATGTCAACGCGCCCGAGGAATCGATCTACCCGGCAGGCGTGATCGACAACAAAGGCGAGCCGCTGACGGGGAAGCGCAGCTACTCCATCCATTTCGCAGCCGGTCAGGAACCGCCCGCCAATGCCTTCTGGTCGCTGACACCCTATGACAGCCAGACGATGCAACTCACTGAGAATCCAATCAAACGCTATCAGTTTGGAGACCGGACCAAGGGGGCCAGGCGGAACAAGGATGGCAGCCTGACCATCTATCTGTCCGCCACCAAGCCCAGGCAAGGCACCTCCAATTGGCTGCCCACACCTGCTGGTCCCTATCACATCGTTGCGCGCCTCTATCTGCCGCGCAAGGAAGCGCTGGATGGCACATACAGCCTGCCGCCGATTGTGCGGCAGGAGCCCTGAGCGCAGGCTTCAATCGCCTCTGGCGTTTGGTGTTCGCTATTTTCCTCAATTGAGACTATGGCGCGCGCATGATCCCCGAAACGCTCGCTCCACCGCTCCTCGAAGCGCTCTCCAAACGCGGCTATGAAGCCCTCACTCCGGTGCAAGATGCCGTGATCGCCCCCGAAGCATTGGGGAGAGACCTGATCGTCTCTGCCCAGACCGGTTCCGGCAAGACCGTGGCCTTCGGCCTGTCGCTGGCCGAACAATTGCTGGAGGGCGGGGAAATCCGCACGATGGCAGAAGCGCCGCTCTCGCTCATCATCGCCCCAACGCGCGAACTGGCCTTGCAGGTGAGCCGCGAACTCATGTGGCTGTTCGGCCCGGCGCGAGCCCGCATCGCAACCTGCGTTGGCGGCATGGATGCCAGCCGCGAGCGCCGCGCGCTGGCGCAGGGCGCGCACATCGTCGTCGGCACGCCCGGCCGCCTGCGTGACCATCTTGAACGCGGCGCGCTCGATCTGTCGTCGCTGCGTGTGGCCGTGCTCGATGAAGCCGATGAAATGCTCGACATGGGCTTTCGCGAGGATCTGGAAGAGATTCTGGATGCCACACCCGAAGGCCGCCGCACCCTGCTGTTTTCAGCCACCATGCCCAAGCCGATCGTCGCGCTCGCCAAGCGGTATCAGCATGATGCACTGCGTATCTCGACGATCACTGAAGATCGCGGCCATGGCGATATCAGCTATCAGGCCGTCACGGTTGCGCCTGCCGATATCGAGAATGCGGTGGTCAACCTGCTGCGTTTCCACAATGCGGAATCGGCGATGCTGTTCTGCGCGACGCGCGACAATGTCCGCCATCTCCATGCCAGCCTGATCGAGCGCGGCTTTTCCGCCGTCGCACTCTCGGGCGAGCACAGCCAGAGCGAACGCAACCACGCGCTGCAAGCGCTGCGAGATCGCCGCGCCAAGGTGTGCGTCGCGACAGACGTGGCCGCGCGCGGCATCGATCTGCCAACGCTCAGCCTCGTCATCCATGTCGAGCTGCCGCGTGATGCCGAAGCGCTCCAGCACCGTTCCGGTCGCACGGGTCGCGCGGGGAAGAAGGGCACGGCGGTCCTGCTCGTCCCCTATCCGCGCCGCCGCCGGGTGGAGATGATGCTGCGCGGCGCACGGATCGAAGCCGAATGGATCAACGCCCCGTCGCCCGAAGACGTGCGCAAGCAGGATCGTGAACGGCTGATCGAAGCGCTCATCCAGCCGGTCGAGGCGGATGAGGAGGATAAGGTCATCGCCATGCGCGTGCAGAAGGCGCTGAGCGCTGATGCCATCGCGGTCGCACTGGTCCAGGCGCACCGTGCCAAAATGCCCGCGCCCGAAGAACTGCTCGATGCTGACGCTCGCCCGCCGCGCGAACAGCATAAGCGGCAGGGCTTTGACGATACGGTTTGGTTCCGCCTCAATATCGGGCGGCGGCACAATGCCGATGCGCGCTGGATTCTGCCCTTGCTCTGCCGTCGCGGTCACATCACCAAGAATGAGGTGGGCGCGATCAAGATCGCTGCGAACGAAACCATGTTCGATATTCCGCGCGCCATCGCCGCCCGCTTTGCCGATGCGCTCAAGCGGACGGCACAGGAAGACCCGGATGACGGCATCATGATCGAGCCGGTGCAAGGCAATCCGCGCATCGAATCGCGTGCAAACAAGCGCCATGCCAAGGCCGCGAACCAGAGCCACCATGCCCCTTCGGGGGATCGTCCGCCCCGCGCGCCGTCTGGCGACCGCCCGGCGCGTGCGCCTGCCGGAGATCGGCCCGCGCGCAGCCATGACGGGGACCGGCCAAGCCGCGCTCCGGGCGGCAAACCGTACAGTGCGCGTCCGTTCCGGGGTAAGCCCAAGGGGCGTGGATGAGCGTCAGCATATTGGTTGATGCCGATGCCTGCCCGGTCAAGGATGAGATTTACCGGGTGGCTTGGCGACTGGACGTGCCCGTCACGCTCGTGTCCAACAGCCCGTTCCGCGTGCCCGATCATCCGCTGATCAGCCGCCAGATCGTCAGCGACGGCTTTGATGCGGCGGACGACTGGATTGCCGAACGCGCAGACGCCAAGACGGTGGTGGTGACGGCGGACATATTGCTGGCAGACCGCTGCCTGAAGGCGGGCGCAACCGTGCTGTCATCCAACGGGAAGCCCTTCACCACTGCCTCAATCGGCGGAGCGGTCGCCACGCGCGCGATCATGGCCGATCTGCGCGCGGGACTTGGAGAAGGCATTGGCGGCCCCAAGCCCTTCAGCAAGGAAGACCGCTCCCGCTTCCTGCAAGCCCTTGATACCGCGCTCGTCAGACTTCGCCGCGCGCCTTGATCATATCTTCGACGGCAACAAACTTCTCGCGCGGCGCATCATGCCTAGCGCGGGCCTGTTCGGCCTCTTCGATCTTCTTCCAGTCGCGGAAGGTGACAACATCGGATCCGCGCTTTTCGAGCAGGGCATCGAGCGCAGGGCGGCCTTTCTTGCCAGCGCCCTCACCGACATCTTCGGCGATCAGATCAGCAATCGCAAAGCCGTCTGGCCGGTTCGTGCCGATGGTGCCGCTCGGGCCGCGCCGCGCCCAGCCGACGCAATAAAGGCCGGGCAGGATGCGACCATCCGAATTGGCGAAGCGGCCACGCCCCGCTTCATAAGGCACGCCTTCAATCGGCGGCGTGCGATAGCCGATGCAAGAGACGATCAGGCTGCACGGTACGGCGTAGGTCTCGCCCGTGCCCGTCGCCTTGCCATCCGCATCCACTGTCGTGCGCTCGACAATGATACGCTCGACATGGCCCTTGCCTTCGATGGCGACCGGCTTTGCGAAGAAATCAAATTCAACCACAATGTCCTTGATCTCGTTCGACTGGGCAAAGGCGCGCAAATGGCCAACCGATTTGCGCTGTCCCGGCTCCAGCATCATATCGTCCGCCTCATCGGGCAGGTCCGAAGCGTCAACCTTTGGCGTGGCACGCTGGAGATGGCCAAGCTCACCCAGTTCCTTGGGCGTCATGGCAATCTGGTGCGGCCCGCGCCGCCCCAGAATCGTGATCCGCTTGATGCCGGATTCGCTGACCAGCGGATCGAGTGCGTGATGGACAATGTCCGATCCCGCAAACTCCTCACGCCCCTTGGACAGAATCCGCGCCACATCAAGCGCGACATTGCCATTGCCGATCACCACCGCGCCGGGTCCGAACAGCGGCGGATTGAGCCGCGCAAAATCGGGATGCCCATTATACCAGCCGACGAAAGCCGCAGAGCCGATCACGCCGGGCAGGTCTGCGCCCTCAATCTCCAGCGGCGCATCATTGGGTGCGCCGGTTGCGAGCACCACGGCATCATACATGTCCTGCAATTCGGCGATGGAGACTTCCTGCCCCACTGTGACATTGCCCACAAAGCGGACATTGTCTGACAAATTGACCGCTTCATACCGCTTGTACACGCCCTTGATCGACTGATGATCGGGCGCAACGCCGGTGCGGATCAGGCCATAAGGAACGGGCAGCCGGTCCAGAATGTCAACGCGCACATCATCGCCAAATTTCTTCTGCGCGGCTTCGGCGGTGTAATATCCGGCAGGGCCCGAGCCCACGATTGCGATGTGCCGCATCCCCATCTCTCTCCAAATCTGGTCAATCCTGTCCAATTCCCGATGCTAACGGGAGAATGAGCTTGCGCAAGGGGGAACCGGCCCGCTTGCATCGCTTTCTCGCTTGCGCCACGGACAGGGAAACACAGGAGAGATGAGACAATGGCGAAAGCGGTTCGGATTGGCGGCGCGTGCGGATTTTTTGGCGATTCGAGCATCGCGCCCACGCAATTGCTGCGTGCGGGATGCGATTATCTTGTGCTCGATTATCTCGCCGAAGCCACCATGTCCGCACTCGGCATGATGAAGCGCCACCGCGACACGCTGGGCTATGCCACCGATTTCACCGAATGGGTGTGGAAGGATAATCTTCAGGAACTGAAGCGCACCGGCACCAAGATCGTCACCAATGCAGGCGGCGTGAATCCCAAGGCGTGTGTTGAACGCATGGAGCATTTCGCGCGCGAGGCGGGGCTGTCCTTCAAGATCGCCATCGTGGAGGGCGATGATCTGATGGAGCGGCTGGACGAGGTTTCGGATCAGTCCGAAATGTTCACCAACACGCCCTTTCCGCCCAAGGACAAGATCATCACCGCTAACGCCTATTTCGGCGCGACGCCGATTGCGCGCGCACTGGCGATGGGGGCGGATATCGTCATCACCGGGCGCTGCGTGGATTCCGCACTGACGCTCGGCATTCTGTGCCACGAATTCAATTGGCGCGACGATGAGTATGACAAATTGAGTCAGGGCTCGCTCGCCGGCCATGTCATCGAATGCGGGGCGCAAGGCTCTGGCGCGCTCTTCACCGATTGGGAGGACGTGCCCGATTGGGCCAATATCGGCTATCCCATTCTGGAATGCCACGCCGATGGCAGCTTCATCGTCACCAAGCCGGAGAATACTGGCGGGCTCGTTTCCGTGCCGGTCGTGGCCGAACAGATCCTCTACGAAGTCGGCGATCCACAGGCCTATATGCTGCCCGATGTGGTGTGCGATTTCACGCAAGTGAAGCTGGAATCGGTGGGAGATCAGCGCGTGAAGGTGAGCGGGGCCATCGGCTATCCGCCAACCGGCAAGTACAAGGTCTGCGTGACATGGGCCGATGGCTATCGCGTGATGGCCTTCTTCACCGTGCTGGGCCGCGATGCCGCGAAGAAAGCGCAGCGTCAGGCCGAAGCGATGCTCAACCGCGTCAACACCATGCTGCGAGACCGCAATATCGGCCCGTTCCGTGCATCGCGCATCGAAGTGCTGGGCGCGGAATCGAGCTATGGCGCCAATGCCCGCGCGCAGAACACGCGCGAGGTGATCTACAAGCTGGCTGTGGAGCATGATGACGAAGCGGCGTTCGTGCCGTTCCAGCGCGAGTTCGATTCGCCTGCCACTTCCATGTCGGTCGGCAGCGCAGGCTGGTTTGGCAGCCGCGCAGAAGTGAAGCCGGTGATGCGGGTTTTCTCGGTCACCATCGAGCGGGGGGATGTCCCCGCCACGATCAGCTTTAATGGGGCTGTGGAGCAACTGACTGTTGTCGCGCCGCCTGCGCGCTATGACGCTGCGAAGACAATCGCTCCGGTGGCTGAGGGGAGCATTGATCCTGATGCCCCGACCGTTGAAGTGCCTCTGATTGACCTCGCCTGGGCACGCAGCGGAGACAAGGGCGACGCGTTCAACATCGGTGTGATCGCGCGCAAGCCGGAATTTCTGCCATGGATCAGGGCTGCGCTGGCCGAAAACGTAGTGCTCAACTGGTTCGCGCATGAATTTGAAGGCGGCGCGCACCCGGCCGTGCTGCGGTACGAGCTGCCCGGCTTCAACGCGCTCAACCTGCACCTGCTCGATTCGCTCGGCGGCGGCCAGTTTGCCAGCTTGCGCATCGATCCGCTGGCCAAGGGCAAGGCGCAACAATTGCTCGACATGCCGGTGAAGGTGGATGCGCGGTTGGTGGGGTAAAAGGGGCCTCACACAAAGGCACGAAGACACCATGAACGCTCACTTTAACGTCACCCCCGCGCTGGCGGGGGCCTAGTCTGGCATTCGCTATGGGTTCCCGCCTTCGCGGGAATGACGACAATCTTGGTGCTTTTGTGTCTTCGTGTGAGGCCCAGCTACGCCGCCACAGCCTCGCCCTCTCCCAGCCCCGCATCGCGCAACAGCCGCGCCTGCTCCTCAGCCTTGCGATAGAGGAAGTCACTCGGCAGCCCCATCCGCACGCTCGCTTGAGCAGGCGGGGAGTCCGGATCATGTTTGCGCTCGGCCAGCCGCGCCATCAGCTTGATTGACAGCCGGTCGGTCAGCGTCAGATCATAATCCCGGCCTAGTTGCAGCGTGTCGCGGATCAGAGGCGGCAAGATCGCGACAGCCGCGCGCGCCAAAGCCCGATGCAGGAAGCGCGGAATGTTGGGCGCGGCCTTGCCGGACTGGATGATGTCCAGAAATTCCTTGTTGATGGGGTGCGGTTCAAAAAGCGGAGCCATTTTCTCCATCATCTTCAGGAAGCCCGCACGACTGCCGGGCTTGTTCTGCACGCCATAAAGTTCGGCAATCGCACTGCCTTCGCGGAAGAAGCGTTCCTGATCGGCCTCCGAGACCGGAGCCACGAAACGATCATAGGCGGTCAGAAAACCATAGCCCGCCGTGGCGCTCACCCAATCAAGCAGATCGGGATCGAGCGCCTGATAGGCCATGCCTCCGGGCGTCTCCCCTTTCACCTTGGCGTGCATCCGGTTGACGCCCTCGATGACGCGGCGCGCAGCATCCTTTGGGCCATAGACGCCGATCATTGCGGCATAGCCGGTGCGCTGTGAGCGACCGATGGGGTCCACCTTGTAGATCGAATGATCCCACACGCCCGAACGGATGCGCGGATCGGCAAATTCCATCAGCACCGCCGCCACACCACCAATGCCGAGCGCAATCTGGTTCTTGTACACGCGCCACGCTACCGAACCGGGATGGAGGTGTGCAGGCGCGCCTACGGGCTGCGAATAGTCGAACGGCGGCAGGGGCTTGCGAGCGGGGGCATTCATGCGGCGGCAATCCTCTCATTTCTATCTGTGCAAACTGCCGGTCTTGCTCCGCCAAGGCAAGCCTGTGGCGAGAAGCCGTGGTGGGAACGAGGAATTTGTCCTATGCGCGCCACTCCAGTCGCGGCATAGGCCGCCCAACTGTTGGTGAAGGGGTGAGTATGAAGCGTGCATGGCGTCTGGCACTGATGATGAGCCTGATCCTGACGGTCGGCACGCCACAACTCGCAGCGCAGTCGAGCGCCACACCGGCCATGGCGCGAGAATGTGCCAAGCTCTATCACATGTATGGCGGGGCCGACGCGCCCGAAACGCGCCAGATGATCGCCAAGGCCGCCGCGATGAACAGCCGCAGCGAAGCCGATATGGCGGCGGACGTGACAGGCATGGTAGACCGCTCCCGGCGCTCGATTGAGGAAGGGCGGTTTGACGAAGCCGATTCGCGGCTGGTGTTCAATGCGGTCTGCCAGCAGGATTATGGCATCGCCCGCCCCGCGATCCACTTCATCCCGAAATTTCAGCAGGCCGCCGCGACGCAGATGGAAGCCGAGAAAAAGGCACAGATTGAGCGAATCGAACGGTTGCAAGCTGAAGTGCGGCTCCAGCCCTCCGGCTCACCCGCCAATACACCCGCCCCTGCCGCCACCGTGTCAGGCGCGAGCGACGCGGAGTGCACGCGGATCATGAATGAAGGCGTGGACAAGGCGACAAAGGACATGATGAACGCCCGCAAATGGGTGCAGGCCTGGATCAAGATGGGCGCAAGCGGTCCCGCCATGGGTGGTGACTATGTGCGCAATGGCTGCAATGTGATCAATTCAACCATCAACCGCGTCAAC
>CALMZE010000033.1 GCA_937870585.1 uncultured Sphingomonadales bacterium | reverse complement strand
TTCCTGCTCGTCCTGCTGGTCGATGAACGCCCCGAAGAAGTGACCGACATGCAGCGCAGCGTGAAGGGTGAGGTGATTTCCTCTACCTTTGACGAGCCCGCGCAGCGCCACGTGCAGGTCGCTGAAATGGTGATTGAAAAGGCCAAGCGTCTGGTTGAGCACAAGAAGGATGTGGTTATCCTGCTCGATTCCATCACGCGTCTGGGTCGTGCCTACAACACGGTGGTGCCGAGTTCGGGCAAGGTGCTGACCGGCGGTGTGGACGCCAACGCGCTGCAACGCCCCAAGCGGTTCTTTGGTGCGGCGCGCAATATCGAGGAAGGCGGATCGCTCTCGATCATCGCCACCGCACTGATCGACACCGGCAGCCGCATGGACGAAGTCATCTTCGAAGAGTTCAAGGGCACCGGCAACTCGGAAATCGTGCTCGACCGCAAGGTTGCGGACAAGCGCATCTTCCCGGCGCTGGATGTCGGCAAGTCCGGCACCCGCAAGGAAGAACTGCTGGTCGCCAAGGACAAGCTCAGCAAGATGTGGGTCCTGCGCCGCATCCTGATGCAGATGGGCACGGTCGACGCGATGGAATTCCTGCTCGGCAAGATGAAGGATTCGAAGACCAACGACGATTTCTTCAACACGATGAACCAGTAAGGGGTGCGCCCGCCCATGGCACAGGTGATCCTTGTTGTTGGCTGCACGGGTGCGGGCAAGACGACCTATGCCCGCACACTGGCCGACCAGATGGGCGCGCTGCGCTTTTCGATTGATGAATGGATGGTGCCCTTGTTCGGCCCTGATCAGCCCAACCCCATCCGGTTTGACTGGATGATGGAGCGGGTCAATCGCTGTGAGGCGCTGATCTTCACCATGGCGCAACAGGCCATTGCGCGCGGCTGCCCTGCGGTGCTGGATCTGGGGTTCACCAAGAAGGCGCATCGGGACAAGTTTCGTGCGCTGTGCGGGGATGCCGGTCTGAGCGTTGCTGTGCATTTCGTTGATGTCCCGCGCGAAACGCGCTGGCTCCGCGTGGCCAAGCGCAATGCGGAGCAGGGGGAAACCTTTGCGATGCGCGTTGATCGCGGCATGTTTGATTTTATGGAAGGGATGTGGGAACCCCCCGCACCCGATGAATGGCAAGAGAATGGCGGGCTGCGTATCAGTCCTGAAGGACAAGGCACATAGAGCATGTTTGATGTGATGATGATGGTCAGCGGGGCCGCCTCGGCAGCGCCTGCACTGGGCGGGCCTGCGGACATTTGGCAGCATATTGTCGCCGATTTCTCCAACATCGGCGAACCAGCGGCGTTTGCGGCCTTCATTCAGGTGTTGCTGATCGATCTGGTTCTGGCAGGGGACAATGCGATTGTTGTCGGCGCGCTCGCGGCCGGCCTCCCTGCGGATCAGCGCAAGAAGGTGATCTTCATCGGCGTGATCGCGGCGCTGGTGCTGCGTGTCGTCTTTGCGCTGATGGTGACGTGGCTGCTCGGCATTGTCGGGCTGGTGCTCGCGGGTGGCATCCTGCTGCTCTGGGTCGCGTGGCGCATGTACCGGGACATCAAGGGGCATAGTGCTGAGGAATCGCCGGGTTCGCCCGAAATTGAGGGCGACGAGCATTCGGGCATCACCGCGTCAAAGAGCTTTGCCGCCGCCGCTTGGTCGGTCGCCATTGCAGACGTGTCGATGAGCCTGGACAATGTGCTCGCCGTCGCAGGTGCCGCGCGCGAGCATCCCGGCATTCTGATCGTCGGGCTGATCTTTGCGGTTGCTTTGATGGGGGTCGCGGCCAATATCATCGCGCAATATATCGAGCGGTATCGCTGGATCGCGTGGGTGGGGCTGACCGTGATCGTCTATGTCGCGGGCAAGATGATCTGGGAAGGCTGGCACGAAGTGCATCCCCATGTGATGGCGGTTGCGGGGATCTGACGCGATGGAGCCGGGCGATGATCTGGTTCCTATCGCCCGGATTTTCAGCCTGCCTGAACTCGATTGTTTCGTCTCCGCGTTGGAGGCGGAAGGGATATTGGTCTTCGCAGGCGCGTGGAATCATGGGCAGGCCTCTCTCCAGCTGATTGCGCTCGGCGGCTATCTGGTGCGTGTGCCCGAAACCCAGCTGGAGCAGGCGCTGGGCCTGATTACAGAGCTGCGTGGTGAGACTGAGCCGCTGGCCACTCCCGAGTCGCTGCGCTGGGGGATTGGCGCGCTGTTCAAATTTCATATCGCGGCGCAGGTGCTGAATGCAGCCTTTGCCATGCTGGTCGGCACCGGGACTCTCTATGCCGCCATGGGCCTGCTCGGCGCACTCGTCACGCCGGTGCCGATGACCATGCCAGGCGATTATCGCAACCGGCGCGGGGAGCTGGTGCAGCTGGCTTAGGGGAGCTCATTCTTTTCACCGTCATTCCCGCCCTTCGACTTCGCTCAGGATAAACTCAAGCGAAGCTTGAGGCGGGAATCTAGGAACACCTTGGATCCCCAGTTTGCAGTCTTAGTGATCTTGGATTCCCGCCTGCGCGGGAATGACGATTGTTGGAGACTCAGAGTCCACCCGCCCACACAAAAAGCGGGTTCCGGCATCTCTGCCCCCGCCGTTGCGTTCGCCTTTTCGCCTTCATGTCGCAAAACCGCTTCGGACGGGCCGTTATGGCTGTGGAGTCCTGAGGTTCCCCGATGCTCTTTGATTGCCCATTTGGAAAACGGCCTCGTCATCAGGTGCGCCCGAGCCGCCTTCGCCCCGGTTTGTGCTCACGGGCCTTGTCTCTCGCTCCCGCCGCCAGGGCTGGCGCACCGGCAGGAGCATGGATGGAGACAGGGTCCGGTTCTGTGCAGCCATGGCCTGTGCCTCATGAGCAGGTTGGTTCATGAACCCAACCCCAGACCTCCGCCAGAACGGCCCGCCCGGCACAAGTTTACGCAAAGCCGGACATGGGGCAGGGCGCTAGGGGATGAGATGGAACATGTCAAGAACAATACTGTTCGTCATTGTGAAAATGACACCGAATGTCTCCTCATATGAAGGCCCCGCGCCAAGCTGGAGTTGAACTCACTCGTTCGATCAATTTGCTGCTTTGGCAAAATGACAAGGGCGCGCTGGCGTTATGCCAAATAGCTCCGAATGCTTGCATCGCCAAA
Organism: uncultured Sphingomonadales bacterium; assembly: GCA_937870585.1. Lineage (GTDB taxonomy): Bacteria > Pseudomonadota > Alphaproteobacteria > Sphingomonadales > Sphingomonadaceae > Aquisediminimonas. Next base: position 38,971 of record CALMZE010000033.1, on the reverse strand, counting down.
GCCATTGATGTTTATCATGCGCCATGGCGCGCAAGAAACAACATGAGACTGATCAGGCGGGAATAACAAACGCATCAATCGGCTTCTTCTATGCCGTTATTGCTGCCATCTTTATCGGGGCCTTTTGGCAATTTCTATTGCCGCTGAAGGAATTGATTCCTCCATCCGCTTTCCCGATCTACCGGATGGTCATGCTGGGCACGATGGTGGCCTGCATGTGCTGGGTGGCCTTGATGGTTTGGCTTGGCGGTGCGGACGAGCGGAGCGAGCACCGCGCGCGTTATCTTGCGGTCCGCACGAGCATTGCCGAAGACAGGTTGGAACATTTTTACGCGCGCGGAATTCGCTGGATTCTGGTGCGGGTGGACAGGTTTTTTGGTGATGCTGGAAAACCGGAATCCAGCCTGTGGCCCAACGCCTTTGGATTGCAACAAGCGGCCCCCCTTTGGACACCGCAATCTTATGACAAGTGCCTTACCATTGCGCTGTTTTACCCCATTGCGGTCATTTTTCTGGTGTGGGGCTGGTCTGGGCATGTTGGGGCTGCCGAATCCGCTCTAGGGCTGAAGGCGGCGGATGGGTGGTCACGCGCTTTGAGCCTATTTTCGATGGGCGGCATGATCGTCAGCTATGTGCTGGCCGTCAAACTCTCCAGCTGGAAATCTCTTGTCGCTTTCGCTTTCGCTGTCGCTGTCGCTTTCGCTGTCGCTTTCGCTGTCGCTGGCGCTTTCGCTGTCGCTGTCGCTGGCGCTGTCGCTTTCGCTGGCGCTTTCGCTGTCGCTTTCGCTTTCGCTGTCGCTGTCGCTGGCGCTGTCGCTTTCGCTGGTGCTTCCGCTTTCGCTGTCGCTTTCGCTTTCGCTTTCGCTGGCGTTGTCGCTGGCGCTTTCGCTGTCGCAATGTCAATGAATTTTGCCCGTAGACTCAATCGAATGGGCTTGGCGCTCTGCGCCTTTTCAGCAGTTTTCATTGTTCTTTCACTCACGACCCCCTTGGTTTTGCCCCGAGGTCGAGCTTCGCAAGATATGATTGCTTTGGTTTACTTCCTTACTTTGCTCACCTTGGTCAACACACCCTTTGATTGGTTCGCGCTGGGGGTGACGCGCGGGCTATTGCGGCGCGGGCTCGAACGGGGCGGGGCTTGGCCATTATGGTTGGGAATCGTCGATCTGCTTATTTCCATTGCGCTGATGGGATTGCTAGCGATTACCGTCTTTTGGGCGACTGAATTGTTCAACCATTTCGCTTTTCTGGGCGGCTATAGAGCGCCGGTAGACCCGGCAAAGTTGCTGCCATCTCTGATGAAAGACCCTTCGGCCTATGAACATTGGTGGCTCTTTGCGATGCTGTTTTCAACGCAAATCCCGGCCCTGTTGAATTTGGTGTTCGGTACATTCTGCCTGATGAGGGGTATTCCCGCCATCAACCATTGGATGGCCGCGCGATTGCCCGAAAAGGGCGGCCTCGAAGTCTGGCCAAGACTGCCAATTGCCTCGGTCTGGTCAGTGCAAATGGGGCTGGCCGTGGCTATAGGGTGTGCGGCTTTTTACTATTTGTTCGTTTATGGATTGGTTTTCGTGCTGGACAGCGTGTTTGGCATTACCTTGATCGAACTGCTTCAATCACTGTCAATTGCGGGATGGCTGAACGGTTAGGGCCTGGGCTCCATGTTAACGGACATTGGCCCTGTAGCACTTCCTCTTACCCCAGCCATTCCCGGAAAAACGCCGCCGTCCGTGCGTCCGCCAGTTGCGCGCCGGCTTCATCGCGGCGGTTGCCGCTGGTGGCTGCAAAGCCGTGATCGAGCCCTTCATAGTCGTGGAGCGTCACCAGCGGGTTGGCATCCAGCCCCTGGTGCATCGCGGCTTGGGCTGCGGCATCCACAAAGCCGTCTGCTGTCGGGATGTGGAGCATCAGCGGTTTCTTGATGGCGGCGGCTTCGTCCAGCATCTGATCAATCATCACGCCATAATAGCCGACCGACGCATCAATATCGGTGCGCGCGGCGATCATATAGGCGAGCCGCCCGCCGAGGCAGTAACCCACGCAGCCGACCTTGGCGATGCCGCGCGCGCGCAGTTCGGCGAGCACGGCTGAAATGTCCGTCACGCCATCATTGGCATCATAAACGCCGAAATGGCCGAACGCTTCCTGCAACTCGCTTTCCACATCGGGATCAAGGTTGCAGCCAGGTGCGAACCGCCAGAAGAGATCGGGAGCGACCGCCAGATAGCCCGCCGCGGCCCAGTCATCACATTTCTTGCGAATGCCCGGATTCACGCCGAAAATTTCCTGAATCACGATGATTGCGGCCTTAGGCGTGCCCGCTGGTTCGGCCACATACACGTCCATCTCGCCAATCTTGAAGCCGCTCATATCAATCGTGTCCTTTGCTCTGCGGGAAGATGATCATATTCGAAATCGAGCAGCCAGCTTTTGGTGCGCGGCCCGTCTCCGGCGGAATAATATTCGCGGCCGCTGGTGGAAATGACGCGGTGGCAGGGGATGATCAGCGGGAAGGCGTTGGTCTTGCAGGCCTGGCCCACCGCGCGGGCGACCGATCCTGTCTGGCTGGCGAGCGCGCCGTAAGTGAGCGTCTGGCCATAGGGGATGGAGGCGATGCCTGCGCGCAAGGTTCGGCCTTCCTCGGTGTCGAGCCCTTGCAGGGGAAGATTGAAGTCAGTCAGTTGCCCATCAAAATAGGCGGTGATCTGCCGGATGGCTTCGATTATGAGCGGGGTTTGCGCGCCCGATGCCTGTGCCGATCCACCAATCCGCACACCGGTGAGCACATCCCCGGTCGCGCGCACTATGACCGGGCCGATGGGCGTTTCCACACGGGCAATTGCGTTCGCGTCCTGCATCGGGCAAACCCCTAGCAGCGTGAGCGCGCGAGGCTCAAGCCTTTCGGGAGGATGCAGCGATGAAGTTCAATATCGAAGTCGATACCACGCCCGAGGAAGTGCGCCGCCTGCTCGGCTTGCCGGATCTGAGCGAAGTGCATGAGGTGTATCTCGCCAAGATGAAGCAGGTGGCCGATACCGGGCTGACGCCGGACATGATGCAGCAAATGGTGCGCAACTGGGTGCCGATGGGCGATGCGGGGATGGATTTCGTCAAGCAGCTCATGGGCGGCCTCGCCGGGGGCGCGAAGAAGAAGTGAGTCACAGTCCTTCTGCTTGGTGTCTTCGTGTCTTGGTGTGAGGAAATTTGGTCTCACACGAAGACACAAAGCCACCAAGGCAAGCTTGAAATCTTATGACCGATACCATCTTCGCCTTGTCGTCCGGATTGCCGCCCGCCGGGATTGCCGTGGTGCGGGTCAGCGGACCGCAGGCGGGGGCAGCGCTGAGCGCCTTAGCGGGGCGTTTGCCTGAGTCGCGGCGCGCACCCTTCTGCCGGTTCCGCGATGAAGACGGTGCGCCCCTGGATGATGGACTCGCGCTCTGGTTTCCGGGGCCAGCGACCGCGACCGGGGAAGATCTGGCTGAATTTCATTTGCATGGTGGGCGGGCTGTGGTGGCGGCGGTGCTGGCTGCGCTTGGTGCACTCCCCGGATTGCGGATGGCGGAGGCGGGCGAGTTTACCCGGCGCGCGTTTGAACATGGTCGCATCGATCTGGCGGAGGCCGAAGGGCTGGCCGATCTGCTGTCTGCGGAAACCGAAAGCCAGCGCCGCGTCGCTCTCGTTCTGACCGAAGGCGGGCTGGGGCGGCAGGTGGCGGGGTGGCAGGCAGAGCTGCTTCATGCGTCCGCACTGGTGGAGGCCGAGCTGGATCTGTCAGACGAAGATGATGTGGGGGAGGGGGTTGCCGCGCCCGCGCTCCGCCAAATGGCCGCTTTGCGCGACGCAAGCCGCGCGATGCTGGCTGCACCGCCTGCCGAACGGCTGAAGGATGGCGTGCGTGTTGTGCTCGCCGGGCCGCCCAATGCTGGGAAGTCCAGCCTTTTCAACGTCTTGTCTGGACGCGAGGCTGCTATTGTCACGCCGATTGCAGGAACCACGCGCGACAGGCTTGAAGCGCCTGTGATGCTCGACGGCGTGCCTCTGCTGCTGATCGACACGGCTGGCCTGCGCGAGGATGCGGCCGATGCGGTGGAAGCCATCGGCATTGCGCGTTCCGAAGATGCTGTGGCCGAGGCGGACATAGTGCTCTGGTTGGGTGCGGCGGAAGAGGCTCCGCCCGGTGCGCTGCTGATTGCGGCCAAGGCGGATCTGGATGCCGCGCGGCCCGGCCTTCCGGTTTCGGTGAAGAGCGGGGCGGGCCTGAGCGAACTCCGCACGGCTTTGCTGGATCGCGCGCGGTCTTTGCTCCCCGTGCCCGGCACGCTCGCGCTCAATGCGCGCCACCGCGCGATTCTCTCCGAAGTGGCGGATGATCTCTCCGAAGCGGTGAGTGCGCCGGACCTGCTTGTGACGGCCGAACATCTCCGCCGCGCCCGCGCTGCGCTGGACCGGCTGACGGGCCGGGCTGGTGTGGAGGATATGCTCGACGCGCTGTTCGGAACATTCTGCGTGGGGAAGTAGCTATGTTCCACGTGGAACAGGTTTGACCTGATCCAGCTTCGCGCGTAGCGGCGCGGTATGATTGCGGCGTCTCTCTCCCTTGATGTGATCGTGATTGGCGGCGGCCATGCCGGGTGCGAGGCGGCGGCGGCGGCGGCGCGGATGGGCGCGCGGACCGCGCTGGTCAGCTTCCGCATCGCCATGATCGGCGCGATGAGCTGCAACCCGGCGATTGGCGGGCTTGGCAAAGGCCATCTGGTGCGGGAGGTCGACGCTTTTGACGGCATCATCGCGCGCGCGGCAGATGCGGCGGCGATCCATTACCGGATGCTCAATGCCTCCAAAGGCGCTGCGGTTCGCGGGCCGCGTGTGCAGGCGGATCGCAAACTCTTCAAGGCGGCGGTGCATGAGCTGCTGGGCGCGCAGGCCGGGCTGGAGATTGTCGAAGGCGAGGCGGTTTCATTACTGTTCGATGAGGGGAACGCTGCGGTGACGGGCGTGGTGCTGGGCGATGGGCAGCGCCTGACGGCCCCTGCCATCGTGCTCGCCACCGGCACTTTCCTCAACGGCAAGATGTTCTGCGGCGAAGAGCGGATGACCGGCGGGCGCGTTGGCGAAGAGGCGGCACAAGCTTTGGGCGATCAACTGCGTGCGCGCGGGCTGCCAATCGGCCGGCTCAAGACGGGGACACCCGCCCGTCTCGACGGGCGCACGATTGATTGGGCGCAACTGGATGTGCAGCCATCGGACGGAGAGGGCTGGACCTTCTCCGACCTCACGCCTGCGCGCGCTAACCCGCAGCTTTGGTGCGCCATCACCCGGACCAACACCGCCACGCATGATGTGATCCGCGCGGCGCTGGATCGCTCGCCGCTGTTCAGCGGTGATATTGAAGGGCAGGGGCCACGTTATTGCCCGTCGATCGAGGATAAGGTGAACCGCTTTGGCGACCGGGATGGCCACCAGATCTTTCTGGAACCGGAGGGGCTGGATGATCCGCTCGTCTATCCCAATGGCGTCTCCACGTCCCTGCCTGCCGATGTGCAGCTGGAGTTTTTGCGGACGGTGCCGGGGCTGTTTCACGTGGAACTGGCGCAGCCGGGCTATGCGGTGGAATATGATCATATCGATCCGCGCGCGCTGAAGGCGACGCTGGAACTGGACGCGGTCGGCGGGCTGTTCTGTGCAGGGCAGATCAACGGCACCACCGGCTATGAGGAAGCGGCCGCACAAGGGCTAGTCGCCGGGCTCAATGCCGCCGCGTTGGCTTTGGGCAAGCCTTCCGTCCTGCTCGACCGGGCGTCCTCCTATATCGGCGTGATGATCGACGATCTGGTGTTGCAAGGGATCACCGAGCCCTACCGGATGCTAACCGCGCGCGCTGAATATCGGTTGCGGCTGCGGGCAGACAATGCCGCGACGCGGCTGACACCGCTCGCTCTGCAGATTGGTTGCGTTGGCCCTGCGCGTGCGGACTGGTTTGCGGTGCGCGAGGAAGCGCGGATGGCGCTGCTGGAGCGGCTGAACCGTGTGACGCTTCGGGATCTTGGGGGCAATGAGCGCATCAGCCTGTTCGACCATATCCGCGTCGCAGGGCTTGATCGCGCGGCGCTGATTGCGCTTGATCCGGACCTGGGACCTTACCCGACCTTGCTGGTGGATGAAGTCATCGAAGATGCCCGCTATGCGCCCTATGTCGCGCGGCAGGGGGCGGAGATTCGCGCGATGCGCGCCAATGAGGGCATCACGCTGGCGACTGATTTCGACTATCGCGCCATTGCTGGCCTTTCCAACGAGATGGTCGAGCGGCTCGAAGCGGCGCGACCGGAAACATTGGGGGCGGCCTCGCGCATCCGGGGGATTACGCCTGCTGCGCTGGCAGCGATTCTGGTGCAAGCGAAGAAGCGCGCGGCATGATCAGTGAAGAGGAGGCCCGCGACTGGCTCCGCGCCACGCTCTCTGTTTCACGTGAAACAGAGGCGCGCTTGGCGGCCTTTGTGGATCTGGTTGTGGCCGAGAATGAGCAGCAGAATCTGGTGAGCGCTGCGACCATCCCTCACATCTGGGCGCGGCATATATTGGATTCTGCGCAACTGCTGGGGTTGGCAGAGGGGCGCAAGGGATCGTGGCTCGATCTGGGATCAGGGCCTGGTTTTCCCGGCATTGTGCTCGCGATTCTCACAGGCGGCCTGGTGCATCTGGTGGAGGAGCGCAAGGCGCGGGTGGCGTTTCTGGAACGGGCCTGCGCGACGCTGGGTCTGGATCAGGCGCGGGTGCATGGCTGCAAGGTTGAGCGGCTCTCGCTGGACCCGGTGGACGTCATCACGGCGCGGGCGTTTGCGCCTTTGCCCAAGCTGTTTGCATTGGCGCACAGCTTTTCCACACAAAAAACGCTCTGGGTGCTGCCAAAGGGCAAATCAGCGCACGCGGAACTGGAATCGGTGCGCGGAACATGGCAAGGCGTGTTTCACGTGAAACAGAGCATCACCGATGCCGAATCCGCCATCATCACGGCGACCGGCGTGCGCAGGACAGGAAAAGCATGATCCGAATCACCGTGGCAAACCAGAAAGGCGGCGTGGGCAAGACGACGACCGCGATCAATCTGGGCACGGCGATGGCCGCGATTGGCTGGCGCGTTCTGATCATTGATCTCGATCCGCAGGGCAATGCCTCCACGGGACTTGGCATTCCTGTGTCGGATCGGGTGCGCTCCACCTATGATGTGCTGATGGGCGAAGAGCGCGCTGTGGATTGCGCGATCCCCACCAAAGTGCCGCGTCTCTCGATCATTCCGGCGACGGTTGACCTTTCGGGCGCGGAAATCCAGCTGGTCGAAGTGGAGGCACGCGCGCAGCGCCTCACGCGTGCGCTGGACAGTGCAACCGACCAATGGGATGTGTGCCTGATCGATTGTCCGCCTTCGCTGGGCCTGCTGACGATCAACGCGCTGGTGGCCGCACAATCGCTGCTGGTGCCTCTGCAATGCGAATTCTTCGCACTTGAAGGGTTGAGCCAGCTGCTCAAAACCTATGAGCAGATTCGCGAACGCTTCAATCCGGGGCTCTCGATCCTCGGCGTCGCGCTCACCATGTATGATCGCCGCAACCGCTTGACTGAGCAGGTGGCGGATGATGTCCGCTCGTGCCTGGGCGCCTCGGTGTTCGAGACGGTCATTCCGCGCAATGTCCGCCTGTCTGAAGCGCCGAGCCATGGCTTGCCGGCTTTGATCTATGATCATCGTTGTCCGGGCTCCGAAGCCTATATGGCGTTGGCGCGTGAAGTGATTGGCCGCCTGCCTGCCCTGAGGATTGCCGCATGAGCGAAACGCCCGACGCCATTGCCCCACGCAGCAAACGCCCTTCCGGGCTGGGGCGGGGTCTTTCCGCTCTGTTGGGGGATTCGCCGCCGGTGGCTATTGCCACGCCGGGTTCGGCCTCCGCCTCGGGAGAGGCTGTTCCTGCCGGAGTGCGGATGGTGCCAGTGTCTCACTTGCGCCCCATGCCCAACCAGCCGCGCCGCACCTTTGATGAAGCGCCGTTGCGTGAACTGGCGGACTCGATCGTGTCACGCGGGATGCTTCAGCCGATTGTGGTGCGCGACGTGTCCGGCAGCCTCCAGATCATTGCGGGTGAGCGCCGCTGGCGCGCCGCGCAGATTGCAAACATTCATCAAGTCCCTGTTATTGTTCGGGAATTCGACGACAAGACGGCGCTTGAGCTCGCCATTATCGAAAATGTTCAGCGTGAGCAGCTCAATGCGTGGGAAGAGGGCGAAAGCTATCGCCGCCTGATCGATGAGTATGGCTATTCGCAGGAGGGGCTCTCGAAGATCGTCGGCAAATCGCGCAGCCACATCGCCAATCTGATGCGGCTGCACAATCTGCCCAAAGCGGTGCATGACTGGCTGGCTGCGGGCGATCTGACGATGGGCCATGCCCGCGCATTGCTCGCTTCGGCAGAACCGGTGGTCCACGGCCAGCAGGTGCTCAGCAAAGGGCTATCGGTGCGCCAGACCGAGCGGCTGGTGAAGGCCAAGGCCGCCAAGGGGCCGCCCCGGGTGCGCGGCGAATCTGTGGCGGAAGCCGATATTCGAGCGCTGGAGCGGCAATTGTCCGAACTGATCGGCCTCAAGATCCAGATCAAGCATCAGGGCAAGGTCGGTTCGGTCACGCTGCAATATTCGAGCCTCGAACAGCTCGACATGATCTGCCAGCGCCTCTCTGGCGAGCGGATCTGACCGCCATGGCCAACACGCTGACCGTCGCCTCCTGGAATATCAATTCGGTGCGGTTTCGCCTGCCGATTGTCGAGAAATTCCTGACAGAAGAAGCGCCGGATATCCTGTGTTTGCAAGAAACCAAGGCGGAGGATTCGGTCTTCCCGCTCGCGGCACTCCGCAAGCTGGGTTATGAGCATATCGTGATGAACGGTCAGAAGATGCACCACGGTGTGTGCATCATCAGCAAATTGCCGCTCATCGAGGATCAGCGCAACGACTGGCAGGCCAATGGCGAAGCGCGGCATCTGGGCGTGCGGCTGCCCAATGGCTGGCGGCTGGAGAATGTCTATATTCCGGCGGGCGGCGACATTCCGGACCGCGATGCGAACCCCAAATTCGGGCAAAAGCTTGATTTTCTGGGCCGGATGATCGACTGGTCGGGCGCGCTCAAGGAGCCGACGCTGCTGGTGGGCGATTTCAACATCGCACCGCTCGAATCCGATGTGTGGAGCCACAAGCAACTGCTCGACGTGGTGAGCCATACGCCGATTGAGGTGGAGACGCTCAATGCCTTGCAGGCCAGCCATGACTGGGTCGATCTCGGCCGCCGCTTCTTCCCTGCGCCGCAGCGGCTCTACACCTGGTGGAGCTACCGCGCGAAGGACTGGACGGTGGGCGATCGCGGGCGGCGGCTCGACCATATGTGGGCTTCACCCGACGTGGCGGCAGCGGCTGTCGCGCACCGCGTGCTGGAACCGGCGCGCAGCTGGGAAAAACCGTCAGACCATATCCCGCTGATCACGCGCTTTAGGCTGTGAAGGTTTTTCACTGATTCATTGCCGTCATTGCGAGCGAAGCGTGGCAATCCAGAGCGCTTGACTCATGGATTGCCACGCTTCGCTCGCAATGACGATTCTATCCAACCCCCGCCTTACACTGGATTGACGCCCAGCTCTGCGCTGCAATGGCCGCAGGATGAGGCGTCGCGCACGACCGGCCATCCGCACGCGGCGCACATCGCATGGCTGCCTTCGGTGACGCCATGGCCCACCGCCACGCGCTCATCAAACACAAAGCATTCGCCATCCCACAGGCTTTCTGAGGCGGGGATTTTTTCCAGATAATTGAGGATTCCGCCCTTCAAATGGGCCACATCCTCAATCCCTTCGGCGCGCAGGAACGCTGTGGATTTCTCGCAACGAATGCCGCCAGTGCAGAACATGGCGACCTTGGGATTTGGCCCCCATTGATCGCGGTTGGCGCGGAACCATGCTGGAAATTCGCCAAAGCTGTGCGTTTTGGGATCGATGGCGCCCCGGAAAGTGCCGATGGCGACTTCATAATCATTGCGCGTGTCGATCAGGATCGTGTCCGGGTCTGAAATCAGCGCGTTCCAGTCTTCAGGCGCAACATAGCGGCCCACATCGCGCGCGGGATCGACGCCGGACACCTTCAGCGTCACGATTTCCTTTTTCAGCCGCACCTTCATCCGCTGGAACGGCATGGCAGAGGCCTGAGCATATTTGACGTCGAGCTCTGCGCAGCCCGGCAGATCGCGGATATGCGCGATCACCGCCGCGAGCCCCTCGGCGCTCCCCGCAATCGTGCCGTTTACGCCTTCGGTGGCGAGCAGCAGCGTGCCCCTGATGCCGTGGTCTGCGCACAGAGCGAGCAAGGGCGGCTTGAGCGCTGCTGGATCGTCAAACGGGGCGAAGCAATAGAGCGCGGCAACGGTGATCATACCGCGCGCGATACGCCTGCCGGGTGCGCTTGTCAGCCCGCTGCCTTCTTTTCCTGACGGAATTTGTGGAGCAGGGGCTCGGTATAGCCGCTCGGCTGGCTGACGCCTTCAAACACCAGAGCGCGCGCGGCCTTGAGGGCGATGCTGTTCCCTTCAAGCTTTTCATACAGCGGGTCGCTGGCATTCTGCGCATCCACCTTTGCGGCCATCTTCACAAAAGCCGCGTCAATCTGGTCCTGTGTGCAGACGCCGTGGAGCAGCCAGTTGGCCATGTGTTGCGACGAAATGCGCAGCGTTGCGCGGTCTTCCATCAGGCCGACGTCATGAATGTCTGGCACTTTGGAGCAGCCAATGCCCTGATCGATCCAGCGCACGACATAGCCGAGAATGCCCTGCGCGTTATTCTCCAGCTCTTCGCGCACCTCTGCGTCAGACCAGTTATGCCCGCGCGGGGCGGCGGGAATGGTGAGGAGATTGTACAGGCTCTCTTCCCGTTCGCGCTGAGCTTGTCGAAGCGCTGCCTTTTCGTCCTCTGTGTTGCCAGAAGGGCAGTCCTTCGACAGGCTCAGGACGAACGGTGTTTGGGACATCTCCGCCTGCACGCCAAACACATCAACCTTGTGATAATGCATGGCGTGGAGGGTCGCAGCCGTGGGGGAGGGCACCCAGGCGGTGTTCGCGCCGGATTTGGGGTGACCGATCTTCTGCGCCATCATGTCGCGCATCATATCTGGCGCGGCCCACATGCCCTTGCCGATCTGTGCCTTGCCCGAAAGCCCGCAGGCCAGACCGATCTGGACGTTGCGGGCTTCATAAGCCGCAATCCAGCTGGAGGCCTTCATGTCTGCCTTGCGGATCATCGGCCCGGCTTGCATCGCGCTGTGCATCTCATCCCCGGTGCGATCAAGGAAGCCGGTGTTGATGAAGACGATGCGATCTTTGACGGCATGGATGCACGCGGCCAAATTGGCGGATGTGCGGCGTTCTTCGTCCATCACGCCCACCTTGATCGTGTGGCGGGCGAGGCCGAGCACATCCTCAACGGCGTCGAACAGATCATTGGTGAAGGCGCATTCCTCCGGCCCGTGCTGCTTGGGCTTGACGATATAGATGCTGCCGGTGCGGCTGTTGCGGAGCTTGCCAAGGCCTTTCAGGTCATGCAGCGCGCAGAGCGAGGTGAAGAGCGCGTCCAGAATCCCCTCAGGCGCTTCGGAACCATCCGCCAGCAGCACCGCCGGGTTGGTCATCAGATGGCCGACGTTGCGGACAAAGAGCAAGCTGCGGCCATGCAAAACCAATTCCGTTCGTGCTGAGCTTGTCGAAGCACTGTCTTTTTCCGAGGTCGTGGCATCAAGGAAAGGCAGCCCTTCGACAAGCTCAGGGCGAACGGGTGCGGGGTAAACGCGGTCCGCCTCCAACGCGCGGGTCATGGTCTTGCCGCCCTTGTCGAAACTGGCCGTCAGATCGCCCCGGTTGAGGCCCAGCCAGTTGCTATAGGCGGCCACCTTGTCTTCCGCATCGACCGCTGCGACCGAATCTTCCATGTCGATGATCGTCGTCAGCGCAGCCTCCAGCACCACATCGGCAATGCCGAGCGGATCAGTCTTGCCAACGGGATGGTTCGGATCGACCATGATTTCGATGTGCAGGCCGTTATGGGCGAACAACAGGCCGCCATCCTTGCGTGAGACGAGGGCGGGATGATCCGCACCCGCCAGCGCTTGCTCCCAGCCTGGAATCGACTCGTTCAGGAAGGCGCGGGCATAGGCGATCACCGCCGCGCCACGATCCGCATCATAGCCGCCGGGTCGCGCAGCGGGCGCGTCGAGCACATCGGTGCCATAGAGCGCGTCATACAGGCTGCCCCTGCGCGCATTGGCGGCATTGAGCACGAAGCGGTCATTGAGCGAGGGGACTACCAGTTGCGGCCCGGCCATCTGCGCGATTTCCGCGTCGACATTCTGCGTGCCGATGGTGAAGGGCGCGGGTTCGGGGACGAGATAGCCGATTTCGGTCAGGAACGCCTGATAGGCCGCCATATCCGCCACCGGGCCGGGATTGGCCTTGTGCCACGCATCAAGCTGCGTCTGGAGCCCATCACGCTTGGCGAGCAGGGCGCGGTTGACCGGCACGAACCGCTCCAGCAGGCCCGCAAGCCCCGCCCAGATCGCGTCGGCAGACAGGCCCGTTCCGGGCAGCGCGCGCGATTCGATGAAATCGGCAAGGACGCCCGAAACCTGAAGGCCGGCGCGATTGGTATAAGCGGACATGATTACCCCTTGGTCAGTCGGTTGGATCAGACGGTTTTCCGGGGAGGAAAGGGATGCCAGCCTATGCCGCAGCCACGCGGGCTTGGCAAGGATGGGTTCGCGCGAAGACGCGAAGGCCGCGAAGCAAAATTACGCCTTGGTGTCTTGGTGCGAGGCCAAATTTTCTCACACCAAGCCGCAAAGACACCAAGGAAGAAGGAAATTGATATGTCCGCTTCGCGGCCTTCGCGGCTTCGCGCGCACCCAAAAACCGCCTACCGCGCCGTCATCCCGCCATCGACAACCATCTCGCTACCCGTCATGAACGCCGCGCGATCAGACGCGAGATAGGCAATTGCGTTCGCCACATCCACAGCATCGCCAAAGCGCCCCAGCGGATGCATCTGCGAGAGCTGGTCGCGCGTTTCATTGTCACCCGCTCCGCCAGCCTGCGCGAAATCATGGACGAGACCGCGCCCCATATCGGTTTCGATAATACCGGGATGGACCGAATTGACGCGGATACGCGCCGCCGCCAGTTCAATCGCCGCGCCCTTGGTCAGCAGCTTCACTGCACCCTTGGAGGCATTATAGGCGCTCACTAGCGCCGAACCGCGCAGGCCCGCCACCGATGAGAGATTGATGATCGAAGCCCCGCCGCGCCATTTGGGCGCGCGTTCGGCGAGCAGTGGAATCGCGTGCTTGATGCCCAGAAATACGCCTTCGACATTGACCTGCTGGACGAAACGGAACTCCTCGATCGTGGTCTCTGTAATCGGCTTGGCGAGAAAAACGCCCGCATTGTTGACGAGAATGTCGAGCCCGCCCGCTTCCGCGCGGATGAAGGCCATCGTCTCCACCCAATCCTCTTCCTTCGTCACATCCTGCCGGTGCGCGATGCCGCCCAGTTCAGCCGCCAGATCCTGCGTATCAGCCAGATCGGTGAGGACGACCTTTGCGCCTGCTGCCGCCAGCGCCCGCGCCGTCGCTTCGCCAATCCCGCGCGAGGCACCCGTTACCAGTGCAATGCGCCCATCCAGTTCACCTGCCATCATGCTCTCCTGTGATTTCTCAGGCACAGGCTAGGCAGAGTGGTCACGCGTGACAAGACGTTGATTCCCCATTGCAAGCCGTTTCGCACGGCGCTAAGGCAGCCCCCATCGCGGCGCTTGATGCCCGCAGATGACCGGGTGCGGGGCTGTAGCTCAGTTGGGAGAGCGCGTCGTTCGCAATGACGAGGTCAGCGGTTCGATCCCGCTCAGCTCCACCATCCGTGTTCTACAAGGCTTTGAAGCGGCGGGGCGCGTCACTGTCCATCACCGATACTCTAAGCGGCCATTCCAGCTCGCGCCAAGATCGATTTGGCCAGCTTCGCCGTCTTGCTGCTGCCCTTAGCCCGGCTCAGTTTATCGGCAATGGCCTCACTCAGGGTTAGCGTAGCGGACGCGTGAGCTTGATCGAGAACTGAGAGGAGCTCGTGCGAACCGCGTTTGCCTAAATCGAATTCGGCGAGCCAAAGCTGTAGCGCGCTTGAAATGGCCGCTGCGTGTATTGGCGAAACCGCGACCACATGGAGCAGCGCCGCAGCGACACGATTAAGCTTCATCAATTCAACCATGGCAGATTTGAGGAAGAATGTTGCGAAAATGCTCGGGTCGAACACGCGCCGATCAATTGCATCTGTGATGGCATCAATGGCAAGTCTGCTCGCTTCGGTTTCGCGTACGGCCAGACCCATGGCGGCAAGCGCATGGGCTTCTTCGCCCCAGTCGTGACCGGGACAAAACAGCACATCGAACATCCCGCGCAGTTCCGGATTGCGGTCATCCATTCCAAGGAAAGCGAGTTTTGCTCCCTTGATGCACGCTGGACGCGGATCAAGGGGGCACTGGTAGCCCAGCCATTGCTGAACCCAGAGAATACCAAGCGCCCAGTCATGCGCCTCTCCAGGATAGCTATGGAGTGCGGCAAATGGTTGGCTCTCGATCATGCGGGCCTTTATGAACGAGTCGTCCAATGGCCCCCTGAACTCGCTTGCCATAGGATGTCCGTTGGCAGAGGATTTCCAAACGCCTTGTTTCTTAATCCATTCCTCAGCCAGAACTTTGAAATGCACCGCAACAGTGTTGTGCGCTCCCCATGTGAACGAATAGATGTGCGGGTGGTATTCGGCCGGCCTGGCACCGCCGGGCCATGGATCATCGACCCCCATCTTTGCTGCAAGACCGCTCCAGTCGCCCATCGGGTCTCGGCAACGTGCGGCTGTGATCCACAGGTCATAATCGTCTGTGCCCAAGCTCTTGGGTTGTTCATCTCCGCCCAAGGCAAACCGCGCGATGCGACCCGTTTCGCCTTCAAGCGCAGCCGCCTCTATGAGCGCTGCGGCCCGGTTGTCAGGAGCCAGCCGAGCCAATGATCGCAGAAAATCCAGTTTCGCATAGGGGCGCTCATGCAGGCGAGCCACCCACTCAACCGGATCAATCCATCCCCCGTGATGCGTGGGAAACGAAAGGAGTGGAGACGCCCTTTTGCTCGATACGTCGAAGAAAAGGTGTTTCAAATGCGCCTTCATCGTCAGGAAAGGGTGATAATCGGGCGCTTCATGTGGTGCCTCGATATCTTTGGCATCTACCATCCCTGCCCAGACCTGCACCAACTGCGCCACCGCATCGGACGGATATTCTATCAGACGTTGCAGCACGGTCGAAAGACCGTTGCCTGTCCAGCGATCATCTTCAATGCGTTTGCGCAGGGGGGCGATGCGGCGTTCAAAATCGGGCGGACGCTGATCGGCAAGGCGACTGATGCCGTCGATGATGCGCTCGATATGGTCAGGCGTATCCACATATTCCAGGCAGCGCAGGATGGTGTCGATCAAATCGTCCAGATCGGTGATCGGTTGGATGCGGTTCTCCTCAAACAAGACGCGGCTTTCCAGAATGGCGCAGGTCTGCGGAGCATAGCTGGCAGGCATCACTGGCCCGCTGTTTCGCGCAAGAGATGTGGAGCCAGACAGCGCCAATAGACTGTCCAGATCGGTCAATCTGGTTTGATCGATGAAATCACCATATTGCCGAACTGTCTGCCACTGCTCGTCGCTCAGAAGCTTTGCATGGACTCCAAGCAGCGCGATCGTGTGCGCCTGAACATCACAATGGGCATGGCGCAGCCCTTCAGCAATAGCATTCAAGGCAGATGCCGGGTCAGCTTTTTGCTTGATTGCGCGCCGGGCCATCCGGTCGAGCAACTTGAGCGCAGAAATGGCGGTGCCCTTGCCGTCTTGCGAGAAGAGCAACGGCACCTCGCATAGCGTCTTTTCAGTATCGAGACGCTCGCCTTTTTCGAGCATCGCGATTTCATCAAGTGCGAATTTGCGAACATGGGGAACAGGGCTGGAAAGCAGCTCAAACAACCGGTCCTGCCGGGCCGCCTTTTCCTCCGGAGTGACAGCTGAAAGCGCCAGAAATTCGATCAGACCCGATTTGGAGTTGCGCAACAGCTTGTCGCTGGCGAGTCCCTCGAACGTCAGATCGATCATTTCGTCGCGGTCCAGATACCTCTGCTCAACAAGGGCGACGATGGCATGGGGCAGGTTCGGGATATGATCCTGACCGGAAGGATTATACTGTTCCTTCTTGAATGCATTGCAATCGATGCGGAAAAAATCCGGGATGTACTCAATCAGGTCTGGCTCTGCCAGGAACGGCGATTGCAGAGCGACTTTGGACCTTGTTGCGTAGGCGAATCGACTCACCAGAGTGTCGGCAATTGCTTTGGAAAATTCGTCAACACCGGGCTTTTCGCAGATGCCCTGGCGCATCCATTCGCGGACAGTCTCGGTCCGAAGCTGGCTCCACGTCCAATCCCCTTCGAAATCGGCCTCGACCCATTGTGTCAGCCACGCGGGCTTTCGCTCCGAAAGGATCATGGGGACGGACTGAGCCCCGACATAGCTTTTGACCTCGGGCTTTTTGGCCCATGTCAGCGGGCAGAGCGCCAGCACGGCGTGGGCCGCACGCACATAGGCTCCGGGCACTGTGCGACCCCGGTCCTCCGGATGAAGATTGGCCAGATAATGGGCAATATAGTCGATGACCGCCTGTGATGCTTGGGCATCGGGCTTGAGCTTTCCAAGCTGGGTAAAGAGCTGTTGTGCCGCTTTGGAAAGCTTGGCACGCTCGGCTTCTGTCATGCCATTGAACGCACTCACCATGGACTGCTCGGCGTAAGCGCCTTGACCCAGCACCAATTGTTCGAGCTCATCGGGGGTCATGCGGGAGATCCTTCTCTCTCGGCGGTATCGATCATCTGAACGGCAAGGATATGTTTGCACGGGCCGCGTTGGCCCTGATGTTTGCTGAACCATGGGCAGGTGCATTTTTCGCCCTGCTCGGTGAGGCGGACACGGTGTACGGTCTCACTGCCTTTCACTTCAAACGTCCGCTCGCCTGGCTTGCCGCCCAAGACGGCACGAATTGCCCGCGCTGCGACCAATTTGCGTGCAGATGTGAGGCGCGGTTGTGTTGCTTCGACCTGCGCAAGGTTGAAGGGCAATTCACGGTGGAAATAGCGCCCGGCGGCCGCGTCAAAGCCGACCAGACCCTGGCTGCCAAGCACAGCCAGGGCGGCTTCGACAGCATCTGGCTGCGCGTCTAGAGCCGTGGCAATCGAATCAGGTTCAATCAAGGATTGCCATGCGAGCCTGGCACGCACTTCAGCGACGAGGCTGGCTGACGGGGGGCGGGCAAGCGCGTGGAGTATCTGGCCTTCGCCTGAAAATCCGCGATGCAATTCCGGGCTCAACAAGAGGAAGAAGGATCCTTCCTCGAAACATAACTCCCATCCGCTTGCACCGCTTTTCGGATCGAGCCAAACACGAAGCGTGCGCGCATGATGTATCAGAGGTTCGAGCAATTTGAGCCGATGTGTACCGCTCACAGGAACGCTGTTTCGGGTCGGGCGCTGCGTGATCCGGAAGCCGCCAGATCCCAGGACGATATTGGCAGAATGTCGACGACTTGGCGCCTGCGGGAGTGCACGCACAAGGCGCAGGGCATCGGCGGCGCTGACTTCATCCTGCGGTTTGAGACAAGCAAGGTAGGCCTGCGCTTCGCTGAAGCCTTTGATCCACCGCAGTGGGAGTTTGACCTTTTTCTCGACTATGCTGTGATTGCTACGGGTCAGCACAACCTCTTCCGCGCCTATGGACAACTGCGCATGTTCGCCATCGCGCAAGGCCAGCAGGCCGCGCCGGAGTTCCTCATTGAAGTCGACATTGGTGGTGCCTCTGCCCCGCGTTTCGCCATCGAACAGCCCTGCGGGCAGATCAGCACGGGCATAAACGCCACCGCAGCCGCTGAAGCCTTCCAGCCGCAAAATGTCAGGGTGGCTGGTCAGGACAGGGTCGTATAGCGCGTAACCCATGGGAATCGGCTCCCAGAATCGGGCGCGTATGATCTCGCTGAGTGTAAAGAGCAGCTGCCCGGTCAGTTTGGGTTTGCGAAGTGCGCCTTCGAAGAAATATGCGGGCGAATGATCTGAATTGCTGGTGGCCAGCGCGATGTGCTGTGATCTTGATGAGCCCCGCTCTACAAGGGAGGCTCGGTCATAACGATATGTATATTCAAGAGCGTTTGCCACGAAGTCATCCCCAACGGTTGACTTGTCTAGTACGTATCATGGCTTAAAATGTTGTGTTCAACTCGCTCGCGCCGCCGCCTTCTTCTTTGAAATGATGGCCAAACCCTCTTGCAGGTAACAAGCCCATCGCCTGTTTGCGTGATTCAGGCATAGGTCAACATGCTCTATACCACAGGATGCCGACCTTCTCAGAAGATCAGGATGAGTGGCCCTCGAATCGTCCGATCCTAGTTCGGCGCTTGCTCTTCGAGAAGTTCTTCCATCGTCTGCGGGCCTGAATCGCCACCATTGGGATCGGGCTGGCCTTCGGGCGCGGGCAGGGGATCGCCGCCCTCATCCACGAAAGCGCCATTGTCCGGATCACCGAAATAGGCTTCCTCATCGGTTTCCAGCTGCCATTCGGGCAGTTTCACATTGGTATCGAACGGCTCGACCTTGCGGCCCGCCACCGCCACGCGCATGAACGCGGCCCAGGCCTTAGCCGGAGCGCGTCCGCCCTGAAGATCGCGCACTGGCTTCGCATCGTCGCGGCCCATCCACACGCCCGTTGTCAGCCCGCTGGAAAAGCCCATGAACCAGCCATCCTTGTTGGATGAGGTCGTGCCGGTCTTGCCCGCCGCCGGGCGACCGATGGAGGCCGCCTTGCCCGTGCCGGTGTTAACGGCGGTTTGCAGCAGATCGATCATCTGGCCAGAGACGTGCGGCGCAATCACCTGCTTCGAAAGATCGCCCCGGTGCGTATAGAGGACGCGCCCCTTGTCCGTCGTCACCTTGACAATGCCATAGGGAGACAGGGCAACGCCCTTGGCGGCAACGCCCGCATAGGCGCGCGTCATATCGAGCAGACGAACGTCCGCCGTGCCCAGCACCATGGAAGGATGCGTGTTGAGCGGCGTTGAAATGCCAAAGCGGCGGGCCATGTCCGCAATGGCGGAGGTGCCAACCTCGCTGCCCAGTTTCGCGGCCACGGGATTGATCGAATAGGCAAAGGCGGTGCGCAGATCGATTTCGCCTGAAAAACGCCCGCTGCTGTTCTTGGGGCTCCACCCGCCAATTTCCACCGGCTCATCCACCACTTTGGAATTGACGGTAAAGCCCGCTTCGAGCGCGGCAAGATAGACGAACAGCTTGAACGCCGATCCGGGCTGGCGGACGGCCTGGGTTGAGCGGTTGTAGATGGAGGTGACATAATCGGTGCCGCCTACCATCGCCCGCACCGCGCCATCGCGGTCCATCGCCACCAGTGCGCCCTGAACACCACCGGGCACATTGCTGCGGATTGCCGCATCGGCTGCGCTCTGCATCTTGAGGTCCAGCGTGGTCCAGACATCAATGGGCTCGTCCGTCTCGTCGATAAGTGTTTCGAGTTCAGGCAAGGCCCAGTCGGTGAAATACCGCACGCTGTTCTGCTTGGCTTCCGGGGCGAGCTTCACATCCTGCGGGCGAACCCGCGCGGCCTCCATCGGCGTCAGCACGCCCGCCTTGGTCATCGCTTCGAGCACCACGCCCGCGCGGCCTATGGCCGCCTTGGCATCGGCCGTGGGGGAATAGCTGGAGGGTGCCTTGACCAGCCCGGCAATGATCGCCGATTCGGCCAGATCGAGCGTTTGTGCCGGATGGCCGAAGAACTTGCGGCTGGCGGCATCAATCCCGTAAGCGCCGCCGCCAAAATAGACACGGTTGAGATAGAGTTCGAGGATCTGATCCTTGCTGAACTTGGCCTCCAGCGCCAGCGCATACACAATCTCGCGCGCTTTCCGCCCGAAATTCTTGTTGTTGTTGAGGAAGATGTTGCGCGCCAGCTGCTGGGTGATGGTGGAGCCGCCCTGCTTCCAACGGCCTTCCTGCACCCGAACCATAATCGAACGGGCAATGCCGATGGGATCAATGCCGGGATGGCTGCGGAAGCGCCGGTCTTCGACCGAAACCATGGCGTCCAGCATGGGCCTGGGAATGTTCTTATAGGCAATCCATTCGCCATAGACCGGCCCCATCGCCACGATCACTGTGCCATCAACCGCGCGGACGCGCACCATCTGGCCATTGGGGGATTGGCGCATTTCGGAATAGCCGGGCAGTGAGGACCAGACCGTGGCCACCGTGACGCCCAGAATGATCAGCCCCAGCAGCGTCGCATAGAGTCCATAACGCACCATCCGCGCGAACCAGCCGCGCTGTGCGGGGGGTGGGGATTTCTTGCGCTTCGCCATGCTGCCTTATGGTCTAGCGATTCGCTGGAATATGGGCAAGCGCTGCTTGTCGCGATTCGCCCGGCCCCGATTCACGCCTGATTAACCCTTTGTTGAGGCTGGCCTTTTAAATTTGCAGCCATGAAACGCGGACTGACAGGACTGACTCTGGTTGCGGCATTGTGCCTCGCCTTGGGCATAGCCATGCCCGCCTGCGCGCAGCAGGGCGGCGGCCTGAATGTCACGATCGATTCAGACATCAGCTTTGGCACGGCGGCGCACGATGCGCGCGGCGGCGGCACGATCGAACTGGACCCGGTGACGGGCGTGCGGCGTACCACCGGCGGGCTGGTTGTGGTGGGCAGCACCTATTTCACCGGGCGGGCGCGGATTTCCGGTCGCCCCTTTGCGCGGGTGCGGATTGGCCTGCCAGACAAGATCACGATGCGCGCGCGCCAGGGCAACAAGGCGGTGGCGGCGGTCTTCACGGCATCGGTGGCGCCGGTCATCACGCTCGATGCGCTTGGCCAGTTCTCCTTTCCCTTTGCCGGCAGCTTCCGCGCCGACGAAGCGGACAATGGCGAGTTCAAGGGAAACTTTGCGATTACAGCCGATTACGAATGAAGCTCTGCTCGAACGGTCCTGAGAATAAACGCGCTGTTAACCAAGCTTGAAAGCAAAATCTGAAAGAGTCGGCCCCAAAAGCCAATCATGAATGGTGGAGGTCCGAAGGGGACGGCAAGCCATTCAGGGAATGGCGAATTTTTTAAACGCAAGGGAACAGTCATGAAATTCAATGCTATCAAGTCGGCGGTTGCTGCTTCGGTTGTCGCAGTTGCGCTCCTCGGTTCCGCTTCCGCTCAGGCCGCAACCGGCACGGGCACCGCGACCGCGAAGGTTCTGCTGCCGCTCACCGTCACCAGCACGGCTGACCTCGATTTCGGCGTGATCGTTCCGTCGGCTTCGGCTGCCACGGTTGTTGTCAGCACCTCGGGCGGCGTCACCTGCGGCGTCACCACCTGCATCGGCACGCCGAACGCTGGTGCCTTTGGCGTCACCGGCACCGCCGGCCAGATCGTCACTGTTGCTGCTGGCACGGGTCCGTTCTCGGTCACTTCGGGTGCGAACTCGATGGGCGTTGGCACGCTGACCTTCTCTGCTGCCACCGTGACGCTCACGGGCGGTTCGGGTTCCTTCAACGTTGGCGGCACGCTGAGCGTTGGTGCGAACCAGGCTGAAGGCGACTATACCGGTTCCTACACCGTGACGGTCAACTATCAGTAATATCTGATCGATCCGCACCCCGAAGCGGATCATGCGAAGGCCCGCCGCCAGCACCCCCGCTGGCGGCGGGTTTTTCATGCGCTGGTTAGCACTATGTCAACCATATCCGCCCATAGTTCCAGAGAGATGGTTCTATGCGCGTCCTGCGTTTGGGGACGCCTGCTCGGGAGATTATGATGATTCGGCACACATGGCCCCTGATTGCAGGAACGGCGTTCAGCCTGGCGGCATTGGCCCCCGCGCCGGTGCGCGCAGCAGGCGATCTGCTGGTCGCGCCTACCCGCGTCGTGCTGGATGGCGCGCGCGGCACCGAAGTCATCATCAACAATATCGGCTCTGAAACCGCGACCTATCGCGTTACACTGGTGGCGCGCCGGATGAATGCGGATGGCTCGCTTGAAGAAATTGCCGAGGATCAGGTCAATGAGCGCGAGGCGAAGACGCTCTCGATGATCAGCTATGCGCCGCGCCGCGTCGTGCTCGCCCCTAACCAGCCGCAATCGGTCCGTGTCAGCGTGCGCCCGCCTGAAGATCTGGCCGATGGCGAATATCGCGTTCATATGCTGATCCGCGCCATTCCGGACGCCAAGCCCGTCGAAGACTCGAACAAGCCTGCCTCTGGCCTGACGGTGCAGATCACGCCGATTTATGGCATCACCATCCCGGTGATCGTCCGCAAGGGCGATCTGAGCGCGCAAGTGTCGATGGGGGACGCCGAAATCACCCAGACGCCTGATGGCCCCGCGCTCAAGGTGCATATGAAGCGCAGCGGCACCAAATCCACCTATGGCCGCATCCGCGTGACGCGGCCTGGCGTGTCCGATCCGCTCTATGAAGCGCGCGGTCTCGCCATCTATGCCGAAACTGCGGAACGTGACGTCATACTCCCTGTGCCGCCAGAGCTCGCTGAGAAGCTCAAAGGCCCGGCGCATATCCAGTATCTGGAAGATGACCCCGCCGATAACCGGCTGATCGCCGAATATAAGGGCGCGATCCGCTAAGGCGCGGGCGCACTTAACAGGAACGCCACGGTGAAAGCCCGGTCCGGCCACTTCAAACGCGCTCTGATGGGCGCGTTTGCCCTTTTTGGGGCGGTGGTCGCGCAACCGGGCTTTGCTGCGTCTGACTGGAAGCCAAATTCTGACGATGCCGTCCTTCTGGACGCCCGGCTGGGTAAATACCGGCTGGGAGAGGGGATTCGCGGCTATGCCACGCCCGATGGCGTGTGTGTGGATCTCGCTGATACCATCATGACTCTCGATCTGCCGGTGCGGTTGGACAAGAAGTTGCGCCGCGCAACTGGCTGGGCGTTCGATGAGCGCCGCACAATCACCCTTGATCGTGAAGCCAACACAGTACAAATCATGAACAAGATGACGCATCTGGCCGCAGGGGACGTGTATGACGCGCCCGAAGGCTGGTGCGTCTCGGTCAAACGCCTGTCGGACTGGCTGGGCGTCACGCTCGATGCGGATCAGACCAATGCAGTGCTGATGATCAAGTCAGACACGCGACTTCCGGTTGAAATGGCGATTGAACGGCGCAACCGCGCGGCCAAAATCCGCCCTTCCGCGACGTTTGACCTCGCCAGCCTGCCGCAGGCGCGCACCGTGATGAAGGGCATCAGCCCGCCCTCGCTTGACGTCGTCATGACGGCATCCACCAGCCGCTCGAATGGGCGTTCGGCGCTGGATCATCATTTTGGCTATGAAATCTACGCTGCGGGCGAAATCGGCCCGGTGGCCTATGATGCGCGTCTGGCTGGTAACAAGCTGGGAAGCCCGGAATCGCTGCGTGTGAAGGCGTATCGCATCGATCCGGACGCCACGATGCTTGGGCCGCTCAACGCCACGCAGGTCGCTGTGGGTGATGTCAGCGGCTTCTCGACACCGCTTGTGGCGCAATCAGGCGCTGGGCGGGGCGGCTTCATCACAAACCGGCCGCTGCAAATGCCCGCCAGCTTTGATCGCACCGATTTCCGGGGTGAATTGCCGAGCGGCTGGGACGCGGAGCTTTATCGTAACGGAGAACTGCTCGCTTTCGCCTCCAACCGGGCAGACGGGCGGTACGAATTTCTGGATGTGCCGCTCAGTTACGGGCAGAACCGGTTTGAGGTGGTGCTTTACGGACCACAGGGGCAGGTGCGGCGCGAGGAACGCAGCGTCTCGGTCGGCGCGGATTCGATCCCGCCCCGGCAAACCTGGTATTGGGCTGGCGTGGTGCAGGAAGGGCATGACCTGATCCGCTTCGGCTCCCCTTATATCGCGCGAAGAAGCGGCTGGCGGGCGACTGCCGGGTTTGAACGCGGCATCGACACCATGACGTCAGTTTCAGCCTATGCCCATCGCCTCACAAGGCTGGACGGGACGACGGCCAACTATGGCGAAGTGTCGCTGCGGCGCACTTTGGGGCCGATGCTTGCGGAGTTTTCGGGCGCGACCAGTTTCAAGGGCGGCACAGCGGTGCGGGCGCAAGTGTTTGGCCAGCTCGGGCGGACCAATTTCGAGGTTGAAAGCATCCTCGCGCGCGGCGGATTCCAGTCCGATAGGATATATGGTATCATGACGGGCATCCATGAGGTTGCAGTCGATCATGCCATGATGCTGGGCAAGACGATGGTGCCGATGCGTGGAGAAGCCCGGATCGTCACCTATGCCAATGGTGATCAGGCGCGCGAGGCGGGGTTCCGCACCTCGGCCTCAATCGGGCGCATGTCGGTCACCGGGCGGCTCGATTGGCGCAGCCATCGCAACAAGATTGGCCCTGATCCTGAAGACAGGCTTGAATCCTCTGTGCTCGCCAATGCCCGGATCGGCCGGGTGCGGGTCCGCACCGAAGCGCGGTTCCGCCTGAAGCCCGAAGCGCGCTTTGAAAGCGTGGATCTGGTCGGTGAATGGGGCGGCCGTGAATCGGGTGACCGCCATGGCGGCAGCTGGCGCGCGGAAATCGGCTATGAAGGCCCCAACAAGCGGCTGCGCGGCGCAATCGGCTATGTCCGCCAGTTCAAGAAAGTGGCGCTCACTGCGTCGCTGGGTGCAGGCAGCGATGGCGCGCTGTCCGCCGGGCTCAATCTGGCATTCAGCCTTGGCGCAGACCCGGCGCGGCCCGGCCATATCCGCATGACCTCAGATCGCCTCGCGACGCAGGGCCAGGTGCTGGCGACCATTTATCGCGATATGAACGGCGATGGCATTCGCCAGCCGGACGAGCCCGCTGAACCTGATGTGCAATTGACTGCCGGGCGCGTGCCCGTTGACCGGTTGAGCGATGCCAAGGGCCAGGTGATCGTTGATGGCATCCAGCCCTATCAGGCGGTGCTGATCGGCGTGGATGGCAGCACTTTGCCCGATCCGATGGTGCAGCCATCCGGACCCGGCATGGTCATCCATCCCCGCCCCGGCATTGTTTCGCATGTCGAATTGCCTTTGGTGAGCGCGGGCGAAGTGGATGGCACGCTGGTGCGCAGCGGCGGCAGCAAGCTGGAGGGTGTCGATCTGGAGCTGGTCGATGCGGCGGGCGTCGTCATGGGCCGCACCCGCACCGAATATGATGGCTATTTCCTGTTCGAATCGGTGCCCTATGGCCGCTACAGCGTGCGCGTGGCCAATCTGTCGGCTGAGGCCGCGCGCATCCGCCCGCAACTGGCAGGCGCGGCCATCGTCAGCGGCAAGACCCCGATTGCCCGGCTCGGCATGGTGGAAGCCGAAGCGCAGGTGCAGCGCGCGCAAGGCCCATAGGGGCTGCACGGGCAAATGGGATGGGAGCAGGGAGGGCCTGCGTTCATCCTGGTGCGGTCGAGAAGACTCGAACTTCCACGGGCTTTCGCCCACAACGACCTCAACGTTGCGCGTCTACCAGTTCCGCCACGACCGCACATGGATGATTGCCGGTCTCAATGACCGGCGTCTGGCAAGCGCCGCGCCCCTAGCAAAGCCTTGGGGGGACTGCAATGGCGAGTCGCGAAGATTCTGCGAATTTGGCTGAAATCTGGGCAGATGCGTTAACGCGCTGCGGCGCGGGCGTGCCAGCGGGGGACAGTTTTTGGCAGAAAGGCAAGGCAGACGCGCGGGTAGAGGCGGAATCGGCCCATTAACCCTCTCTCACCCTAGGCCGCGGCGGTTAACGCGTTTTTACCAGTTTCATGCTGGACGCGCTCCTCCTTCTCGCGGCTTCTGCTGCATCGCCCACGCTCCCTGCCGGGGTGCAGGCGGTTGGAACCGCGCGGGTGAGAATCGTGCGCGGCACGCCCGTGATCGCGGCGAGACCCGTGCCGCAGGGCGCGCGCCGCAGCCGCACTGGCATCATCGATTTCCAGTAAGGGCTGATGCGATTTGACGAGAACCCGTCATTCCCGCGGAGGCGGGAATCCAAGAGCATAGTGTTCTCAGCTTGAGATAATCGAATGACATCGAGTTCATGGATTCCCGCCTTCGCGGGAATCCATGAATCAGAGATTCGACGATGAATCCGTGCAACGCCCCGAACAGCGCGTCAGTTGGGCTTCACACCCGAAAAGCTCAGGCTGATCTTGCGCGCATTGTTGGGCACATTCACTTCTGCGCTGTCAAATTCGATCGCTTCGCCCGGCCCCAGCGTGCGCTTGGGCGGGGTGATCGTCCAGCCATAGACCACGCGGTCCTGCAGATCGCGCAATTCGGCCAATATGTCGGGCACGCGCTGGGTGGTGTTGGTGGGGTTGATGATCCGCCCGGACACGGTGAACAGTTCAGCGCCGGTGGTTTCGATGGTCCGCCGATCCGGCTTGCGCGGCATCTGGATCAGCAAGGGCACTTCGAACGTGCCGATCTGGAGCCCCAGCATCGATCCGACCTGCGCGGCGAGTGTCGGCGTGCCGAACACCTGAACGCCGACAATCCCGCCGATCAGGCCCAATCCGGCGAGTGCAGCGGCAATCGTCCAGCGCCGTGCGGGATTCTTGCGCGGGCGGAAGGGCGGTTCGGGCGCATAAGCGTCGAAATCGTCATCCTTGGCAGAGGAGACCGGGGCAGCGGGCGGTGGTGGCAGCGGCGGCGCATGGGGCACCGGCATCGCCGGGCGCTCATCACTGTCAAAATTGACCGCCGGGGCAGGGGCCGCCGGGGGTGGGGCAGGGGCAGGAGGCGCAACAGGCGGCACTTCGGGCTGAGGCGGGGCAACCGGGGCCGCCGGCGCGGGCTGTTCCGGCTCGGGCAGTGGCAATTCGGGAGCGGAAGGCGCGTCTTGCCTGGCTGGAGGCTGCGCAAACCAGCTATGCGCACAATTGGCGCAGCGCACTTGTCGTCCATCGGGGCCGACAGCCGTGTCAGCCACCAGATAGCGGGTCGTGCATTCCGGGCAGATCAGCAGCATAAGGCGAAGCGATACTCGTGTCGGCGACAAGGGGAATTCAGTAGCGCCCCTCTAACCACACATGCAATTGCACTGACAAGCGGCATCCGCATCATTTCTGCCCCAAACAGGGCAGGACGTTTCTTGTGGCGGCGCATTTGTGCCGCTAGAGCCGGGATTGACCGAAATGAGCGCATGGATGCGATGAGCAGTATCGTCCAGTTTGACAATGTCGGCCTGCGTTACGGCACGGGCGCGGAAACCCTGTCCGATCTCAGCTTTTCGCTGCGGCGCGGCGGTTTCTACTTCCTCACCGGCGCGTCGGGTGCGGGCAAGACCTCTTTGCTCAAGCTGATCTATCTGGCGCTGCGCCCGTCGCGGGGGCTGGTGCGGCTGTTTGGCGAGGATATGGTCACCATCGCGCGCGACCGGCTGCCCGGTTTTCGCCGCCGCATCGGCGTGGTGTTTCAGGATTTCCGTCTGGTCCCGCATCTCTCTGCGTTTGACAATGTCGCGCTGCCGCTGCGGCTGGCGGGCGTGCCCGAACGTGATTTGCAGCGGCCGGTGGCTGAAATGCTTGAATGGGTGGGGCTTTCGCACCGCTCCAGCGCGCGCCCGGCGACGCTTTCCGGCGGGGAACAGCAGCGCGTGGCGATTGCACGCGCGGTGATTGGTCGCCCGGAAATCCTTGTGGCGGACGAACCGACTGGCAACGTCGATCCTGAAATGGCGGCGCGGCTGCTTTATCTGTTCGACAATCTCAACAAGCTGGGCACGACGATGGTGGTCGCCACGCACGATCTCCATCTGCTCAGCCGGATTGGCAGCGCCACGATGATGCGGCTTGATGACGGGAAGTTGCAGGATCCCACCGGCCTGCTGCGCCATCCGCCTGCTCGTCCGGACCTGTTCTGACATGTTCGAGCTGTTCCGCTTCGCCGCACGAGACAAAGGCGTTCTGCCCGAACATCGCTCTTCGGGCATGTTGCCCTGGCTGATTGCGATCATGCTCTTCCTCACCGCGCTTGCTTGCTGGGCGGGCATGTCACTCGCTGGCGCCGCGGCGAGCCTGTCGTCTGATCTGGACCGGCGCGCGACGGTTCAGCTCGCTGAACCCAATGCACGGCTGCGCGATGGCCAGATCCGTGCGCTGATGGCCGAACTGGACAAGCTTTCTGCGGTCGAATCGGTGCGGCGGGTCAGCGATGATGAACTCGCTGCCATGCTCGATCCCTGGCTGGGCGATACCGCGCGCAACGCAGAGATTCCGGTGCCTGCGCTGATCGATCTGGTCTTTGTGCGCAGCGGCAGCGCCGGGCTTGATCAGGTCAAATCGCTGGTCGCCACGGTCGCTCCCAATGCGCGGGTGACGGCGGACGCAGAATGGCTGGCCCCGGCCTCTTCGCTGTTGCGGACGCTCAAATGGCTCGCGCTCGGGCTGGTCGCGCTGATGGCAGTGGCCACTGGCTCGGTGGTGGTGATGGCGGTGCGCTCCTCGCTCAACACGCATGGCGAAACCATTGACATCATGCACCTGATGGGCGCGAGCGACCGGCAGGTGGCGCAATTGTTCGAACGCCAGATCGCGCGCGATGCGCTGCTCGGTGGCACGGTGGGCGTGATTGTCGCCATCCTCGTCATTCTGCCGCTTTCGGCGCGGATTTCCTCGATTGGCGGGGGTCTGCCGGGGGAAACGCCGGTGCAATGGTGGTCCTTCCCGGTGTTGATCCTGCTGCCCGTGTTTGGTGTGGGGCTGGCGCGGCTGGTGGCACGGCGCACTGTGCTCTCCAATCTGGGTGACAAATTGTGAAGCGCCACCGCCTGTCCCGCATCCTGACCGCGCTTCTGCTGGTCTGGCTGGGCGGGCTTGTCTGGTTCACCACAACCTTGCCCGGCCCGGCAGGCGCGGAAAAGACGCAGGCGATCATCGTTGTCACCGGCGGCAGCGGGCGGGTGACGCGCGGGCTCAATGTGCTTGAAAAAGGCTGGTCGCGCCGCATGTTCATCTCGGGCGTCTATCAAAAGGTGCGCCGCGTCGAACTGGCGGAGGAATTGGGCAAACCGCGCGAATTGCTCGAATGCTGCGTCGAGCTCGGCAAGCAGGCGGTCAACACCCGCACCAATGCTGAAGAGGCGGCGGACTGGATCGCCGCCAACCACATCACCTCGATCCGCTTCATCACCAATGACTGGCACATGCGCCGCGCGCGGATGGAGCTGGACCGTGAAATTGCGGGCGATGTCATCATCGTCAACGATGCCGTGCGCGGGCAGACCAGCATGTTCGTGCTGGTGGCCGAATATAACAAGTTCCTGGCGCGGGCGGTGGCGCAAATGGTCGGATATTGAGCCGATGGCCTTGCTGCGCTCGATCCTGTTTCACATCATCTGCCAGCCGATCGGGCTGGTGCTGGTGATTCTCGCCGGGATTTCTCCCCTTTTCGGGCAGGAGGCGGTGATCTTCGCGTCGCGGCGCTGGGCCGCATGGCATCGCTGGTGCGCCAAGTATCTGCTCGGCATTTACACGGATATGGAAGGGACGCTTGATCAGGGGCAGGCACTTTATGTGTTCAAGCATGAATCCAACTTCGAAACCATTGAGACGCTGGTGCTGTTTGAACGGCCTGTGGTGGTGATGAAGCAGGAGCTTCTCGATCTGCCCTTCTGGGGCTTCGCCAGCCGCAAGCACGGCTCAATCGGCGTAGATCGTGATGCCGGGCCAGCCGCAATGCGCGCGATGATTGCAGCCGCCAAGGTCGCGAAGGGGAGCGGACGGCCCATTGTGCTTTTCCCCGAAGGCACACGCATTTCGCCTGGAGAGCAGCCGCCGCTGCGGGCCGGGCTCGCTGGTCTGTACAAGATATTGGGCTTGCCCGTCATTCCCGTCGCGCTGTCAGCCGGGCATCAATGGCCCAAAGGCTTCATCAAATATCCCGGCGCGGTGCGGATGAAGGTGGGAGACCCAATTCCCCCCGGCCTGCCGCGTGAGGAGATTGAAGCGCGCGTTCATGCAGCGATCAATGTGCTGAACGGGTGAGTTTGCCGTCGAAGGCCGGGGCTAGAGCGCGATGACTTTTGACGGAATCGGTCCGTGCTCCGGCCTTGTGCCGGAGCCTTGCGAGGGTCTGGCAAAAATGGTTTTGCAACGCCACAGGGCTCCGGCCTTCGCCGGAGAGCAAGCGTTTACTGTTCGCCACGCCCGAAATTGGGCCGGGCATCATCCTGACCCTGTTCGATAATGCCCCGCCGGATCGCGCGGGTGTGCGAGAAATGCGCGAACAGCCGTTCTCCATCGCCCACGCGGATCGCCTTTTGCAACGCAGTCAGATCCTCGGTGAAGCGCTGGAGCATTTCCAGCACCGCATCCTTGTTGGAGAGGAACACATCGCGCCACATGGTGGGATCAGACGCGGCGATGCGCGTGAAGTCGCGGAAGCCGCCTGCGGAATATTTGATCACCTCGCTCTGCGTCACCGTTTCCAAGTCAGACGCTGTCCCGACAATCGTATAGGCAATGAGGTGCGGCAAATGGCTGGTGATGGCGAGCACCAGATCATGATGCGCGGCATCCATGATCTCGATATTCGCGCCCAGCCGCTCCCAGAAGGCGGAAAGCTGCGCCACCTTGGCAGCGTCTGCCCCCTCTGGCGGGGTGAGGATGCACCAGCGATTGTGGAACAGGCTGGAAAAGCCCGCTTCCGGACCGCTTTGTTCGGTGCCTGCCACGGGATGGGCAGGGATGACATGATGGCCGGGCAGCGCGGATTGCAGCGCGGCGAGGATGCTCGCCTTGGATGATCCGACATCGCTCACAATCACGCCCTGCGGCAGATCCGCCGCGATCTCGGCGGCGACTTCACCCATTGCCCCCACCGGCACACACAGGATGACGAGTTCGGCATCAATCACTGCTGCGCCTGCCGTATCGGTCACATCATCACACAGCTGGATGGCGCGGGCGGTCTCACGGTGCGCGGGGTTCGCATCATGGCCGGTGATGATGACGCCCGGCATATGCGCCCGCACCGCGCGCGCCACCGAGGAGCCCAATAGCCCCAGCCCGATGATCGAAAGGCGCGAAACGGGCAGCATCAGCCGCCCACAATCTCACGCAGCGCCGCCGCCAGCCCCTGCGTCTCAGCTTCGGTGCCAATGGTGATGCGCAGGCCGTGCGGCAGGCCCTGCCCCGGCAGCCAACGCACGATATAGCCGCGATCCATCAGCCCCTGATACGCGGTTTCCGCGCTCACATGGCCTTCAAACAGCACCAGCAGGAAGTTTGCCTTGCTCTCAATGGCGCGCAGGCCCTGATTGCCCATCTTGGCAACTTCTTCCGCCAGCCAGGCACGCCACTGTGCGTTGTGCGCCCGGCTTGCGCGGACGAAATCCTGATCCTTGAGGGCGGCGATCGCGGCATTCTGCCCGGCAATCGTGATGGAAAAGGGCAGGCGGATGCGGTGCATCGCATCGATGATGGGGGCCGCGGCATAGCCCCAGCCGATCCGCTCCGCTGCCAGCCCGTAAATCTTGGAGAAGGTGCGCGTCACAAGCACGTTGGGCGCGGCCTGTGCCAGCGCGAACCCGCCATCATCCTCATCCTCGTCCAGATATTCGGCATAAGCATGGTCAAGCACCAACAGCACGTCAGTGGGCAGCCCTGCGTGCAGCCGAGCAATCTCTTCACGCGGCGTGTAGGTGCTGGTCGGGTTGTTGGGATTGGCAACGAAGACGATCCGCGTCTTGTCCGTCACCGCCGCCAGGATTGCATCGACATCGGTCGCATAATCCTTGTCGGGCGCGATGACAGGCGTGGCCCCCACGCGGCGCGTTGCGATTTCATACACGGCAAAGCCATAATTGACGTAGATGATCTCATCACCCGGCCCGGCAAAGGCTCCGGCGGCGAGATGCAGCACTTCGTCTGACCCGTTGCCATAGATGATGCGGTCTGCATCCAGCCCGTTCAGCCGGGCAATTTCCTCGCGCAGCGCGGTTGCGCCCGAATCCGGATAGCGCTCCAGTTCACCGGCATGGGCAGCAAAGGCCGCGCGCGCATGATCGCTCGTCCCCAGCGGATTTTCGTTGGAAGACAGCTTGATCGCCTTCTTGCCCGTATCCGTCGTGGATTTGCCGGGAACATAGGGGTGGATCGCCTTGATCCAGTCTTTGGGTTGGGGTCCAGTCATGGGATGCGGCTCTAAGCCCCAAGCCCTTCATTGACAAGGCGGGGCCAATGCCCCTAGCCCCGCACCCCATGTCTGACGACACGCTTTTCGGCATCAATCGCCATATCGTCCTGCCCGGGCCGCTTGCGCTCGATGGCGGGCAAAGCCTTGCGCCGGTCGAAATCGCCTATGAGACGCATGGCACGCTCAATGCAGACGCCTCGAACGCGATTCTGATCTGTCATGCGTTGACGATGGACCAGCATGTCGCAAGCCCGCACCCCATCACCGGAAAGCCGGGCTGGTGGGCCGATATGGTCGGGCCGGGCAAGCCGATTGATACGGACCGCTTCTGCGTGATCTGCCCCAATGTCATCGGATCGTGCCTCGGATCATCCGGGCCAGAAACGCTCGCACCCGATGGACAGCCTTGGGCGATGCGCTTTCCCGTCATCACCATCCGAGACATGGTGCGCGCGCAGGCGATGCTGATCGATCTGCTGGGCATTCAGCGCCTTTATGCCGTGATTGGTGGCTCGATGGGCGGCATGTTGACGCTCAGCTGGGCCGCCACCTATCCTGAGCGTGTGGCAGCGGCGATGGTGGTTGCGTCCACTGCGCGGCACTCGGCGCAAAATATCGCGTTTCATGAAACCGGGCGTCAGGCGATCATGGCTGATCCCAACTGGCGCGGCGGCGACTATTATGCGGACGGAAAAACGCCCGATGCCGGCCTTGCCGTCGCGCGTATGGCCGCGCACATCACCTATATGTCAGAGCAAGGGCTGACCGAGAAATTCGGCCGCCGCCTGCAAAACCGCGACGCCAAGACGTTTGGTTTCGATGCCGATTTTCAGGTGGAAAGCTATCTGCGCCATCAGGGGCTGAGCTTCACCGACCGGTTCGATGCCAATAGCTACCTCTATATCACCCGCGCCATGGATTATTGGGATCTGGCCGAAGATCACGGCGGGGTGCTCGCCAATGCGTTCAAGGGCACAAAGACGCGCTTCTGCCTCGTCAGCTTCGATACCGACTGGCTTTACCCCACGGCGGAATCGAAAGTGATCGTCCACGCCCTGAATGCGGCCGGTGCACCGGTCAGCTTTGTCGAGCTGGCGAGCCCGTTCGGCCATGATGCCTTCCTGATGGACACGCCCGATCTGGACCGCGTGATTGACGGGTTCGTGAAAGGGGGCGGGCTGTGATCGAGCTCGATGATAGCAAGGACCGTTTACAGGTGGCGCGCGTGCACGAATGGCTTGCGTCCAGCTATTGGTCTCCTGGCATCGCGCTGGAGATGGTCGAGCGCGCCATTGCCGGTTCGCACTGTCTCGGTGCTTATCAGGGCACAGAGCAGATTGGTTTTGCTCGCACAATAACCGATCATGCGACATTCGCGTGGATTGCTGACGTGTGGATTGAAGATTCAGCAAGAGGGCAGGGGCTGGGGCGGCGCATGGTGCGCTGGTTTCTCGATCACCCGCAGTTGGCCGATGTGCGTCGTTTTGCGCTCACAACGCGCGATGCCCACGGAGTGTATGAGGCGCTGGGCTTTCACAGTCTGATCCGTCCGCAAAATCTGATGGAGCGGCTTGATCCTCGCTATGCCCAAAAATTGAGGGCAGCGCCATGACCGCACTCCGCCCTGATCTGGCGATCATCGCGCAACATGTCGCACCGGGCAGCCGCGTGCTTGATGTTGGCTGCGGCGATGGTGCGTTGATGGAGGCGCTGCGGCTCGACAAGCAGGTCGATGCGCGCGGTATGGAGCTGAACCGCGACAAGGTGGCCAATTGCATGGCGCGTGGGCTGCCTGTGATCCAGGGCGATGCCAATAGCGATCTCGCCGACTATCCCGATGCCGCGTTCGATTACGCGATCCTCAGCCAGACGCTGCAAACCACGATGCGCCCTGATCTGGTGGTGGAGCAATTGCTGCGTATCGGGCGGCAGGCGTTCGTGTCCTTCCCCAATTTCGCGCATTGGCGGGTGCGGCTCGCGCTTTTCTGGGGCGGGCGGATGCCGGTCACGCGGTCTCTCCCGATTGCCTGGTATGAAACGGAAAATATCCATCACGTCACTGTGGATGATTTTCGTGCGCTGGTGAAAGAGCGCGGCATTACCGTCGAACGTGAATGGTTCTTGTCAAAAGACCGGGAGATTGGCGCAGCGGGGGCCAATCTGCGTGCAGATCATGCCATGTTCCTGCTGCGGCGTTGACGTCCTGCCCGGCATGACGCCAGCGCGTTAACCTTTTCCGGCAAGTTTCACTTAACACATCGCGAACAGGGTTCTGGCGTCAACCCAAGAGAAAAGGACGCCATTCCCATGCACATCGGTTTGCCCATCCATCCCGGACGGTATCGCCTTCCTCCGTTGGAGGATCGCTGCGCCGAACGCCATTCGGTGATGATCGAAGGCTGGCTGCGCCCGTCATGTGGCCACCGCTTTCCGATCCTGATCCGCGATCTTTCGGTCGCAGGCTTTTCGTGCGAGGCGGTGACGAGCATGGCCAAGGGCTCACTCTGCTGGCTGTCGCTGCCGGGTTTGCAGGGTCAGCAGTCCGAAATCGTGTGGAACACCGGCCATATGGTCGGCTGTGCCTTTTCAAACCTGATCAGCCGCGTCGTGCTTGATCATATCATCGCCCGTCACAAGGCCTGAGCCGGACTAGCCGTCCCGCGTCTGCCGCATGGCCTCCAGCGCCCGTTCCCTTGCGGCGCGGTGGTCAATCCTCTTCTGCGGATAAGAGGCGGGACGGCATCCATAGGTGCCCGGATCGTGAATATAGGGATCGGACAGCGCCGCCAGTTCAGGCACCCAGCGGCGGATATAGTCGCCTGCATCAAACTTCTCGGATTGGCCAAGCGGGGCCATGATCCGTGAAAAGAGCGGCGCATCCACGCCTGTTCCCGCCACCCATTGCCAGTTGGAGGCGTTCGCCCCGTGATCGGCATCGAGGAGCGTATCCCAGAACCAGCGCTCGCCGCGCCGCCAGTCGATCAGCAAATGCTTGATCAGAAAGGAAGCAGCGATCATCCGCACGCGATTGTGCATGAAGCCTGTGGCCCACAGCTCGCGCATCCCGGCGTCGACAATAGGGTACCCCGTCATCCCCCGCGCCCAGGCGGCGAAATCCGCGTCTGCCTGCGCGCCTGACCGCCAAGGGAAGGCGTCATAGGGCGCCTTGCCGTTGCGCAGGTGATAATCGGGCATCTGGTCGATCAGATTGGTTGCATAATCGCGCCAGCCGACTTCTCGCAGGAAGGGCGCGGCGGCCTCTCCGGCCTCCTTGGTGGCAACGTGCCAGATCGTCGCCGGGCTGATCTCGCCAAAGTGCAAATGTGGAGACAGGCGCGAGATTCCGGGGCTGGCTGGGAAGTTCCGCGCGTCGTCATAGGCCGTGAGGTGCGGCAGAAAATCGCGCAGGGCGACGCGCGCGCCCTCCTCCCCCGGTGTCCAGCAGGCAAAGCCTCCCGACCAGTCGGGCCGGGTGGGGCGCAGGTCCCAATCCTCCAGAGCATCGCTGGCGATCCCGGCCGGACGTGCTGGCAATGGCGGCACCGGCAATGGCTTGCGCGGCGGCATCTGGGTGAGCAGCTGCTTCCACCACGGCGTAAACACGCGGTAGCGCGTGCCGTTGCCGGTCAGAACCGATGCGGGCGGGGCGAGCTGATTGCCATGGTGCAGCACCAGATCGAAATCGGCGGCCACCGCACTGTCCGCCTCCTGCCACCACGGCTCATACTGGCGATTGGCATGGATGCGGGTCGCGCCCGTCTCTGACGCCAAGGCGGCCAGTTGCGCGGCGCAATCGCCCCGCCGCAGGATCAGGCCGGGCAGGGCTTCTTTGAAGCGCGCGAGTGAATGATGCAGCCACCACCGCTGCGCACCGCCCATGCGACGGTCTCCGGGGGTGTCATCATCCAGAATATAGACAGGCACCACATCGCCATCAGCACAGGCAGCGGTGAGCGCGGGATTGTCTTGCAGGCGCAAATCCTGCCGGAACCAGAGGAGGGTGGTCATACGGTGACTATAACGGCCTCACACAAAGACACCAAGGAATCGCATCCGATTCCTTGGTGTCTTTGTGCCTTGGTGTGAGATCACTCAAGAAGCGGGCGGTTACTCCACCGTCCAGGTCTGGCCGGTGTTGAGCAGCTTTTGCAGGTCGGGTGACTTGCCCGCGCTCGCCTTTTGATTCTGTTCGATCACCGCGCGGTCGAAGGTCGGACGCGGATGGTCGAACAGCACGCCCAGGGCAATCGGGAAGCCGTCTTCGATGGTCATATCGACCAGCATCATGGCGATGCCGCGATTGGTGACATCATGCGTGATGACCCCCGCGGCCTGCCAGTCGCCATCGACCACATCGACCACGCTGAGCTTCAGATCCTTCGCGTCCAGCGTGAGCCCCTTGGTGCCGTTTGCAAACAGCATGGGCTGGCCGTTTTCTAGCCAGATCTGGTTCGCGGCGGCATTGGGCTTGGCTGTGAAATTCTCAAACACGGCGTCGTTATAGACGATGCAGTTCTGATAAATTTCCACAAACCCCGTGCCCTTGTGCGCGTGCGCGGCCTTGAGGACGGTGGGCAGATTCTTGTGCGTATCGATGCCGCGCGCCACGAAGCGGGCACCGGCCCCCAACGCAAAGGCGCAGGGCGTCGCGGGCCGGTCCACCGAGCCGTAGGGCGTGGAGGGCGTGCGCGTGCCGATCTTGGTGGTGGGCGAATATTGCCCCTTGGTCAGCCCGTAAATCTCGTTGTTGAACAAGAGGAACTGGCAATCCAGATTGCGGCGGATGAGGTGCATCGTGTGATTGCCGCCGATGGAGAGACCGTCACCATCACCCGAGATGATCCACACATCCAGCTCCGGATTGGCGAGCTTCACCCCGGTGGCAACCGCAGGCGCGCGGCCATGGATGGTGTGGAAGCCATAGGTTTCCATATAATAAGGGAAGCGGCTGGAGCAGCCGATGCCGGAGACGAACACCGTCTTTTCAGGAGACACGCCGAGGTCCGGCATGGTGCGTTGCACGGCTTTCAGAATCGCATAGTCGCCGCAGCCTGGGCACCAGCGGACTTCCTGATCAGTCTCCCAATCCTTGGGGGAACCTTTGGCAATGGGGGTCACGGCGTTCATGCGAGGGCCTCCTCAATGGCGGCTTCGATTTCGGAAATGCGGAAGGGCTGACCGCTCACCTTGTTGAGCGGTTTGCAATCGACCAGATATTGATCGCGCAGCAAGGTCTTGAGCTGGCCTGTGTTCATTTCGGGCACGATCACCTTGTCATAAGAGCGCAGCAGATCGCCCAGATTCTTCGGCATCGGCCAGATGTGGCGGATATGGATGTGGCTCACGTCCAGACCCTTGGCGCGCGCGCGGCTGACGGCCTGATTGATCGGGCCATAGGTGGAGCCCCAGCCGACCAGTGCGAGCTTGCCGCCTGCCTGCCCGGTCGAGACATCCTGATCCGGAATATGATCGGCAATACCGGCTACCTTGGCGTGGCGCAGGTCGGTCATCGCCTGATGGTTGGCGGGCGAGTAATTCAGGTGGCCGGAATCGACCTCCTTCTCAATGCCGCCGATGCGGTGAAGCAGGCCGGGCGTGCCGGGCTTCACCCAGGGGCGGGCGAGCTTGTCGTCACGACCATAAGGCTTGAACCCGCCTTCGGGCACATGGTCGAGGAAGGTGACGGGGAACGGTTTGTAGGCCGACACATCGGGAACCTTCCACGGCTCTGCCGCGTTGGCGATGTAGCCGTCGGTCAGCAGCATGACAGGCGTCATGAACTGCGTCGCAATCCGCACCGCTTCCACGGCGCAATCAAACGCATCAGCCGGCGAGCGTGCGGAAATGACAGGCAGCGGCGCGTCTCCATTGCGACCATAGACCGCCTGATACAGATCGGACTGTTCAGTTTTGGTCGGAAGGCCGGTCGAAGGCCCGCCACGCTGCGAATTGACGATGACGAGCGGTAGCTCGGTCATGATCGCCAAGCCGATGGCTTCGGTCTTCAGTGCAATGCCGGGGCCGGAGGAGGAGGTGACGCCCAGCTGCCCCGCATAAGAGCCGCCAATGGCCGAAGCGATGGCCGCAATCTCGTCTTCGGCCTGAAAGGTGGTAACACCATATTCCTTGAGGCCAGAAAGATAGTGCAGGATCGAGGACGCCGGGGTGATCGGATAGCCGCCGAAGAACATCGGCAGGCCCGCCAGCTGCGACCCCATCACCAGACCATAGGCAATCGATTCAGCACCGGTGATCGTGCGGTACAGCCCCGGTGTGGCAGGCGCTGCGCCAACATGGCGCTGCGGGATGCCGGTCGTGCCCGGCGTGCCGATTTCGGCCGTTTCGCCATAAGCATGGCCTGCATTGAGTGCGGCGATATTCGCGTCGGCCAGATTGGGGTTCTTGGCAAACTTGCCCTTGAGCCAATCAATCAGCGGCGCGCGATCCCGGTCGAACATCCACAGCGCGAGGCCGAGCGTCCACATGTTCTTGCAGCGCAGGGCTTCCTTGTTGCCAAGGCCGAACGGCTTCACGGCATCCATGGTGAGCTGTGAAATGTTGAACTTGATCAACTGCCATTTGGCGAGGCTGCCATCCTCCAGCGGATTCGCATCATATTCCGCCTTG
>CALMZE010000032.1 GCA_937870585.1 uncultured Sphingomonadales bacterium | reverse complement strand
TCTTCTTGCCAAGGTTGGGGTCGAGGGTTCGAATCCCTTCGCCCGCTCCAGTTTTTCTTCGAAAATTCAATCAGTTGAGCGATCTGCAAGATTGCCAAAGGAAGCACTGCGGACCCCGCAAGAGCAGCAGTGTTTTCTCACCTCCCGGCGGTGGTCAACATAAAGTCAGCGATGTGGCGCGGTTATTCTTGCGAGCGGCACATATGGTATAGCATCCCTCCACGCGCATAGGCATGTTGCACCATCACATGCAGGGGCCAAATACTTAAACGATGCCGCCCGGCCGTTCCGGCAGAAACACCGTCTTCACCTCCACATAAGGGTCCATCCCCTCCGGCCCGCCTTCGCGGCCATAGCCGGATTTCTTGAAACCGCCGAAGGGGTTGGTGAGGTCGAACTCGCGGCCGTTCTGGGTGAAGTGGCCGGTGCGGATGCGGCGGGCGATGGCGTAGGCGCGGTCGGTGTCGTTTGTGTAGACGCCGCCCGAAAGCCCGAATTCGCTGTCATTGGCGATGGCGACGGCTTCGTCCACGCTGTCATAGGGGATGGCGGCGGTGACGGGGCCGAAGATCTCCTCGCGCGCGATGACCATCTGGTTGGTGGCTCCGGCGAACACCGTCGGCTCGATAAAATAGCCCTGATTGAGGTCCGCCGGGCGGCCTCCACCCGTCGCAAGCTGCGCGCCTTCGGCTACGCCCTTGGCGATGTAACCCTGCACGCGCTCCAGCTGGCGCTTCATGGCAAGCGGCCCCATCTGCGTGGCGGGATCGAGCGGGTTGCCGACGGGCACGGCCTTCATCGCTGCCGCCAGACTTTCGACATGATCGGCATAGCGCGCGCGGGGAATGAGGATGCGGCTGTAATTGATGCAGGCCTGTCCGCAGAGTTGCGTGACGAGCGGGGCGAGCATTGGCCCGGTCTGCGCGGGATCGAAATCATCAAGGATGATCGCGGCGGACTTGCCGCCGAGCTCCATCGTGTAGCGCGCCATGCGCGACGCGCAGATGGAGGCGACGTGCAGGCCAACCGCGGTCGAGCCGGTGAAGGCCACCTTGTCGATGCCGGGATGCCGCACGAGCAGATCGGACGCTTCCCGGTCCGCAGGCAGCAGGTTGAGCACGCCAGCGGGCAGGCCGATTTCCTCCGCCGCTTCGGCGATCATGAAGGTTTCGAGCGGCGTTTCGGGAGAGGGCTTCATGACGATGGTGCACCCGGCGGCAAGCGCGGGGGCGACCTTCATCATCATGCCCATCAGCGGGCCGTTCCATGGGTTGATTGCGGCGACGACGCCCACCGGCTCCTTGACGACCACCGCAACCTTAGAGACGAACCCGGCAGAAGGGCGGACATCCTCAAAGGCCGTGTTTTCCGCCAGCGCCGCATAATAGTTGAGCAGCGCGCCCGCGCCAAAGCCTGATCCGGTCGCCATCGAAACCGGGGTGCCAACCTGTGCGATCCAGGCCGCATCCAATTGAGCGGTCCGCTTCTCCAACGCTGCGGCCAGCTTGCGCATCATGGCTGCGCGTTCGGCAGGCGTCATGCGCGGCCATGGGCCTTCGTCAAAGGCAGCGCGTGCGGCAGTGACAGCGGCGTCCACATCTGCCGCGCCCGCTTCGGCCACTTCGTAAAACGTCTCTTCGGTCGCAGGATTGATGAGGCTCAGTCGCCGCGTGGATGCAGGCGCAACCCAGCGTCCGCCGATGAACAGCTTGTTTGGGTTGGAAAGCGTGATGGCTTCGCTCATGGCAGGTCTCCTATCGTCACTGGACTTATTATCTATGATGTATAGATTGAAATCCGCGCTGGCACTGCCCGGTGCCCGATGAGGAAAAGTGAGAGCCTTGATGCACGCCCCCAACCGCCCCGCTCCTGAATTGGCCGATCAAGGCCGGGGCGGCGGCCCGGTGTCCGTCTTGCGCCCCGGCATGGTGCGGCGGACAACGAGCATCGACATGCACTGGCCCGAGGGGCGGGGCGGGGCGGCGCGTTTCGACGCGCGGTCCCGCGATGCCTTTGTTGCGGCGGATGGTGCGCTCCGGATTATGGACGCCCATGCCATCACCGGGCAGGCGAGCCTTGCGCGGCAAATTTCGGGCGTGGATGCCGGGCCGGATGTGCGCATCGGTCCCGCACTGGAGGGCTTGCGCGCGGGCGGGCAGGTGCGCGCCAGGTTGCGCGAACTCTTCCCGCATGATGCAGACCGGCAAGGCGGGCTCTATCTGCTGCTTGATGATCTGGCCGGGGCCACTTTGGTCGGCAATTGGGGCTGGTTTGCATGGGATGGCTATTCCGAAGCGCTGGGCAACATCATCCGGGGCGCGGACATCAGCGGCTGGAATGGCAGTATGCGCGGCGTGTGCATGGGACTGCGCGAAGGCAGCAGCGCGCTCGACGCCAAAGGCTTCCCCAAGATGGAAGAGCAATACTCGGCGACTGTTGCGCCCCTTGTCCACCCGGACGATGTGCTAGGCTGGCACGATCTGCCCGCCTTTCCGGAAGCGGCGATGCGCCGTGCGCGCTGGATTGATGTGTGGCGGGACGGGCCGGTGCTGCATGTGGCAACCGGCTTTCAGGATAGCGGCGCGCGGCCCGATGGGCAGCGTCAGGCCATCCACGAATATCGCGCGCGGCTTGTGCTCGAAGCGGATTTCCGCATCGCCGCCATCGACGTCACCCCGCATCTCTTGCCCCATGGCGATTGTCCGGCAGCGATCCTCAACGTGACGCGCGTGAAGGGCGAGCGGCTGGACAATCTGCGCGAGATCGTGCCGCAACGCCTCGCTGGAGAAGATGGCTGCACCCATTTGAACGATGTGCTGCGCGCTCTGTGCGGCGTCCCCTCGCTCGCCCACCATCTGCCCGCGTGAAGGAGGACGCCATGCCCGATGCCATCCAGTTCGAGCACCGCGAAGGCGGCATTCGCCTGATCACGCTCAACCGGGCCGATGCGCTCAACGCCATCACCTGCGCGATGGCAGAGCGGTTGTTTGCGCTGTTCGATGAATGTGAGCGCGATGCGGAAGCGCGATGCATCATCATCACCGGGGCGGGGGAGCGCGCCTTCTCCGCCGGGTTCGACATCAAGGAAATGGCTGCGTTTGATGCGGACCGGATGCACGCCGCCTTTGTTGCGCGCGATCCGCTGCCTCTGCGCATTGCCGAACATCCCCTCCCGGTGATTGCGGCCCTGAACGGCCCGGCGTTGGGCGCGGGCGCGCTGATGGCTGCCGCGTGCGATTTCCGTGTCGCTGCGCCTGCCGCCAGCTTCAAGGTGACGGCCATCGGCTATGGCAGCGCGAATGCCAGCTGGTCTCTGCCCCGGCTGGTGGGCGTGGCCCGCGCGAAGGACATGTTGATGACAGGCCGCGCAGTCAGAGCAGAT
This sequence comes from uncultured Sphingomonadales bacterium, assembly GCA_937870585.1. Classification (GTDB taxonomy): domain Bacteria; phylum Pseudomonadota; class Alphaproteobacteria; order Sphingomonadales; family Sphingomonadaceae; genus Aquisediminimonas. Next base: position 26,349 of record CALMZE010000032.1, on the reverse strand, counting down.
GAGGGTCTTGCCATCGGCCTGTTCGACCGGTTAGCTGATAATGCGTTGGCTGGCGCGCTGGCCCTGGCAGGCGAAATCATCCGCCATCCGGCTTCGGGTGTGGCCGATGTGAAACGGCTGGTCGATGCCGCCCCCGCGCTCACCCCGCGCCAAGGCTGGCAAGCGGAGCATGACGCTATGCTCGCCGGTTTCGCGCGACAGGGTTTGGGCGGGGACTCTGTGTTTTCGGGGTTTCTAGGCAAGAAGGGGAGCGACGCGGCAGACTGACTGGCAAACGCCCTCCCCCTAAACCGTTCGTGCTGAGCCTGTCGAAGCACTGCCCGTCTTGCGTGCGGTGAGCAAAGATAGGGCAGTCCTTCGACAAGCTCAGGACGAGCGGTGACGGGAAAGAGCGCGAAGCGAACTCTTACTCCGCCGCCTCCAGTGTCAGTCCCATCTGCTCTTCAATCCCTTCATAAAAGCGCGGAATCGCTTCTTCCATACCGGTATAGATCACATCGGGAATCGCGCCGGTCAGCAGGCCGCGATGGCAGGTGGCAGAAGCCTTGAAATCCTCATTGCCAAACACGTCCTGTATCACCGCGAAGGACTTGGCGTAGAGTTCCTCTGCCTTGGGATTGTCGGCCACGGTTTCGGTCAGCATGTAATAGTCGACATTGGTGCGCCCGGCAGCCGTCGGCATCATGATCATCACGCTGATATAATAGGGGCTGGTGATGACAACCGTGTTGGGGAAGAGGTTGTAGACGATCGTCACAACGTTGCGGATGTTGATCGAAGGCTCTTCCAGAAGTTCCGGCGTATATTTGCCGCGCCCGGAAATCTGGCGGATATGCGGGCCGAACCGCTCCACCTTGGGCACAATGTCATCGAAAAAGTCGAGACCCTGCGGCCCGATGGAATTCACATGCAGCCGCTGGACGTGATAGCCTTCAAGGAAGGGCTCCATCACCAGCTTCCAGTTGGCGTCGATCTCGAACCGGCGGTGGCCGTATTTCACCCATGATGTCAGGCCAAGATGCTCCAGATCCTCGGTCACCTGATCGTTGAGGATGGAGAAATCCCATTCGGCCTTGGGATTGAGAACCCCCCAGATGATCCCGCCGCACTCATGGCTGGGCAGTTCCGCCAAGGGCCGCGATTTCTTGTCAAAATCCTTGAGCGTTTCTTCGCGGGGCAAGCCGATCAGGCGGCCATCCAGACCATAGGTCCAGGCGTGGAACGGGCAGCTGACCGTGCTCCATTTCTTGACTGCGCAATCCTCCACCAGCATCGCGCCTTTGTGCGTGCAGGCGTTGAGGAAGATATGAACCTTGCCGCCTTTGTCGCGCGTGATGAGCAGCGGAATGCCATAACCATCATGCGCCAGCACGCTGCCCGCTTCAGGCAAGGCGGCAGACGGGAGGATCGAAATCGGCTTGTTGCGGAAGATCGTGTCGCGTTCCTTGGCCCAATAGTCATCGGAGATGAAATTGCTTGTCGGGCGGCGCTCCAGAATGACCGGCGGCTTCACATCCTTATTCCCCGGCAGACTGCGAATCGCTTCGATCTGGCTCGCACTCAGCGAAGAGAGCGGCGCGCCATAACGCGGTTTCGGGGCAGTTTTCGGGTCGTTCTCCTGGCTCATTTCGTCTCTCCGTTGAAAATCTCATTTATCTACTATTATTAGATAATACCTCCCTCCTTGATTTCGATCAATTTCCCGGAGCGCGTGCCTCGGCGGATGTTGCCCTTTCCTGCCCCTGCGCTTTTCCACCGAAGCAGGCGCGTATTTGTAAAAATCGCCATCCACCACTAAGGAGCGCACAGATCGATGTGATTGTCGTTAGAGCGGGAGACCGGAATGCGTGTTGCGATTGTGGGGTCGGGATATGTGGGGTTGGTATCCGGCGCATGTTTTGCTGATTTTGGTCATGACGTTGTCTGCGTTGATAAAGACGAGTCCAAGATTGAAAGTCTCAAACAGGGGAAAATGCCAATATATGAGCCTGGGTTGGACGCATTGGTGGCCACCAATGCGAATGCCGGGCGTCTGATCTTTTCGACTGATTTGAATGCGGCTGTAAATGATGCCGAAGTTATTTTTATTGCCGTCGGCACACCCTCACGACGCGGCGACGGCCATGCAGATTTGTCCTATGTTTATGCCGTCGCGCGCGAAATTGCAGATGCGGTCACGGGCACCAAGACCGTGGTGACAAAATCGACCGTGCCGGTCGGGACGGGCGACGAAGTGGAGCGCATCTTGCGCGAGACAAATGCTGAAGCGCGCTTCATGGTGGTCTCCAATCCTGAATTTTTGCGCGAAGGCGCAGCGATCAACGATTTTAAGAGACCAGATCGGATCGTCATCGGTGCTCAGGAAGACGAAGCGCTTGAAGTGATGCGCAAGCTGTATCGCCCGCTTCACCTGAACGCTGCGCCGATCATTGAGATGTCCCGCAGGAGCGCAGAGCTCACCAAATATGCGGCCAATGCATTCCTCGCGACCAAGATCACTTTCATCAATGAGATCGCTGATCTCTGTGAAAAAGTTGGCGGTAATGTGCAGCACGTTGCGCGCGGTATTGGCCTGGATAAACGCATTGGTTCCAAGTTTCTCCACGCCGGCCCTGGCTATGGCGGCAGCTGCTTCCCCAAGGACACACTTGCGTTACTCAAGACCAGCCAAGACTATGATGCCCCGCAACGCATCGTAGAGATGGTTGTCGCAGTGAATGACACGCGCAAACGCGCGATGGGCCGCAAGATCATAGCGGCAATGGGGGGCGACGTGCGTGGCAAGACTGCTGCCATTCTCGGCCTGACGTTCAAGCCGGATACCGACGATATGCGCGACAGCCCGGCGATCGCAGTCATCCAGTCGCTCCAGGATGCCGGCGTAAAGGTCCGCGCTTATGACCCCGAAGGCATGGAATTGGCCAAGCCGCTTCTTGGCGACATTGAGTATTGCAATGGCCCATATGAAGCTGTCACGGGTGCCGATTGCGTCGCAATTGTAACCGAATGGAATGAGTTTCGTTCACTCGACCTTGAGCGCGTGCGAGGCTTGCTGAAGAGCCCGGTTGTAGTCGACCTGCGCAATATCTACCGCCCGGATGAAATGGAAGCCGCAGGGCTTTCTTATTCGAGTATCGGGCGTTAGATGTTTTGTTCCGGCATTTGACAGGTTGCACGAGCGAGAGATGCGATCAGGAAGGCCAAGGCCCACGTTCTGACCATCTTCGTGACGAGTTGCACGAACGCGAGCTTGCCCTGGGCAGCGCGATCCTTGATCACTGCAAAGGCAATACGACCGCCAAAATTCGCGCATTGACCTGTACATTGGGCAGTCCCGTGCGCAGCGAACGTCTGACGGGCAATCAAAACGAGACCATTGGTGTTGTGCGACTGAACAACGGCATCAACTGGCGCCAAGCCGCCCTCAACTCTCGGTAAACGCTCACAACATCCGGCTTTGGAGCGCGTTCCGGACGCTGTCGACCGCCCGCTGTGCGCGCGCTGTGCGGGACAGACCGGCCAGCAGCGCACCCTCTTGCGGGATTTCCACGCTGATCGGGCATCCTGCGGGCAGTGCGCGGACGAAACCTGCTACATCGAACACCCCCTCCCCCGCGAGACAGCGGCGCGATGAGGCTTCAACGTCGAGACTGTCTTCAGAGCAGTCGCGCGGTCCATCGGCGATCTGCGCAAACCGGATCAAACCCGCCGGGGCCTCTGCGAGCTCTGCGATGCTGCCGCCCGAGCGCATCAGGTGCAGCAGATCAACATTGACGCCGACCCGCCCGGGCCTGTCTGCCAGCGCGGCCAGCGCGAGCGCCTCTGCCAGCGACTGCACCTGCGACACTGGATAAAATTCCAGCGCCACACCCAGACCGGCCTCATCAGCCAGATCGCAAAAGGCCCCGAAATTCTCCGCGCGGCGGCGCTCATCGCGATCATAGATGAGCAAATTGACACACGGCGCGCCCAGCTCTGCGGCCAAATCGAGCGCGGGCCGATAGGCACTCACATCAGTCCGCCCCGCCAGCGTGAAGGGGTAAGCCAGATCAAGCGAGACGCCAGTCCCCGCCATCAAAGCCTTCAGGTCCGCGCGGGCTGCGGCACTGCCAAACAGGTCAAAATGCGGCATGTGCGGCAGCACGGCCATGGGTTCCATGAACAGGCAGATGCCCGCGCAGTCAGCCGCAAACGCGGCTTCGACCAGATCGAGCGGCCCCGCATCCATGACGGTGATGTGATCAAGAGCGAGGCGGATGGTCATTGCGCGCTCACACTACTCACAATTCGTCGTCTTGGCGAGGTTCGACGCAACTTTGCGTAGCATTTTGCGTTGTTTCCAACGCACCTGCTTGATAACCTCGCCCTGAAACAGCAGGAGTGCGCCATGATCCAGTCCCAAGTGAGCCAGTCGATGGGCCATCTCGCGCTTCATTATGGCGCGGCAGGCGATGCAGAGGCTGCCGCCACTTTGATGCGCGCGCTGGGTTTCATTGAAACCCAGATGCTCCCTTTGACCGGAGGGAATTTTTACCGCTTCGTTGTCGATTCCGCGCACGCCGCACGCGGGGACGGGATCGTCTATCTCTCCGCCGTGCCTGAAGCACAACAGGCACTGACGGAGGCGATCCATGCGTCACTGCGGATCGGGCAAGGCGATGAACATGAGGCCGTGGCGGGTATGCGCGCCATGCTGGAGGCCGATCCCGAAGCGAGCTTTCATGTCGGCTTTCTGGTCGAAAGTTTTGAGCGCATCGAAGCGCTAACGCTCGACATGCAGCAGCGCGCGCAGGATGATCCGCTTCTCAAGGGCCGGGTTTCGGTACGGATCAACCGCCCGCGCCCGGGCGATGCCGCCATTGATGCGCAGCTTGACGCGTCACCCGCCTTTGCCAGTGTCACGCGCTATGCCTATGGTCGCGCCGGCATTCAGGTCTTTGTGGAAACCGATCTGCTGAAGAGCGGCCTGCTGGGCGACGCGATGGTGCTGGAGTTCGACTATGTCTTCCCGGGGCAAGACAGCCACATCCTCTCGGTCGTCGAACTCTGAATGGCGGCCGATGCCTTTCTCACCCGCTTGCGGGCGCTCGAAGACCGCGAGAGCATCCGCACTCTGATCGCCAGCTATGGACCGCTGGCAGACAGCGGCGATGCCGAGGGCGTGGCCGCGCTCTGGACCGAAGACGGCGTCTATGCCGTGGGTGGGTATGGGGAGAGCCGGGGGCGCACTGCAATCGCCGCGCTGATCACGGGCGATACGCACCGCCAGTTGATGGCCGATGGCTGTGCGCATCTGCTTGGCCCCGTAGCCATCACGCTTGATGGCGATCACGCCACCGCAACCGGGCATAGCGTGGTCCTGCGCCACAGCGGCGCAGCCTTTGAAGTCTATCGCGTCTCCGCCAACCGCTGGGCACTGGTGCGCACCGATGAGGGTTGGCGGGTGGCGCGCCGCGACAACGCCCTGCTCGACGGGAGCGAGGCCGCGCGCGCTTTGTTCAGCCTGCGAGTTGCCCCCCATCGATCGTGAAGAGCGAGCCTGTGACCTTGCGGGCTTCATCGCTTGCGAGCCACGCAAACAGACCAGCAATATCGGACGGTTCGCACGATCCATCGAGCAGCTTCGGGGCGTTGCGCATCACCAGCGCCCAATCAAGGCCTTCAGGCGGAGCCGTCTGCGTCATCGGCGTGATGACATGACCGGGGCAGATCGCGTTGACCCGCACACCCTGCGCGGCAAATTCAATCGCCAGCCCCTTGGTGATGGCCGCAACGGCATGTTTTGATGCCGAATAGGCGATGGTATAGGCAATGCCCTGCAATGCCGCCGTGGACGCCGTGTTGACAATGTTGCCCTTGCTCTTGATCAAGTGCGGCAGCGCGGCCTGACACAGCACGAACACGCTGGTGGTGTTCACCGCCATGATGCGTTCAAAATCAGCCACCGAGAATTCGAGCGATGATCCCCATTTGAGGATCCCCGAAATGTTGCACAGCACATCAAGCCCATCGACGGCTGCCGCCTCAACCAGTGCGCGGCATGATGCGGCGTCCGTCGCGTCAAACACCTGGATGCGCGGCGCGCGCGCCATCATCGTCGCCGTCTCACGCAGCCCAGCTTCGTTGACGTCTCCGATCATGATGTCTGCGCCTTCTGCGGCGAAGCGGATCGCCGTAGCCCGGCCAATGCCTGATGCCGCGCCTGTTATCAGAACTTTTTTGCCTTCAAACCGCATGAGATTCTCCTTTACTCCTTGATCTGCGTAGTATCGCGCTTCATTCCTTACGCAAAGGAGAAAGCCGATGACGCTGGAAGAAAGAGTGCAGCAACTGGAGGATGATCGCGCGATCCGCGACCTGAAAGCGCGTTACCTGCGTGCGTGCGATGGCAAGGATGCGGAGACGGTGCGCGATACGCTCCACCCCGCGCGCGCGATCATCGATTATGAAGGCTTCCCCCCCTTCGACAATCGCGACGATTTTGTGGCCATTTATCAGCAGTTCGGGTGCCAGCCGGGTATTTTCGACATGCATCACGCAGCCAATGGCGTCATCACCTTCGATGGCCCTGCCCGCGCAACCGGGCAATGGGCTCTCTATTTCCACAACATCAACCTCGCCCAGCGCGCGCTGACCCAGTTCGGCGTGGAATATGATGATGTCTATGTGAAGGAAGGCGGGCGCTGGTGGATCAGCGAAACCAAAAGCCGCCGCACCTCCTGCCTGATCCAGACGGTGGATGAAGCGGGAGCGGCGACCGTGACGGTGATGGGTGAAGCGCCGACGGTTTTTGGGTAGTTGTGATACACGTTCACCGGGAGCAGATGACGGCGACTGCAAAGTCGATCAAGGCGGCCCCGCTGTGATCATTTTCGCAAGCACGCCGCGATACGCGTGAACGATGGAATTTGCAGCGCGCGCAGGAGATTCTGAAACGTCAGCCGCGGACCACCCACACTCAGATCGCATTCCGGCAAGACGGTGATTTGATGACGGAATGCGTGGATTCCCGGCTTGGTGTGTTGGCACGAAATTTGACACCGATTCAGAAGGATCTTGTTCGCACGGCAAATTTCGTCAGTCATACTGTCATCTGTCTTGGCCAGCACGCGCGACAATCGATGCTATATAGCCTGTCCCCAATATTGGGGACATACAGGGATTGTGCGAATAGGTATCAAGTCAACCATGCGTATTTCGTATTTTCGTATGGCTACACTGGTCTGTGCTCAATTGCTGGCGGTCTGCTCTGCACATGCGCGGATTGACGCCAATCCAGCGGTGCATGTTTTCGAGCCCGGTCAAGCGCCGGAAACAACTGTGACCGTGACCAATTCTGGTTCAGGTAAAGCCTTTGTCGCCACCAAAGTCCGCGAAGTCATGGCGCGGGGCGAAACCGATGAAAAGCTGCGCGAAGACACCAACCCGGAGGCATTGGGCCTGATCGCAACACCTGGGCGAATGGTGCTGGAAAAGGGCGAGCGGCGCGGCGTGCGGATCGTCCCTACAGGCAAGACGGCGGATAATGATCGCGTCTGGCGCGTGCTGGTTTCCGAAGTGGCGGGCAAGATCAAGGGGCAGCAATCGGGCGTGGCGTTCCTGCTCGCTTACGATGTTCTCATCATTCAAAGGCCAGACAATGCGCGCGTTGCTGTTAGCGGCAAACGTGTTGGCAAGCTGCTGACGCTGACCAACAGCGGCAACAGCTTTGGCATGGTCACCGAAGTTCGGCATTGTCCTGCCAACGCACCATGCGCCAAACTGCCTGACAGCAAACGGCTCTATGGCGGCAAAAGCTGGAGCGTATCGCTACCGTCAGACACCGGCACGGTCGAAGTGGTCACGCAGGGAATCAACCGCAAGGAAGAGACTCTGCGGCTCTGATCTGTCAATATCATGGCTTCATGGCCTTGCACACCAGCCTGCCTGCATTGACCAGCGCTGCCCTTGTATCAAGTGCTTCGACCTGCGCCTGACAAGACGCTCCCGTCTCGTCCTCAGCCGTAAAGCTGCCATCTGCACCCAACTCGATCTGGAAACGGCCATTGTCGTCGGTTTCCGCGATGCCCGCTTTACTTTCAAGCGAGGCCTGATGCATCGCGGCCCCGCTTTCATTGAACAATTGACCATAGACCAGCACGACCCGAGTTGAACCGCGCACCAGCCGTTTGACCGTGCCGGGGAAGAACAATGCAGGCTCCCGCCGCGTGTCAAAGGCCGCCGCGCCACCGCTGGCATCAACCCCCACTTCCCCGATGCTGTAGGGCGATGTGCTAACGAACACGGGCTTGCGACCCGTGATTGCGACGCCGCCGCCACCCGGCGCGCGCAGCTGATATTTTGCGTCCGGTGCAGCATCGGGCGCTTCAACCGCGATCCCGGACCCGGTAAATCCGCTGGAGCCAAACGCCAGCCGCCCGCCTGCCAGACCAAAACTGGTTTCCACACGGCCATAAAGCGAACTGTTTTCCACCTGCTCCTCAATCTGTGCGTCGGTCGAAACATTGGCGTAAGCGAGCCGCAAATTGGCCCCCAGCCGGCCTGAAAGCCGATCAAATTGCTGGCTGACCCCTGCGCGCAATTGCAGTTGCCCCAGATCCGTCTCGCGGTTGCTGCTCCAGTCCGCACTGCCTACCGGGCGGAAATGGGTGGAGCCATTGCTGTTGCGCCCCTCGATACCGCCATGGAATGTGGTTGAGGACCGCCCGCCAAAGAAGGACATGCGGATGCCCGCCCTCAGGCTCCACCCGGTGCGGCTGTAGCTGCCTGATGTGTCGAATTCCCAGCGTCGACCCCGCTCTTGCGCGAACGTCCAACGCAGGTTGGGCAGGATCGTATAGCTCCACGGACTGCCTTCATCGCGGCGCAGCAGAATGCCGGAGTTGATCGAAATTTTGCCCTTGGAATAGCCGCCAAATGCACTGAATGAGGTCTGGCTGCGGCCGATACCGCGTTCGGGATCAAACGCTGCACTCAAGGCGCGCGGCTTGGCTTCGATATGGCGTGCATCAAGCGACCAGTTGAACCCTTTTGCATGGCCCGAGACATTGGCTTGAGCACCATATTCGCCCTGCGCCGTGCCTGCGAGCGTGGCCGAGAACTGCCATTTGTCGAGCAGATAGATGGCACCAAGCTCAACCAGTTGTCGCTTCTCCGTCCCTTCACCGCGCGCGAACAGGCCAAGTTGCGGCCCGGCGCGCAGGCGATATCCGGCGCGAACGGTGGGGGAAAGGAGACGGGGCAGGAAACCGTCATTCTGCCCCCGGAATGCGGTGTTCCATCCGCCCTCCACAAACCATTCGGCATCGCCATAGCCGGGCAGGCCGGGCGCGCGGGTGAAGAAACGCACCTCCTCCCGCTCGCCGCTCGCATCCTTGATCCGCAATGTCAGCGGATAGGCCCCGCCGGGCAACTGCGCGGTATCCAGCGTCACCCGCCCCGGCGCGATCCTCTGCGTATCGAGCAGCACGCCATCGCGCAGGATTTCAACCCGGCCAGAAAGCGGCGCATCGATCAAGAGCGGGGTATCGGCAATGCTGCCCCGCTCGATCCGCGTCTCTGTGCTGCTGGCAAATTGCACGCCGACCAGCCGGTCGAAATAGGTGAAATTATAGGAGGAGGCCTGCACCAGCCCGGCGGTCAGCGCCGTGCGGTTGCCCACGCGGCGGACATAGGCGCGGTCGAGCGAGCTTTGGCGGCTGCCAAAGCTCGCATCTGCCGCAATATGGCTGCGCCCCAGCCCCAGTACAAAACGCGGTTGCAGGGTGAAGTCGATGCGATCGCGGTTGAGCGAATATTGCAGCCCCAGCGCGCCCGCCAGCGTGGGCGGGCCGGGTTCCGGATCGGGCAGATAGGGCCGCGCTTCGCCACGCACTTCGGGGGCCAGGAACAGATCGATCCGCCCGCTATCGCGTGAGACGATCACCCCCGCCACCTCCGGGTCCAGCCGCCCGCAGCCGGCAGTCGGCGCGGGCGAGCAGGACAGGCCGGCGTTGCTCGGCAACTCTCCGCGCAACACGGCGGCCACCTTGGCTGGCTCCCTCAGCGGTGGCAGTTTGGCGATCAACGCCCCTGCATCGACAAAGCGTGCCGTGCCGGGCGCGAGCAGCACCGGCACCAGACCCAGCGCCCGGCCATCGACATAAAGCTGAAGCGGCGTCTCCCGCGCTGCGAGAAGATCGCCAAAGCCTTCGGGTTCCTCGGTTTCAAACGGGGCGGGTGCGGGTGGTGCGGGCTCAGGCGAGGGATCGGTCTGGGCAAAAGCGGGTGCGGCGAAAAGAACTACCGGTGGTGCGCAAAAGCCAGTGAGTAATGCTGAACGCTTCATACATAGGGAATCATAAGGAGTTCATCTCCGCCCTCTGCGAAGGGCGGAGGAACGCAACAATATTGAGGTGTTCGATCAAATTCAGCGGTCAGAACTCAAAGCGGTGTGAGTGTGACAGTCAGAGTTTCATTGTGAGCTCCTGCAGGTGCGTTATACATCACAAATGCACCGACCTGCATCTTGAAACTACGGCTCGAACAATCGGTGGCGGCAGAAACGTCAAACGTCTGCACAGGCTGGCTGAGATCAGCGAGTGTGTCTGTCGCTTCCCCTGCTCGCCAAATCGCGACATCCAACCTTGTAGTGTATGTCTGGAACCCCATGTATGGCAATGAGCCGCCACTAGCGACGGGAGTCGCGTCAGCAACCGAAATGCGGACATTGGGCGATTCCGATCCCGCAATATTGGCGCTGTTGGTCACGCAAAAATCGTTCACGACCCCACTTACAGAATTTGTTCCCCCGACACCTGCGGCGGGAGCTGTTATCGAACCAAGTGGCACATCATCCAACCCAGTGACTGTGAGTGTCGGAATAGCGGAATCGATGACATTAAGCGTGACGTCGAATGTTCCAGAGTCTTGCGCCATCGCAGGCACAGACAGTCCAAGTGCCATAAGCGCGGCGGTGGTTTTCAAGACTGTTTTCATCTCATTTCTCCTTCATCAAAATCCGGGAATACGGGGCAGGCCGCCCGGCAGGCGCAGTTTGGGTTTTGAGGGCGATCTGGGCCTGGTCTGGCCTGATGATCGTGACGAAGCGGCTGTTGCGCGGGCGGCGGCCTCGTCCAGTGCCTTGTTGTGCGCGGCCAGTTGCGCCTTTGCCGTTTCCGCGTCGGGCAGGGGCTGACCGATCAGTTCCTGCAACCGGGCGGTGTCCACCATCTGCGCCAGATCGGCGAGATCGGCGTCTGACATCGCCCAGCTCATGTCCTTGCGGACTTCATAAACGATGGTGAAGCCGGTCAGCTTTGAGCGGTCCGCAGGGGTGATCGTCCCCACGGTTGATGTGCGATACAGGTAGTTCTCGCTCTTGAGATAAGGCGAAGCCGTGCCTTCCTTCGTGTTGTTGGCGATGATGTAGATCGTGTAGCCGTGCGCTTCGCTGAGCCGCTTGTACCGCGCTTGCACAACGACCGGGACCGGCGGAATGACCTTGGGGCGCTTCTCAAAATTGCAAAAGGCGAAGGCCGGATTGTTGGTGGCCGATTCCGGATTGGTGTAAATTCGCCAGCCCGCAGGAGGCGCAACAAGCGCAGTTGCCACCAACGGGCGCGCCCGCTCCCTGAAGGCGATGTCCGCCGCCGAATAGGGGATTTCGATCGTCTCGCAATCGGCCAGCGCCGGTTGCGCATAGGTGAGTGCCGTGGCGAACAGGACTGCCAATGTCGCTTTGATCGGGGCTCTCGTCATAATGGTCCTCATGCCGCCTTTGCCGACTATCCCGCAGGGGCGATGGTGATCTGGATGGTGGTAGAATAGAGCCCGTCGGGCGTGCCTGCCGGGATGGGCGCGGGTGTGACGGCGATCTGGTGGCCGGTGCTGGCGTTTGGCGCGGTCGTCCCGTCGCAGCCTTCGGCACTGCGGGGCGTGGGGAACTGCACGCCCCGCTCGATGGGCCAGTCCACCCCGGCTGGATCAGTCAGGCGGATGGCGAAAGGCAGATAGTCCTCCCCGCCCTTGGCCATGCGGAATCCGGGGCCGCTGTCCGCATCGGTCAGCTGTTCAAATTTCACCAGCACATTGCCGGGCGTGGTGCGGTTGAGGCAGAAATGATCGCTCTGCGCAGGCACAATTGTATCGGCGCTGCCAAGCGCAACCGGGCCAAATGCGATATCATTCAAGCCCAGGAGCTCAACCTCGCTGGCAACGGGCGGCAGGATGGTGAGCGTGACTTCAAAATCATCATAAGCGGGCTGCGATTGCGCCCGTGCTGGAGCCGTTGAGGACAGGGCGGCCAGAGCGAGCAAGCTGGCGACGCGGCGAAGAAGGGAGTGGTGCATCATCTCTCTCGGCCTCCCCTATGGCGCACTGACGACGATAGCGAAGATCGCGCTGAGCGCACCATCGGCCATGTCGGAATCGGCGGGCACGCCATCTGGCGTTACCGTGATGCGCGCGGCGTTGAAGGTCAGATTGGTGCTGGCCGCCGTGCAGGAGGCAAAGGACGGAGCCATTTGCAGCGTTGAGCCATCGGTGGTGATCGCCCCGCCGGGCCGCGATTCAGCGCCAATGCGTCCGCCAACGATGGTCAGTGTAACGGGCAGACTTTTGGAAGGGTCGCTCCGCCCGCGCAGGGCATAGCGCCCGCTCACACCCCCGCCAACCTGATAGACGGTCATAGACAAAGGGCCAGGATAGGTCGCGGTCGAACCCGTCCAACCGGTGTTGATGCAAAAATCATCGTGGCCGATGATCTGGTTTTCCAATGCTTCTCCTGCCACGCGCTGGAAGGTGCCCAGCGGAATGTCATCCAGCCCAATGATCGTGACGGCGGGTGTCACAGGCGGCACCACGCGCACGATCAGTTCGAACTGGCCGGTCGATTGGGTTGCAGGCACCGTATCGGCCAGTGCCGGTACAGACATGCAGGCACAGAGCAGTGCGGCGGCGCTGAAGCGTGTGTTCATCTTCATGGCAAAGACACCGTTATGGTGAACAGGCCCGAATAGAGCCCTTGACGCGGGAAGGAGGCGAAGGCCGGAATGTCCGCAGGCTGGATGCTCAGGCGATGCGCAATGCCGAGGCCGGAATTGGCATCGCATCCCGGTGCGCTGTTGACCTGGTCAAAGGCCACGCCGTTGGTGAGATAGTCATTATCTCCATTGTCTGCCGAATGGAGATAGAGGGACAGGCCCAGAGCATCGGCATAACCCGGCAGATTGGTCGAGATGGCCGGGTTGGTTGCACTTTGCAGGCGAAACGGCTCGTTAGGATTGGTCCCCGCTTGCGCGACCATCACCCGCACCGTTCCGGGCGTGCTGCGCTTCAGGCAGAAGAACAGGTCCGGAATGGCCCAGGGCGTGCTGGCTGACTGGCTCGACTGAATGGTGCCGAGATCAATCCGTTCATTGTCAAGCCCGAGGATTTCGACATAGTCTGCCCCGCCGCTCGGCGCTGCAACGGTGAGTTCGACTTTGAAGCTGCCCGTGCTTTGCGGCTCGCCAAGCGCGGGCGATGCGGCAGTGAACAACAGCGCGGCTAAGGGATGGATTGGTGAGAGCCTCATATCCAGCTTTCCGAAGGGGTTCCGCCCGCGCGCCCTCGGGTCGCATGAGATGCGCGGGCGGAAGGGGGAAGGATCAGGGGACCGAAACGGTGATGGTGAACAGCGCAGTGTACAAGCCTTCCAGCCGCAGCGTGTTCGCAGCAGGCAGAGTTGAGGGCGAGATATTCAACTCGTGCGCAATGAGAGGATTGTTCACTACGGCCGGGATGCCTGCTGCGGAGCAGCCTGTTCCGCTCTGAACAAAATTTGTGGGCAGGTTGTTGCTCATGGTTGCCCCACCTCCACCCGGATTGAGAATCGACACGGTGACAGGTATGTTGTCAATCGATCCATCCTGGTTTGTGTCTATCGTTCCCTGCAACGCGAATGATTGGCCCGCAGGAAGGTTGGTCTGCACAATATTGACGCTGACGTCACCTGGATCACTCCGCAAGAGGCAGATGTGATTGCTCGACGCAGTAACGGTCGTTCCTGAAGTATTTGTTGTGTTGATCGTTCCGAACTCGAAATCATTGAGTCCCACGACTTGCACCGTCACACCCGTAGGTGGCTGGACTGTCATGGATGCACTGAACGTGCCTTCGGTGTCATTAGCCGCCATGGCCACGCCGGGAACCACCATTGCCAGCGCCGCCGCACTCATCAGAAACTTATTCATCACACGTCTCCTTCGTCATCGCTGGCCCGCATCAACGCGGGCAAAGCTCTCCCGCCCCCGCAAACGCAGGCTTGTTGGCCAATACTCTTCCAATGATCGCCCGTTCCGGCGCTGGTTCCCCCCCGCATCCGGCTCATTCACGCAAGGATATTGGCAAATGACAGCGCGCAAGTCTGTCCCATGGATTGGGGACAGGTGCCTATGATGATGGTAAACAATCGAAAAATGGTCGCGCGAAGGGCGGGCATAAAAAAAGTAATACAGAAAAAAGATGTTAAGGCAACCTCCCCAACTTGAACCCTATCATTGGGGTGAACCCCGCCATAAACTTGTCCCATGAATTGGGGACAGCGGGCATCTATGGCGCTTGCTATACCCGCTTTGACCATCATCATGGCACAGGCCGGGTTTGGGGGAGTGGCCGTATAGTGATTCGCACCGCCGTCATCGAAGATGATCCCGCTGTTCTGGCGCATCTCTGCCGTCTGATCCGCGAAAGCGGGGATATTCTGGTATCGGGCAGCGCGCGCAATTTCGTTGACGGGCGTAAACTGATTGAGGCCGGCGATTATGACGTGCTGATGTGTGATCTCGGCCTGCCCGATGGATCGGGGATTGATCTGATCCGCAAATCCATCGCGCTCCATCCGCAATCAGACATTATTGTCGTCACCATGTTCGCTGACCACCGCAAGGTGCTGGAGAGTATCAAGGCCGGAGCGCGCGGCTATCTGCTCAAAGATGAAAATCTGGAGGATTGCGTGCCCGGCATCCGCGAGATCAGGCGTGGTGGCTCCCCCATCAATCCGTTTATCGCGCGCAAACTGCTCGAACGGTTTCAGCCTGACACGGTCGAAAGCCAGATGGAGGCGCTGTCCGAGCGCGAACGCGAAGTGCTGGGGCTGCTCGCGCGCGGATACAGCTATGCGGAAATTGCGACGCTGCTGGGCATCTCGACCCAGACGGTGGGCACCTATGTGAAGCGATTGTATCGCAAGCTGGAAGTCAGCTCCCGCTCCGAAGCGGTGTTCGAAGCCTCCAGCCGAGGGCTGCTGGGTGGGCTGTAAGGATATCCTTTTCTGCTGGCTCGCTCTGATTATCAACATCACGATTTGCGGTTCTCAAGCACGTTGCCAACCTGTTGAGGCCCAGGCTGGACCACGCACTGATTTTTCTACTATAGACACAACGAAAGGACGCCTGTTTGACTATGAATTTGGAGACGTGAGTCATTTCTCTGGGCTTACGATTCACAAAAACGTCTGGAAACGAATCCGGATAAAGGGCAAAGCATTCAACAATTATTACGCCAATCAACTCCTGTTCTCCGAACCAAGAATCGACTTTCCGCGCCTCGTCTTGTATCGTGTGAAGTTTGATCCCGCCCTCATCGGGCCTGGACCTTTGGCGCTTATGACCGATCAGACGCATGAGCGCACCTTGGTATTTCTGAATGGCATTGATCTCTACCGAAGCTTTGCCCGCCCAGACCAATTGCAATTTGGTTGGAACAGACCGCGTATGGTGAACCTTCCGCGCGCACTTCTGCGTTCCGGCGAGAACGAAATCATCGTCAGGCTGGATAATCTCGGTCCAACCTATCTAATGTTGGGCACATTGCAGATCGGTCAGCTCGAGGCGGTCAGCGCGGAGTATGACCGCCGCATGTTTTGGCGCGTTACCGGCCCCAGGACCGTAAACGGAATCCTGATTATCCTGACATTGGGAGCGATTGTATTTTGGCTCTTCAGACGAAAGGAAATCGTGTTCGGCTGGTTGGCGTTGGTTGGACTGTGCTGGTTTATTCGCAACATGCACTATTATGATGATCAGCCATCTTTGAATATTATGCTATATTGGCAGATTACTTGGGCGTCTATGTTTGTCCTTATGATCGCACTCTATGGTTTTGCAGCCGAGTTTTTCCTTTTGAAGCGGCGAAGAGTGGTAATATTCTGGTCCGCCATAGCGGGATTGTTCATGCTGGTCTTGAATCAGCTTCACGTTTTCGTGCTTGGCTTGGGCGATATGGCCTATCTCGGCGCAACAGTCATGGGCGCGATTATCGTCATCATTTTCTTCAAACAATGTCGCAGGGAGCCCAATCTGGACAATTTTGCGATGTTGATCGCGATTATTCTGGCGATAGCCATGTCGGTGTTTGATCTGGGACTGATGGAGCGCTGGTGGACCGGACCGGGTTTTTATCTTCAGCCCTATGCAGGCCTTATCGTTTTCTCTGCCTTTGGCTTTGCTTTGGGGCGGCGCATCCTTCGTGCATTATCGCTGGTTGAAACCATGAACGACGTGCTCGAAGCGCGTGTTGCAGAGGCCACGCATTTGTTAACCCAAAGCGAGGTGGAACGCAGAAGATTGGAAGTCACCGCAGCAGTAGAGCAGGAACGCACCCGGCTGATGCGCGAAATTCATGATGGCATCGGTTCAAATCTGGTCACGGCGTTGGCGGTGGCTCAAAACCAGAAAGAGAATGGGCCAACAGTTGACACGCTGAAACGCTCGATTGCCGATTTGCGCGCCGCTATAGACTCGCTGGAGCCGACCGAGGGAGACCTGACGCTGTTGCTTGCCAGTTTCCGACACCGGATGGAGCCCGAACTGCGCAAGGCTGGGTTGGCGCTCCAATGGCATGTCGATGCCCTGCCGCCGCTGGAATGGCTGGAGGCAACCAACGCTTTGCACATTCTGCGAATTTTCCAAGAGATTGTCGCCAATTGCATCAAACATGCGCGGGCCAGCGAGATCGCGGTAACGTGTTACGCGCAAGCCGAGGGCGACAGCGCCGGAATCTGCGTGGAATTTCTTGACAATGGCATCGGATTTTCGCCCGATGCAGCGCAAGACGGCAAGGGCATCGATAATATGCGGTCGCGAGCGCAGGCATTGCAGGGCAAGTTGGCCATGGGGCCGCGCCCCATGGCGAAGGGGATGCGTACGGCGCTGTGGCTGCCCTATGATCGAAGGGGCGTGGCGAGACCCTTGCCGCGCAATGAAGTGTCGCCAATGTCATTGTCAGGGGCAACGCTCTTTTGAGGCCGACGGTTGTGAGTGGCCGTCAGGCTTCGGCAATGGCTTTTCTGGGCATTGTGGTGGCGTTTCTGGCCTGTTGGTTGACGATCCGGTTCAGCCCCCACCCTGCCAATGATCGGCCTAATGCCATTCAGTTTGAAATGGCCGAATTGCGATTTGAACGCTCATCAACTCTACCCACTGGTGGCTGGCGCAATGCAGATTTGCCTTTTCACGATTTTTATGCCGCCCCGGAAATTGCTCGGCAGCACGGCACTGTGCTTTGGGCGAAAGTTGGGTTCGACACAAAAAGCCTGCCGAGCGGTCGCGTGGCGCTCTTCATAGACTATACGCCCGAGCGGTTCACACTTCTGCTGAATGGTAAGGAAATCTTCCGCAACTATTCGAATCCAGAAGTCAGGCGTTTCGCCTCGTTCGAGCCCACTTTTGTGCCGATCCCGCGTGACGCGCTGCGCGGGGGATTGAACGAGCTTGCGCTGCGTCTTGTGTCCGACACCCCATGGACGTTGGGTTTGGGCCATGTCTCGCTAGGCGATGACCGCGTGATCCGCGACAAATATGATCGGGCATATAGTCTGCAATATCTGGGGCCTCAGATCGTCAACGGCATCATGGCCGCGCTGACACTGGCCATTTTGCTGTTCTGGTTCCGGCGTCGCGCGGAGAAGAGTTTTTTCTGGCTGGCGATGGTGGGCATCATCTGGTGGCTGCGCAACCTGCACTATTCCGCGGAGAATCCATTCATCGGGGCCGCAGCGATGTGGGAGCTGGTGTCGATCTCGATCTTTGTGCTGACCATTGCGTTTCTGTGCTTCACCGTAACCGTACTCGACGCCAAGAACCGTTTGCAATGGATCAGATTGTCGATTTCAGGCGGGCTGACGCTGGTCTTGATGCGAGAGGGATTGCTGGCGAGCGGACAGAGTGACCTGCTGGCATTCGCATTGCTCGCGCCGTTGACGTTCTCGCTGTCGGTCATCTTTGTTATAGCCACGATCCGGCAGCCGACTGCCGAGAATATGGTTATGCTGATTGCCATTACGATCGCCATTGTCTGGTCCATCCACGACATGATCTTCTTGGGCAATATGGGGCTCGGTGCTGGTTTTCAGCTGCAACCCTATGCAAGCGTCGTCGTATACGGAGCCTTCGCATTCTCTTTGGGTCGCAGGATCCTGCGCGCGTTTGACACGACCGAGAATCTGAACGCTCAGCTGGAAGCCAGCGTGGCACAAGCTCGGCGTGAGCTCTCGGAGAGCGAAGCCGCGCGCCGCACTCTGGAAGTCGCCCATGCCGTTGAGCTTGAACGGGAACGGCTGATGCGCGAGATTCATGACGGCATCGGTTCCAATCTCGTCACTGCTCTGGCGGTCGCCAAGAAGCAGGATGCACAGGGATGGACAGTCGGGCTGCTCAAACGATCAATTTCGGATCTGAAGATCGCAATAGACTCGCTGGAACCCAGCGATGGAGACGTAGCGGTGGTACTGGCCGGTTTCCGGCAACGCATTGAAGCCGATTTGTCCGCTGCGGGCATTTCCCTGAAATGGAAGGTCAATGCCGTTCCGCCTGTTCGGTGGCTGGATGCCCCGAACACCTTGCATATCTTGCGGGTTTTCCAAGAGATTGTCACGAACATCATCAAACATGCAAACGCAACTGAGATTGAAGTGCGCTGCCGTTCGCACCTCGACGATGAAGCTGAAGGCGTATTGCTGGAGTTTCTCGACAACGGGACCGGCATTGATGAAACCGGCCCGGTCGTGGGCAAGGGACTGATGAACATGGCCTCGCGCGCAGCGGCGCTGAGAGCCAAACTTGTCATATCAAGGTGCGAAGAGGGAACAGGTACTAGGGTGTGGCTTTGGCTGCCGTTGGATCATTGAAACGCGTAAATGTGGCCTGCTGCCGGTTTGGTTGACACCCAGATATATTGGTTATCGCGCTGGAGGCCCAGCTCAGAACGATCGACGATTCCGGCTGGACGTCAAACAAGGCGGCGAAGATTCTCGCCTGGCTCGACACCCCCTGCGATACCGATGCGCGCGCACTGCAATATCGCACGCAATCTCCAGCCTTCTGCCAGCGTGGGCGATCACAATTCAGAAGGGCTTCACAGTCCCTAGGAAACATATGCCTGAAATCGTGATCCAGTACACATAGGCCATCAGGCGGCCATAAAGGAATTCACGCTCCAGCGCAGCCTCTTCCACCGGGTCCGGCCCCATAGCGAGCTTACGGAAGCGAGTGGTCCACTGGCGCATGATCCAGCGCAGACCAAGGCCGATGCACAGCGTGAAGCCGTAGAGCATGAACTTGGCTGTGTACCAGCGCAGGCCCTCACTCGTATCGAACGGTCCTTTGCCCATGAAGGACAGCGTGCCAAGAATGAAGATCGACGGGATCAGCACCCAGCGGATCTTTTCGTCAATCTTGGTCAGCATGATGCCGGTATCTGTTTCGCGCTTGAGGAAGGCACTCCAGCACAGTGCGAGCCACCCGGCAACGAACAGCCACATGAAGGTCAGGAACGATCCGCCATAGGGCTGAATGCCGTAGATATGGCCCATATGCAGGCCCAGCGGCAGCAGCATGATGATCCCGGTGCGCGCCAGAATGTCAATGCGATAGGCCGTTTCCATGTGGCGGCGGCGTTCTTCCATCGACAGCTTCTGATTGATGACGTTGAAGCTTGTCTGGAACACGCCCCATTCTCCGCCCAGCCAATACACCATGGCGATGATGTGAACCCAGCGCAGGATCAGCACTTCTTCCATTTCAATTCCCCCTCAATGTCCGGCGATCCGGATCAGAGTTCTTCCAGCAGGCGACCGAGGCCAGATACCTTGTCCTCGATTCCGCAGGCCCGCAGCGCGTGCCAATAGGTTGCGGTGTTGATGGCGATGACGGGCTTGCTCAGTTTGGCCTCATACTCCGCCGCCAGACTGACCATGGACAGGTTGGTGCCCACCTGAACAATGGCGTCCACCTCCGGCCCGTCGAGATAAGCGATAACGTCGCGCAACCGATCCGGCGTCACCTTGGCAATGTCGGTCCAGCGTTGGCATTGCAGCGGCGTATCGCGCACCACGCTGAAGCCCGATTCCTCCAGGAACCGTTTCACTTCGGCATTGGCCACGGGATAATAGGGAGAGACGAAGCTGACCGTCTTGATCCCGCCATAGGCCTTGAGCGCCGCAGCGATCGACTCAGCGCCGGTCGAAGCCCCTACACCGGCGACCGCTTCGACCTTCTGCTTAAAGTCCACGCTACCCTGAACACCGCCGTAAAAGGTGATGGCCGACATGCCCAGCACCAGATAATCCGGGCGGCAGGTCATCACGGAGCGCACGGCATCCATCGTGTTTTCAGCAATGGCCGTTGTGCCCGCGATGAAATCTTCATTGGAGAGCGCAAGCGGGTCTTCAACAAAGATACGCGAGAAATGGTTGGTGACGCCTTCGGGGCGCATCCGTTCCATGTCAGGCTGGACGGTCGTGTTGGTGGAGGGCGCGATCACGCCGAGCAGCTTGCGCCACCCCTGAACGTCGGTCATCGGTTCTGAACTCCCAAAATTACTGGATCGCAGCGGCCTGAGCCAGACTTTCGAACATGGCCTGCCGCATCAGATAGGCACGACGACGCGAGTCATCGGACTTGATGGCCAGCATCGCCTCGCGGCGCTTGCTGTGCGCTTCATCGGCTCCACCCTTGATATAGGCCATATTCTCGATGGTCTGCGCCTGGGTGAAGGCATGTGTCACCGTGCGGCGTTGGCGGTCATACAGCGCCAGCGAGCCGTTGGGCTTGTTGGTCTTCAGCGCTGGTTCGAGCTTTTCGAACAGGTTGAAGGCATCATGCACGCCCGAATTCATCCCGAACCCGCCGAGCGGATTGTTGAGATGGGCCGCATCCCCCGCGAGAATGACGCGATCCTTCATGAAGGATTTCGCCACACGCTGATGAACACGGTAGAGGGTGCGGTGCTGCGTTTGCACCGAGGCACCATCGCCCACCAGTCGATCGAAAATGCCATTCTTGATCCGGTCGCTGCGCAGCTCGTCATCGCCCAAAGAGGCATCGGTCGGCACCAGAACCCGCCAGACCGAGGGAACGCGCAGCAAGACCAGCCACTCATCCGGATCGGAGACATAGTTTACATAGGCCAGATTGGAGAGCTTGTCCGCCAGTTCATATTCGGTGGAAAGGCACAGGAAGCGTTCCGGATAGGTGAACCCGTCAAATTCGATGCCCAGCCATTTGCGGACAATGCTGTTCGCGCCATCTGCGGCAATCAGATAGTCGCACCGCATCCGATCAATGCCGGACATGGTTTCAATCCACAGATCCACACCCGTATCATCCTGCTGGAAGGTCAGCAGGCGGTGCGCAAAGCGCATCTGCGCGTTGGAATGCTTTTCAAGGCCGGCAGCCAGCGCGCGGGAGAGATGATATTGCTCGCACTGAATGCGGAACGGGTAACGCGTCACATCTTCCAGTTCGGCCATGTCGAACTCGACGGTTTCGCCCGAATGACGGTCGCGCCAGTGATAGATCGGGGCTTTGAGGCCGCGTTCCAGAAGCATCGGCGTCACACCAATGGTGTCCAGCATTTCAAGGGTCGGGGGATGGAAGGTGGAGGCGCGCAAATCCTGCGCACAATCTTCACCCGCTTCCAGCACCACCACGTCAATGCCTGTCTGGGCCAACAGGGTCGCAATGACCGTACCCACAGGACCGGCTCCGACAATGGCCACCTGGCACCGTTCAACCGCCGTCATGTCTTATAGTCTCCACTTTTCATCACATCATCGGATATGAACCCGGCACTGGGGTGAACAGGGGGGAACGCCAGAACTATCCGCCTTGCGGTGATTACAGGGTGGCATCTCCGCGTGTCGGATGCGAATGCGCCAAGGTCTGCTGCGACAGGCGCTGGGTTGGAGAACAGTCAAATGGCAGGCAGGTGGCGGATTGCGGGCCTTATCATGGCCGGAATTGGTCTGACGTGTGGCACTATGGCCCATGCAGGTTCAGAAAAACCGCGCAATCCCGCCGATGAGGCTGTGTATAAGGATCGGTTTGCGGCCTTCCTCAAGGATCCCGGCAACTTTCCCTATGCGCCGATGGAGCCGCTGAAAGGCGCGCGGCACTACCGGGTGTTGCCGAACGCCACAGCAGCCAAGTCCGGCATCAGGGCTGCCACATTAGAAACCGCCCGCGCCTATGCCGAATCGAATCGCTCAACCGCGTTCTTGGTTTGGCACAAGGGGAAGATCGCGGCCCGATGGTATGGGTCGGGTGTGACGGCGCAGACACCGCTCGTTTCCAAATCACTGGCAAAGCCTTTGACGGCCATTGCCATGGGGCGGGCCATCGCGCTGGGCAAGATCAAGTCGCTCGATCAGCCGCTGGCCGAGATCATGCCCGAACTGGTGGGCAAGCCAAAAGGACGGATTCTCGTCCGTCATCTGCTCGATATGCGCTCTGGTATGCTCGATCAGGGCTTCAGCGCCGATCCGGAACATCCGCTCAACCGATGCTATATCGGGCTCGATCATGGCGATTGCATCATCAATGATTATCCCATGATTTCAGAGCCGGGCAGACGCTATGCCTATGCCAATGCGCCAAGCGATATGGTCGCGCTTGTGATCGAGCGGGCGACGGGGACACGCTATGGCGATTTCATCGCGCGTGAAGTTCTGGGCAAGATTGGCGCGCAGGGCGGGGAAATTTGGGTGAACCGTCCCGGTGGCCTCGCGCATTCCGGCTGCTGCACCTTGCTGCCCGCCGAAACCTGGCTGCGCATGGCGGTGTTGCTGGTGGAGGATGGTCTCTGGAATGGCGCAAGGCTGTTGCCCAAGGGTTATGTGGCCGAGATGCGCAAGGGCACGCCGCAAAATCCCAATTTCGGGCTGGGGGTGTGGATTGGCGAGCCTTACAAACCCCGGCGAGGGTTTGGCGCGCCGGGGGCGCCGGGGCCGCAGGTGCTCCATTCAGAACCCTATCTCGATCCGGAGATGTTTCTGTTTGATGGCAATGCCAATCAGACCATTCACATCTCGCCGCGTCACAAGCTGATTGTGCTGCGCATGGGGCCTACGCCACCCGCACAGCCGGAATGGGACAATGCCACTCTCCCGAACCTGCTGATCCGGGGATTGAAGAAATAGGCAGTGATGACTCTCGATTGAATCAACCCGCTCATGGTGAGGAGGGACTGAGCTTGTCGAAGGCCCGTCTCGAACCACATACAATCCTTCGAGACACCGCTTCGACAGGCTCAGCGGTTCCTCAGGATGAGCGGATCAATGTAATGTCATTATGCTCTGGGAAGTCAGCGTTTGCGCGCGAAGGCTTTTACCCGCCGCACGGCATCGGCGCGAATGTCGGCGTAGAACAGGCCGACATCATGGAAATGCATCGAGCCACCGGGCAGGGGCTTCAATTCCAGCGCAGGATCGGCTTCCACCACGAGAAGCCCTTGTTCGCACCGCGCAGCGACCTTGCCGCGCATCAGCGGGCGGAGCGCGCCAAACCCCGGATCGCCCGGCACTGCGCCCATGGAGCGGGCGGCAGGCGCGGCAGGCTTGCGCATGTCAAAGGTCAGCGGATTGATACAGAGCGTCTGCTTGCCGGGCACATCGCCATATTTCGCCACGAAGGTGGATTGCGAAAATCCCGCCGACTTTGCCACGTCGCTGCCCGCGAGCAAGGCCTCCCATTGCAGCACACAGCCTGTGCCCTTGGGCGTTGCGCACGGCTTGACGCCCGTGAAGCGCCTCCCGAAATCACCCTCGGCCAGATTGATGCCGATGATGTAGGCAGACACAAGCTGCTTCTGGAGCGGCGTGTTCTGGATGCGCTTTTCGAGCAAAGTCGCCGTGTGGAACGCGCCCTGGCTATGCCCGGCGATGATGAAGGGGCGGCCCCTATTCTCGTGCGCCAGATACCAGTCAAAGGCGCGCTCGACGTCGGTATAGGCCAGTGCGAACGCGCTTTCCTGTGCGGACTTGTTGCCGAACACCTTGAAAGTCGCCGCCCGGTATCGCGGGGCGAAGACGCGGCAGCATCCGGTGAAGGCGCTCGCCTGTCGCGCGATCACGCTTTCATCCACCCAGCGATTCGCTTCGGCATCGGCTATGTCGTGGTTGAGAAGTGTCGCTGAGCGGTTGGTGGTGGGGTGGACGTAAAACACATCCGCCTGCGGGGCCGCGCTTGTGGGCGTCGCGCCGTTGGGCAGGGCAGCGGCAGCCGACGATGCCCATGATGCGGGCTGATCATAATCCGGCGCGGGTGGAGCCTCCTGCGCGGCGAGCGGGGCCGCACACAGCAGAGCGAGTCCGGCGATCACACCACGGCGCATATCGTCTTCCATTCCAGATAATTGTCCATCGCCTGCTTGCCGCTGTCACGGCCCCAGCCCGATTGCTTGACCCCGCCAACGGGCAGCGAGGCATCATACATGGCGTGGCAGTTGATCCAGACCGTGCCCGCGCGAATATCGGCAGACAGGCGATGCGCGGAGGACAGGCTCTCGGTCCACACGCTCGCGGCGAGGCCATAATCGCTGTCATTAGCGGCAGCAACCACTTCCTCCACATCGTCAAAGGGCTGCGCCACGAGCACCGGGCCAAACACCTCTTCGCGCACAATTTCCATGCCCGGCTTTACATCGACCAGCAGTGTCGGCGTGATGAAAGTGCCCGCCTCTCCAGTGCGGTCACCGCCGGTCAGCACAGTCGCGCCTTCGGCTCTGGCGCGCGAGACAAAGCCCTCGACCCGCTCGGCATGGCGCAGAGAGACGACCGGCCCCATCTGCGTGTCGGCTTCCAGCCCATGGCCCAGCTTCAGGCCCTTGGCATAGGCGGCAACGCCCTCCACCACTTCGTCATAGCGCGAGCGGTGGACGTAGAGCCGCGAGCCCGCGATGCACACCTGCCCGCCATTGAAATAGATGGCATTGGCGACGCCGGGGATGGTCTGCGCCATGTCTGCATCGGGCAGGACGATGCTGGGGGACTTGCCGCCGAGCTCCAGCGTGACGCGCTTGAAATTGGTCTTGGCGGCATCGAGGATCGCGCGGCCCGTGGAGGTCGATCCGGTGAAGGCCACCTTGTCCACTTTGGGGTGCGACGCGAGCGCCGCGCCGGTCTCACTGCCCAGCCCAGTGACGATGTTGAACACGCCCGCCGGAAGCCCCGCCTCCATCATCAATTCACCCAGCCGCAGCGCGGTGAGCGTAGTATCCTCTGCAGGCTTGAGAACAACCGTGCAGCCCGCCGCCAGCGCCGGGGCGAGCTTCATCGCGGTCAGCACCAGCGGCGAGTTCCACGGCACGATAGCCGCGACCACGCCCACCGGCTCGCGCACCGTCCAGCTCCGCATCTGCTTGCCCGGCGGTTGATAGTTGATCGAGCTTTCGATCGAGTTGCCCTCAATCGCCATTGCTTGCCCCGCAAAAAAGCGGAACTGGTTGATCGCGCCGGGAATCTCCGCCCAGCGTCCGACGAACAGCGGCTTGCCCTGATCGAGCGTTTCGAGCTCGGCGAGCGCATCAATCTCGCGCTCCAATATGTCGGCAATGCCCCAGAGCAGGCGCGCGCGTTCGACGGGAACGGTGGCTCGCCAGCCGGGCAGCGCCGTGCGCGCGGCGGCCACAGCTGAGTCGACGTCCGCCGCACTGGCCGTCGCAATCCGACCGGTTTCAGCGCCCGTGGCGGGATCGAGCGTCGCCATCGTCGCGCCGCCCGTGGCCTGCGTCCATGCCCCGTCGATCAGCAGGCCTTGCCCTTGCGCCCGGCGCGCGAGAAAGTCCCGGTTGGCCGGGCACAGCTGGGTTAGGTCGAAGGGCATATCAGTCTCCTGCACT
The DNA here is from genome assembly GCA_937870585.1 of uncultured Sphingomonadales bacterium. GTDB lineage: Bacteria > Pseudomonadota > Alphaproteobacteria > Sphingomonadales > Sphingomonadaceae > Aquisediminimonas. Next base: position 213 of record CALMZE010000032.1, on the reverse strand, counting down.
CGCAATCGGCCAGATGATGCCGCATCGACTGCGATGCACCATCCATCCGCCTCCAAAAATTCGCTTGGCGGATAACTCTATCCGAAAACGGTGCCGCCCGGAACGGCTGCGCTACCCCTATGGTTCATGCCGGGGCTGAACCCGGACGACAAGGCTGAGGCAGACATGACCTATAGATTGGGTGTTGATGTTGGGGGTACGTTTACGGACCTT
>CALMZE010000031.1 GCA_937870585.1 uncultured Sphingomonadales bacterium | reverse complement strand
CTGCACCATCTCTATGGCTTCCTGATCGACAAATGCCTGTACCGCGAAGTCGTGGACCTGTTCACCGAGGATTGCGAAGTCCATTTCTTCGGCGGCATCTACAAAGGTCAGGCGGGCGCGGCGCGTCTCTATATCGAGCGCTTCCAGGCCAATTTCACACATGGCAATAATGGCCCGATCGACGGCTTCCTGCTTGATCATCCCCAGCATCAGGACGTGGTGGATGTCGCGCCCGATGGTGTGACGGCGTTCGGGCGCTTCCGCTGCACGATGCAGGCCGGGCGGCACAAGGATTATGCAGGAGACGGCCCGATGCAGCAGGCCCGCCAGTGGTGGGAAGGCGGCATTTACGAAAACACCTACAAGAAGGTGGATGGCGTGTGGCGCATCCATGTGCTCAATTATTGCCCGCAATGGCACGCCGATTATGAAACCGGCTGGGCGCACACGCGACCCAATTATGTGCCCTTCCTCGACACGACCTACCCGACCGATCCGACCGGCCCTGATGTGCTGAAGAGCGACGTGTGGCTGTGGCCAACACACAAGGTCGTCCCCTTCCACAACGCGCATCCGGTGACGGGCAAGCCGATTGTGCCCGAACGCTGGCAGGGTGATATTGACCGGGAAGCACGTTCCGCTTGACCCCATTCCGTTCGGGCTGAGCCTGTCGAAGCCCTGTCCTTCCTTTCGGGAGAAGTTGAAAGACAGCCCTTCGACAAGCTCAGGGCGAACGGTCATTCTTGAGGCAAATAGTTATGACGACCTACCCCCAACTCCATATGATCATCGATGGCGAAAAGGTGATGCAGGGCCACCGCGCCACGCACCGCGTCGTCAATCCCGCCACAGGCGAAACGCTGGGCGAATTGCCGCTGGCTGACGCCGCAGACCTCGACCGCGCGCTGGATACGGCGCAAAAGGGCTTCCGCATCTGGCGCAATTCCTCCGCGCAGGAGCGCGCCGCGGTGCTTCAGGGCGCGGCGCGTCTGATGCTCGAACGGCAGGAGCAGATCGCCCGCATCGCCACAATGGAACAGGGCAAGACACTCGCCGAAACGCGCATCGAAGTGCTGATGAATGTCGGGCTTTTCAACTTTTACGCGGGCGAGACGCAGCGCGTTTATGGCCGCCAGCTGGTGCGCCCGGCAGGGATGCGTTCGACTGTGACCTATGAACCGGTCGGCCCGGTCGCGGCCTTTGCGCCGTGGAACTTCCCCATCGGCAATCCGGGCCGCAAACTCGGCGCACCGATTGCGGCGGGCTGTTCGGTGATCCTGAAATCGGCTGAAGAAGCGCCTGCCTCCGCGCTCGCCACCGTGCAATGCCTGCTCGATGCTGGTCTGCCCAAGGAAGTCGCGCAGGCCGTTTATGGCGTGCCCGATCAGGTCAGCCGTCATCTGCTCGGTTCACCCATCATCCGCAAGCTGAGCTTCACCGGCTCGACCGTCGTCGGCAAGCACCTCGCCAAGCTGGCGGCGGACGACATGAAGCGCACCACGATGGAGTTGGGCGGCCACGGCCCTGTGTTGGTGTTCGATGATGTCGATGTGAATGCCGTGCTCGATACTATGGTGGCGGGCAAATACCGCAACGCCGGGCAGGTCTGCGTCTCTCCCACGCGCTTCATCGTGCAGGAGAACGTCTTCGAGCAATTCCGCGATGGCTTTGCGGAGCGCGCGAAAGGCTGGCGCGTTGGCAATGGCTTGGAAGATGGCATCCAGATGGGGCCAATGGCCAACCCCCGCCGCCCCGACGCGATGGAACGGATGATCGGTGACGCGGTTTCCAAGGGCGCGAAGCTCAATGCCGGCGGCGAGCGGATCGGCAATCAAGGCTTTTTCTACGCACCCTCGGTGATTTCCGAAGTGCCGCTGGATGCGGAAATCATGAACGAAGAACCCTTCGGCCCCGTCGCCATCATCAACCCGTTCCGGGGCGAGGAGGAGATGATCGCAGAGGCCAACCGCCTGCCCTATGGCCTCGCGGCTTACTCATGGACGAACGATGCCAAGCGCCAGAAGCGCCTCGCACGCGAAGTGGAAACCGGCATGTTCTGTGTGAACACGACGATGCTCGGCGGACCTGACACGCCCTTTGGTGGCGTCAAATGGTCCGGCCATGGGCATGAAGACGGCCCGGAAGGGCTGATGGCGTGCATGGTGCTGAAAACGGTGCATGAGGGGTGATTGACCGGCGGAGCGTGAATGCGGGGCTGGCGGCCACCGCTGCCGCTCTTGCTACAAATTCCATCGGCGCAACAAGGAAGATTGACTTGACCCACGAACTGAAAACCGGCGGAGATCGCGGCTATCTTCGCATCGCAACCGAAGAGGCGTTCGCCACGCGCGAGCAGGTGGATGTGTTTCTGCGGATGGTGCGCGATGGCACGGCAGACAAGGGCATGGTCTCGCTCTGGGGCTTTTACGCGCAAAGCCCGTCGGAACGCGCGACGCAGATCATGGACCGGCTTCTCAACCTCGGCGAACAGCGCATCGCGCATATGGATGAGACGGGGATCGACAAGGCCATCCTCGCGCTCACTTCTCCGGGTGTCCAGCCGTTGCTCGATACGGCGGAAGCCAAGGGCATTGTCACCCGCGCGAATGACTATCTGGCAGACGCCGTGCAGAAATACCCCGACCGCTACATCGGCATGACCGCCGTTGCCCCGCAAGACCCGGCGAGGTCCGCTGCTGAAATCCGCCGCGGGGCCAATGCGCCAGCCTTCAAGGGCGTCCAGATCAACAGCCATACCCAAGGCCATTATCTTGACGAGCCGCAGTTCGATCCGATCTTCCGCGCGCTCGCGGAGACCGGCCAGCCGCTCTATATCCACCCCGCCACGCTGCCCGACAGCATGATGGGCGGGATGATCGATGCGGGGCTGGACGGCGCCGTGTTCGGCTTTGCGGTGGAGACCAGCTATCACCTGCTCCGCCTTGTCACGACCGGTATTTTTGACCGCTATCCCGATTTGCAGATCATGGCGGGACATGGCTGCGAGGCATTGCCATACTGGCTGTACCGCACCGATTTCATGCACAAGGCGGGCATCCGTTCGGGCCGATATGAACGGCTGAAACCGCTCAAGCACGACTTGTTCCATTATATGCGCAACAACTTCCTCGGCACCTGTTCGGGCCTGCCGTTCGAGCCTGCGATCAAGCTGATGATCGAGGTGATGGGTGAGGATCGCGTAATGTATGCGATGGATTACCCCTACGAATATGTGGCCGATGAAGTCCGCGCGATGGACAATCTGGCGATTACGGATGCGCAGAAGAGGAAGTTCTTCCAGACCAATGCGGAGCGCTGGTTCAAATTGTGAACTGGCGCTCGGCGCTGCTCAGGCGGGCTTATGAAATCAGCGGGCGAGCGCAGCAGCCTGCGATGCCGCCTGACTGATTGCGGCCAAATCGGGCGGGCCTTTGCCCACCACCCAACTGCCACCGACGCACAACACCGGGTCCGCCGCCAACCATTCAGGCGCGCTCTCCAGACTGATGCCGCCGGTCGGGCAGAATTTCACGGCACCAAAGGGGCCAGCCAGCGCTTTCAGTGCAGGAAGTCCGCCGCTGGTGGAGGCGGGAAAGAATTTGAAATGGCCAAGCCCCAGATCAAGCCCGCGCATAATATCGCCCGCATTGGCCACGCCGGGCAGGAACGGAATACCGCTCGCCACGGCTGCCTTGCCCAATGGTTCGGTGAGACCGGGGGAGACAATGAACTCAGACCCGGCATCGATGCTGGCGCGCAGATCGGCTTCATTGAGCACGGTGCCCGCGCCAACAATCGCGCCCGGCACGGCCTTCATCTCGCGGATCACATCGAGCGCCGCTGCTGTACGCAGCGTGACTTCCAGCACCCTGAGACCGCCTGCCACCAGCGCCTCTGCGATCGGACGGGCGTGCGCTGCATCCTCGATCACCAGAACCGGGATAACGGGCGATGTGCGCATAATGGCTTCGATACGGGTCATGAGTGCTCCAAGGCAAAAGCCGCAGCGGCACCAAACAGACCCGGTTGCGGATGGATGATGAGTTTGACGGGCAGCCCCGCCATCAGGCCTGAAAACCGGCCCTTGGCGCAAAACCGTTCTGCAAAGCCGGAGCAGAGCAGCACATCGCGGATACGATAACCCAGCCCACCGGCGATGACGACCCCGGCCCCGCCCTGCGTTAGCGCAATATCCCCCGCGACGCTGCCCAGAGTCAGGCAGAAGCGATCTATGGCCTTCACGGCCAGCGCATCGCTGCCGGAAAGACCCGCCTGCCACAGGGCGGCGTCATCGGATGGCGTAAAGCTCTGTCCCGCCATTGCGGCCAGCGTTTCAGCAATCGGAATCAGTCCGGGGCCGGAGACGATCCGTTCGGTCGAGACGCGACCGTGCCGCGCGCGCAGACGGGCGAGCAGCGCATCCTCAAACGCATCGATCGGCGCAAAGTCCAGATGTCCGCCCTCTGTCGCCTGCACATGCGTGCCCTGTGGCCCGCGCCACAAATGCGCCACGCCCAGTCCGGTGCCCGGGCCGAGCACGCTGATTGTGCCAGTGGCGGGCAGCGGCTGATCCGGTCCGGTCAAATGCAGGAAATGGTCCGGCCCGGCCTGCGCCACGGCATGAGCCACCGCTTCGAAATCATTGACGATGGTGAGCGCATCCACGCCCATTTGCCCCGCCAGACGCGCGGGCTCCAACGACCAGGGATTGTTGGTGAAGCAGATCGGATCGGCCTTCACGGTTGCCGCCACGGCCAGCGCCGCCGCGTGCGGGATCGGCTCCGGACAGGCCAGACCGAAAGCGGCCCACGCATCCAGAAAGCTGGCATGATCCGCCGTCTTGAGAGTCACCGCCTCACCCAGATGCGTCACCCGCCCCTCTGCCACCTCAGCCAGAGCAAAACGGGCATGGGTGCCGCCAATGTCTATGGTGATGAGCTTCACAAGCCGGCCCCGGCGAGCATGGCGCTGGCTCCACGTTCGGCACTGTCCGCCCCGGCCCGCATCAGTGCGAAGAGTTCGCGGCCCATGCCTGTGGCGGGCGGCGGGGGTACGGCAGGCGAACGGGTGGAGAGGTCGGCCAGAACCTCCAGCGTCCCCTGATGCGCGCACAGCCGCACCACATCGCCATCCTGCACCAGCGCCAGCGGACCACCGCCCAAGGCCTCAGGCGTACAGTGGATGGCAGCAGGCACCTTGCCCGACGCGCCGGACATGCGCCCATCGGTGACGAGTGCGACCTTGAAGCCCTTGTCTTGCAGCACGCCGAGCGGCGGCGTCAGCTTGTGGAGTTCGGGCATGCCATTGGCGCGCGGTCCCTGAAAACGAACGATCACGACAACATCCCTGTCCAGCTCTCCGGCCTTGAACGCGGCCTGCACCTGCGCCTGATCGTCAAACACGCGCGCGGGAGCCGCAATGGTCCAGCGGTCCTTGTCCACAGCACTGGTCTTGAAGATGGCCCGGCCCAGATTGCCCGTCACCAGTCGCATCCCGCCATCGGGCAGGAAGGGCGTGGCGGGCGTGCGGAGCATCGCGTCATCGGCGGATTGGGCGGGGGGATCGCGGTAGGCCAGCGTCTCCCCGTCCAGCACCGGCTCCTTCGCATGATCGCGCAACGCACCGCCTGAGACCGTCAGAATGTCATCATGCATCAGCCCGGCGTCGATCAGTTCGCGCAGCACAAAGCCGATGCCCCCGGCTGCTTGGAAATGGTTCACATCGCCCGCGCCATTGGGATAGACGCGCGCAATCAGCGGCACAGCGGCGGAGAGTTCATCCAGATCCTGCCAGTCGATCATCACCCCCGCCGCACGCGCGATGGCGGGCAGATGGATGGCGTGGTTGGTCGATCCGCCGGTGGCGAGCAGGCTCACCGCTGCGTTGATGATCGCCTTTTCATCCACGCAGAGTCCGAGGGGGCGATAATCCCCGCCCTGCCCGATCTGTGCCAGTCGGTGCGTGGCCGCGCGCGTCAGTTCCTGCCGCAACTTTGTGCCGGGATGGATGAAGGCACTGCCGGGCATGTGCAGGCCCATCGCTTCCATCATCATCTGATTGCTGTTCGCCGTGCCGTAAAAGGTGCAGGTGCCAGCGCCATGATAAGAGGCGCTTTCGCTTTCCAGCAATTCGTCACGTCCCACCTTGCCTTCGGCATAAAGCTGACGGATGCGCTGCTTCTCCTTGTTGGCGAGGCCCGATGGCATCGGCCCGGCAGGCACAAGGATCATCGGCAGATGGCCAAAACGCAGCGCGCCGATCATCAGGCCGGGCACAATCTTGTCACAAATACCGAGCAGCAACGCGCCTTCGAACATCGCGTGGCTCAGCGCGACGCTGGTTCCCATGGCGATGACATCGCGACTGAAGAGCGAAAGCTCCATCCCCTCAAAGCCCTGCGTCACGCCATCACACATGGCTGGCACCCCGCCGGCCACCTGAGCCGTCGCGCCGACTTCACGGGCGAAGAGTTTGATGGCTTCCGGATAACGACCATAGGGCTGATGCGCGGAGAGCATGTCATTATGGGCCGTGACGATGCCGATATTCATCGCTGAGCCGCTGCGAATAACAGGCTTGTCATCCCCCGACGCGGCAAAGCCATGCGCCAGATTGGCGCAGCCGAGCGAGCCCCGTTTGGTGCCCTTCTCCGCCTCTTGCGCGATGAGTTCGAGATAGCGGCTGCGCGTTGTGCGGCTGCGTTCGATGACGCGGTCGGTCACGCGGGAGAGAATGGGGTTCAGCCTACTCATGCCAGGTCACCCCGTCGCGCTCTGCCAGTGCAATCGCCGCCGACGGACCCCAGCTGCCCGCCGTATAGGTCTTGGGCACAGCCCCACTTTCCCCCCAGCCATTCCGGATCGCGTCGATCCACTGCCATTGCGCCTCCACCTCGTCTCGGCGCACGAACAGCGTCTGATCCCCTTCGATCAGGTCAAGCAGCAGCCGCTCATAGGCGATGCGCTTTTTCGGCCCGGCAAAGGCATCGGGCATGGAAATATCGAGCGGCACCTCGCGCAGGCGGATGCCGCCGCGATCCAGCCCCGGAATCTTCGCCATCACGGTCAGCCCGATATTCTCACGCGGCTGGATGCCGATGATCAACTTGTTGGGTTCAGACCGCGCCCCCTTGCCCGCAAAGATGGAGTGCGGCACGCCCTTGAATTGAATGACAATTTCCGTCTTGCGCTCTGGCAGCCGCTTGCCTGTGCGGAGGTAGAAGGGCACGCCCTTCCAACGCCAATTGTCGATATGCGCGCGGATGGCAACGAAGGTTTCGGTATCCGAATCCTTGCCCAGTTCATCATCGTAACCCGGCACGGCAGAACCATTGATGGCCCCCGCGCGATACTGGCCCGTCACGCTATCCCCCGCGCCCGGCAGGCGGAGCGCGCGCAGCACCTTCACCTTTTCGTCACGGATCGAGGTGGCTTCGTAACTGTTGGGCGGCTCCATCGCCACCATGGCGAGCAATTGCAGCATATGGTTTTGCACCATGTCACGCAGCGCGCCCGCGCCATCATAAAAGCCCACGCGTCCTTCCAGCCCCACCGTTTCTGCAACGGTGATCTGGACATGATCGATATGCTGCGCGTTCCACAGCGGTTCGAACAGCACATTGGCAAAGCGCAGCGCGAGCAAATTCTGCACCGTTTCCTTGCCGAGATAATGGTCGATCCGGAAAATCCGGTCCTCCGGAAAGGCAGCGGAGACCGCATCATTGATGTGGCAACTGGTAGCAAGGTCGGTCCCCAGCGGCTTTTCCAGCCCGATGCGGGTCTTCTCTGAAGCGAGGCCGCTGGCCGCCAGCCCCTTGATGGTCGGCTCAAACAGGCTCGGCGCGGTCGAGAGGAAAATGGCGAGCCCGTCATCCACGGTGCCCGCTTTCTCCGCCAGCACCGCAAAGCCTGATGGATCAGACGCATCGAGCGCCTGATAGCTCAACCGCTCCAGAAAGGCGGGGATGGCCGCCTTGCGGTCCTCTGGCAGATATTTTTCAAGCGCAGCCCCGGCAAAGGCCCGGAACGCGGCATCATCATGATCCGAGCGCGCAGTGCCTATGATCTTCAGATCACGCGCCACCAGAGCGTCAGCATCCAGTGCGCACAGGCTAGGCAGCACCATGCGCTGCGCCAGATCACCCGTGGCTCCGAACAGGATCAGCTTGTCGGCGATGAAGGCCATGAATATCCTTTCGTGGTGGAGGTGTATGGTATGCTGCAACGCAACAGAAATACAATCCGGTTTCGCGGGACCACATCTATCGGAGGCATGGAGGCGCACCGCGCGGTTGACCCGTTGCCCGCCCCATGGCAGCGCAGTCACCATCACCCTTTATGCTAGGAGCCGCCATGCCTGTCACCCGTCGCCTCATGAATGGCCGCATGACCAATCCGGTCGGGCTCGGCTGCATGTCCTTGAGCTGGGCCTATAACACACCGCCTTCGGATGAGGATGGGGCCAAGCTGCTGCGCCGGGCTATAGATCTGGGTTATGACCATCTGGATACGGCGCGCATTTATGGGCTGGGCCATAACGAAACGCTGATCGGCAAAACGCTCAAGGAAAACCGCAGCAAGTTCTTCCTCGCCTCCAAAACCGGCATTTTCGTGGAAGGCAAGGCGCGGCGGATCGATTGTCGTCCGGAGATGATCAAGGGCGCGTGCGAGGAGAGCCTCAAGCTTCTCCAGACCGATCATATCGACCTCTATTACCTGCACCGCCGCGATTTCACTGTTCCGATCGAAGACTCGGTCGGCGCTCTGGCTGATCTGGTGAAGGAGGGCAAAATCGGCAGCATCGGCCTGTCGGAAATGTCCGCTGACACGCTGCGCAAGGCGAGTGCGGTGCATCCCATTGCCGCGATGCAGACCGAATATTCGCTCACCTCGCGCAATCCCGAAATCGCGGTGCTTGATGCCTGCCGAGAACTGGGCACGACCTTCGTTGCCTTCTCACCGGTCGCGCGCGGGATGCTAGCGAACGGCCTGCGCGATCCCGAAAGCCTGCCGGACCGCGATCTGCGCAAGGGCTGGCCGCGCTTTTCCGGCGACAACTGGACGCACAATCTCGCGCTGGTCGATCAGTTCAACGCGATTGCCGCCGAGAACGGCGTCACCCCCGCACAGCTCTCGCTCGCCTGGGTGCTTTCACGCGGGGATCATATTGTCACCATACCCGGCACGGCGGTGATCGCGCATCTGGAAGAAAATATCGCGCGCTGGGACTGGGAGATTCCAGCTGATGTCGCCGCGCAGGTCGAGGCGCTGCTCAACCAGAATACGGTGGCCGGCACGCGCTATCCGGCCGCGCAGCAGAGCACGATCGACACCGAGGAGTTTGCCTGAGGCCGCGCTTGCCCTGCTCGTCCTGACTTCATACACAGAGCCACAGTTTCACATCGCATAAGGGGAACCGATATGAAT
>CALMZE010000030.1 GCA_937870585.1 uncultured Sphingomonadales bacterium | reverse complement strand
AGGACTCCCAGCCCCCATACAACCACAATGGCAGTTCGCGGAGGTGGCGGGATAATGGCGAGTCCGATTTTCCGCGAGAAGCTCGAAACGAAGCAGTTCTTTGCCGTTCCCGGCATTCAGGACATGATTGCCGCTGTCATCGCTAACAAGGTGGGCTTCGATATTGTCTATGGCACGGGCTATTGGCTGACGGCTTCGGCCTGGGGCCTGCCCGATGCGGGCATCGCCACCTATACGGAGATGCATAACCGCATGGCGACGCTCGTCAAAACCAGCGACGCGGCCGTTATTGCGGACGGCGACACCGGCTATGGCGGGCTGCTGAACGTGCATCATACGGTGCGCGGCTATGAAGCCGCGGGGGTGACCTCCATTCAGCTGGAGGATCAGGAATTCCCCAAGAAATGCGGCCACACGCCCTATAAGCGGTTGGTGCCGACTGAGGATATGGTCGAGAAGATCAAGGTCGCAGTGGATGCGCGGACGGACCCGAACTTCCTCATCATCGCCCGCACCGATGCGCGGCAGAGCGAAGGCATGGACGGGGTGTTGCGGCGACTGGAGGCTTATGCCGAGGCGGGCGCGGATGTGGTTTTCCCCGAAGCCCTCACGAGCGAAGAGGAAATGCGCAAAGCCTGCGAGACATTCGACAAGCCGGTGATGGCCAACATGTCGAATGGCGGGCTCAGCCCGGTGCCGCCCGCTGATGTGCTGGCGCAGATCGGCTATGCCTATGCCATCTATCCCTCACTCACCAGTCTGGCGGCAGCAGCGGCGATGGAGAAGGCGCTGATCGACCTGAAGGAAAAGGGCATTGGCGAACCCGATGGCCTGTTCAGCTTCAAGGAGTTCTGCTCGCTCATCGGCTTTGAAGAGGTGTGGGCGTTTGACAGGAAATGGGCGCTGGATCAATGAGCCGTAAGATTGCCGCAGCAGTGCTCGCGCAAAGCGGGGGGCACGCGACCCCCTATGCGCAGACCGCGCCGCTGACCGTGAAGACGCTCGATCTGGCCGACCCCAAGCCCGGCGAAGTGCTGGTGCGGATCGATGCGGCGGGACTGTGCCATTCGGACCTGTCCGTCATCAATGGAGACCGCCCGCGCCCGATGCCGATGGCCTTGGGGCATGAAGCGGCTGCGACCGTGCTGGCTCTGGGCGATCCGGACGAGCCGGGGCTGGCTGTGGGGGACCGGGTGGTTCTGGTTTTCCTCCCCTCCTGCGGGCAATGCCCATCCTGCCTGTCGGGCGAAGGCTATCTCTGCGCGACGGGGGCCGCTGCCAATGGCAAGGGCGAACTGCTGCGTGGCGGATCGCGGTTGAGTTGTGACGGAGACGGCATTCATCACCATCTCGGCGTTTCGGCCTTTGCCACGCAAGCCGTGGTGGATCGGCGTTCTCTGGTGAAGATTGATGCGGACATTCCGCCGGAAACGGCTGCGCTGTTTGGCTGCGCGGTGCTGACCGGCGTGGGAGCTGTGATGAACACCGCCAAGGTCCGCCCCGGTGAAAGCGTGATGATTTATGGGCTGGGCGGCGTGGGGCTGGCGGCGCTGCTGGGCGCAATTGCATCGGGCGCGCAGCCCGTTGTCGCGGTTGATCCCTTCCCGGAAAAACGCGCGCTCGCTCTGGAACTGGGTGCGGCGGCAGCTGTGGCACCGGGCGAAGAGGGCGAGTTAGCGGCCACGGATGTGGTGATTGAAACGGTCGGCAAGGCGGCGGTGCTCGCCACGGCCTACCGCTTTGCCAAGCGCGGCGGTCGGATCGTGACGGTTGGCCTGCCCAACCCTGCGGAAGACCTCAGCATCAATGCTCTCTCGCTCGTGGCAGATGGCAAGACACTGATGGGCAGCTATATGGGATCGTCCATCCCGTCGCGTGACATTCCGCGCTATATCGCCTTGTGGCGCTACGGGCGTTTGCCGGTGGAAAAGCTGCTGACCTCGGTCAGTCCACTGGAGGATATTAACGAACTGATGGATTTGCTCGCCGCAGGGCAGGCCGTGAGGCAGGTGGTCGTTCCCGCCTGGTAGGCATTGTTATCCGTCAGGCGGATAAAATCTTGAATATTTCGGAATTGCGACCAAGGCTTGGCAGGTTCGTCTCAGAACAGACGATCCGGAGGATATGGCCCATGGAAAAAGGCGTTCCCATTCGCTCGATCACGCGGTCGATTGCTGCGCTCAAGGCGATCAACCGCCATGGTTCGCTCTCCATGATGGAAATCGCCAAGGCGTCTGCCGTGCCTTATCCCACGGCCTGCCGCATTGTGCAGACCTTGCTCTATGAAGGCCTGATCGAGCAGGAGCCCGCGCGCAAACGCTATCGGGCGACGGCCCTGGTGCAGACGCTGGCCACCGGTTTTCAGCATGATGATGAATTGGTGCGTCTGGCGCGTCCGCACATTGTAGACTTCACCAAGCGCGTCGGCTGGCCGGTCTCGGTAGCCATCCGGGTCGGCCGCCAGATGATGCTGCGGGATAGCACGCACGCCAACTCCTCGCTGACCTTCGAGCATTATTATCCCGGCTTCACGCTGCCCATTCTCGATTCCGCCTCAGGCAAGCTCTCCATGGCCTTTGCGCCGGACGATGAGCGCGAAATGATCCTGCGCTTCATGCGCGTGGCACAGGATATTGATGTCAATTATCTGGCCACGGCGGAAGTCAGCCTCGATGTCGCGCGGATCAGGGCCGATGGCTATGCCGTGCAGGGCCGCAACCATTTCAACCTGACGCCGGGCAAAACCTCGTCGATCGCGGTGCCGATCTTCCGCAATGGTCATTTTGAGGCCGCAATGACGATGGTCTTTTTCATCGCGGCGATGAAGCTGTCCGACGCGCTGGAGAAATATCTGGACGAACTGAAGGCGACGGCGGCGGCGATCAGCCACGATCTGTCCAACGCGGCGAATTAGAGTTTGATAGCCTTGCGCTGAACCGTTCATCCTGAGGAGCGGCTGAGCCTGTCGAAGTCGCGTCTCGAAGGACCGACCGTGGTTCGAGACGGGCCTTCGACAAGCTCAGTCCCTCCTCACCATGAGCGGGATGATACAAGATGTGACGTCCAGATCTACAGCCGCGCGGTGACCGCCTTGGTTTCCAGATAGGCGTCCAGCCCTTCCTTGCCGAATTCGCGGCCCCAGCCGGACTGGCCATAACCGCCAAAGGGAATGTTGGTGCCGACAGCGCCGTGGCAGTTGATCGAAACATGCCCAGCGCGGATTCGGGAGACCAGCCGGTGCGCTGTGGAGAGGTCGCGCGTCCAGACGCTCCCGGACAGGCCGTAAGGCGTGTCGTTGGCGAGCACGGCAATGGCATCCAGATCATCCGTCTCAAACCGCTGGATCGCCATGACGGGGCCAAAAATCTCCTCGCGCACCACGGCCATATCAGGCGTGCAATCAGTGAACACCGTCGGCTGGATGAAATTGCCGGGGCGGTCGAGCCGTTCGCCACCTGCCACCAGTGTGGCACCTGATGCTTTCGCGCCCTCTATATAGCGCATCACCTTGGCGGCGTGCGCGTCCGAAATCATGGGGCCTTGCTGCGTGACGGGATCAAGCCCGTGGCCCAGCGTCATGGCATTGGCGAAGGCCGCAACGCCCTCGACCAGCGCGTCATGGATCGCGGCATGGGCAAAGATGCGCGTGCCCGCCATGCAATTCTGGCCTTGCAGGAAATAGGTCGCCATCGCCACGCCGGGAATGGCGAGCGCCAGATCGGCATCGGGCATCACCACAACAGGGGATTTGCCGCCCAGTTCGAGCGCGACCTTCTTCATGTTGCCGCACGCGGCCATGATGATCTTGCGGCCCGTGGCGGTGGAGCCTGTGAAGCTGATCTTGTCCACGCCCGGATGTTCGGCG
>CALMZE010000029.1 GCA_937870585.1 uncultured Sphingomonadales bacterium | reverse complement strand
ACGGCTGCGCCCGACCAGTCGATCACCGCAAATTCATCAAAGCCGTGCGGCACGGCGGAGGGTTACGCGTCTTTCTTGGCCGGAGCCTTGCGCGCCGGTTTGGCAGCTGCGGCATCACCCTCCATCGCCTTTTCGAGCACGCGAGAGGCGGCTTCGCGGCCACCCAGGCCAAAGGCAATCGCCCCGGCCACTGCAGCGGAAATCACGATGGCCCCAAACGCCATTTCCACGATCGGTCCGCCAATGCCCATCTGCGAGAGGCCAATGGCGACGAACAGGCCGATGGTCGCATACCGGATGACCGTAACACCAATCGATCCGCCGCCGCTCGCCGCTGTCGCCAGATTGGCGAGCAAATTGGCCAACAACACGCCGACAGCAATGATGACGCTGCCAAACACCACGCGCCCGCCAATTTCGAGCACATTGTTGAGGATGCTCGTCAGTTCGGGGAAGTTGAGCATCCGCGTTGCCGCAATGGCGAGGAACAGCATGATGCCGACCATCGCCAGACGCCCGATGATCGCGCTCGGCTTGGTGGTGGCTGGCAGCAGACCGGTCGAATGGATCGTCCGGTCAAAGCCCAGACCATCGAGCAGTTCGGTGAGCATACCGGACACCCAATTGCCCGCGAAATAGCCGAGGCCCAGCAGCAGAGACGCGCCGATCAGCAGCGGCACCGCCGAAAAGACCGTTTCCAGCACGTCGATGGCTGGATCGGAAATGGCAGAGATGCGCAGCGCCTGAAGCGCCGCAATCGCAATCGGGATGACGATCAGCACATAGCAGACCGTCGCAATCGTCTTGCTGACCGAGTTGGTGCCTGTCACCTGATCCACACCGCCCCGCGCGGCCAGCTTGTCCAGATTGGCCGCGCCGAGCGTGGTTTCAATCAGCTGACGCACGATGCGCGCAAAGACCAGCCCGACGAACAGGATCAGCCCGGCGCCAATGATGTTGGGGATGAAGCCCATCACCTGATCGAGCAACGTCTGAAGCGGCGCGATGACATTGTTGAGGCCCAATTGCTGGAGCACGGCGATGAGGCCCAGCAGCCAGATCAGCAGCGAGACGATCTTGCCCAGAGACTCGCCAATGGATTCACCATTGCCACCCTGACGCTGCAACACCGGCAGTTGATCCACCAGCTTGGCAAAGGCCCATTTGGCCCCGCGCGCCAGCAGCCAAGTTACCACTACAATTGCGGCAACAATGGCAAGCTTCACAGCCCAGTCCTGCGCGGCTGCCCAGTCCATCGACCACATGGTCAGACCCCCTGACCCGTCCGAATAAATCGACCCGTCACTACCCATGGTACGCACCCCTTCCTTCCAAGGATTTTGGTGTGGGAAAGAGTATAGTTAACGGTACGGAAAGGCCAGCGCCAATTGCGCGGATTACGCCATGGTGATGACCGCCCGTCCAATCACCGAACGCGTCTCCAACACCTTGAGCGCATCTGCCGTTTGATCAAGTGGAAAGCGGTGCGAAATATGCGGGCGCATCACGCCTTGATCCGCGAGTTCCGTCAGCGCCACGCGCGTCCGCTCTGCCAGATCAGGATCGCGGCGGCTGCTTTCACCGGCGCGCAGGCCGATCAGGCTATAGCCCTTGATCATGGCGTGATTGGCCGGGAATTGGGGAATAGTGCCGCTGGCAAAACCCACGATCAGATAGCGCCCGCCATAGGCAATCGCGCGCGTGGCCGTGATGGCGAGATCACCGCCGACCGGATCATAGACCACGTCCACGCCCTTGCCGCCGGTCAGATCCTTCACTTTGGCCGCCAGCTCCGGATCGGCTGGATCAAGCACATGATCGGCCCCGGCAGACAGGATTGCTGAGCGTTTCTCCGACGTGGAGCCGCTGCCGATGACGACCGCACCGCGATGCCGCGCCAAGCCCACGGCCGCCATGCCGACGCCGCCTGATGCGCCAAGGATAAGCACGCTCTCCCCAGCCTTCAGGTCCGCCTTGTCATGCAGCGCGTGCCATGCCGTCACCGCTGCCGCTTGCCAGCACGCGCCTTCCTCAAACGACAAGGCGTCCGAGAGCGGGCGGAGCATGGCTGCATCCAGAACGATCTGCTCGGCAAAGGCCCCATTCTTGTTGCCGCCCGAAACGCGATCCCCCACGCGCCAGCGCGGCACATCGGGCGCGACCTCGATCACCTCACCAGCCAATTCCATGCCGGGCACGAAGGGCGGTTCCGGGCGGAACTGGTATTTGCCGTAGGTCATCAGCAGATCGGGGAAGTTGAGCCCCGCCGCCTTCACGGCAAGCCGGACTTGCCCGGCCTTGAGCGGAAGGACGGGCTGGCTTTCGATATGGATGGACTCGGGGCCGGAGAGCGCGGTGCAGACCGCCGCGCGATAGGATGTCTGTGTCATCCTGCCACGCTGCCAGTTTTGTGGCGCGATTTGAAGGGGGGATACTCACTTCACCTTGCCGTTCGCCCTGAGCTTGTCGAAGCCTGTCCTGAGCTACGCCGAAGGGGGCTGTCTTTTCTGGACACCATTGCATCAAGAAAGGACAGTGCTTCGACAAGCTCAGCACGAACGGACATTGGACAACCGTAGACTGAGTCTTACCCCCCTCAAATATTTATGCTGGTCGGAATCAAACTCGGTTGCAGATAGGGGTAGGGGTAGAGCCGGTTGGCATTCTCCGCCACAATCGAGGCTTCAACCTGTTTGAGCCCGGCCTGAAAGCGCGCCAGCGGTCCATCCGCCCCGATGATCGCCGGATCCTGAAACCAGGGGCCATAGGGATAGGTGTTGCTGTGATAATCCCCCAACGGGCGATAATGGATCGAGCCCAGCAGCATCAGCACGTTCAACTGCTCCAGCGCGAGCGGCAGCGGAAGGAATTGCTCCAGCCAGTCCGTCTTGGTCTGCCCGCCCTGCTGCTCGGGCGGCTGCGCCCACATCGCGCCAGAAATGGCGGGCGCAAAGCTCATGACGTCGCGCTGCGGGAAGTTGACCGCCGCATGTTGGGCACTTGCCGTGAACATGATCATCGCGCAGGCATCGGCCAGTTGGTCCCGTGTGGCGATGGTCGGGAAACCCGTCACCTTGGCATCGACTTGCACAGAGGCCACCCAGCTGGCGAGCTCCGTATCCGCCACAACATCCGCGTCGCTGCCATAATAGACGTTCAGATAATCAGCCGCCCAGCTGCGGATTGCGGCCCAGACACGCAAAGCATCATCCCGATAGGGGTAATGCGGCAAGCTGGTCGCACTGGCCACGCCGCGCTTGGCAAAATCCTGCGGCGGCATCCGCTCGCTGAAATCAAAGCCGAGCCGCGCCTGGATCGCCAGCGCCTGCGTGGAAGTGATGGTGCCTGCAAAAATATGATCGATGGGGCCATTGGGTGCAATGAGCGAGGTTGCCGCTGCATCGTTGATGAAGAGCGTCCCTTCAAAGTGCGGGAGCAGCAGCGCCCAGACCGGATGTACGTCAGCCAGATTGCGATGCGCCGCGACGGCGATCGATTCAATCAGCAGATGCGTGTGCGCCAGATGGGCAACCAGTTCGTGCCAATTGCCGTCTGCCACCTGCACAATGGATTTCGCCATCTCCCAGCCCCAGCGATTGCCTGCAACGGGCGCAGGGGTGAAGATGGGATATTGCGATGAATCCTGCCCGCACTGGATGGCCACGGGCACCAGCCTGTCCCCCTGAGGTGGGACAGCAAACAGCGCGATGGGGTGGACGGGATATTTGGGAATGTCATTCCATGTGCCGGGCTCCAGCACCTCAAGCACCGCATAATCGCACAGGAAAACTCGCCCGGCCGCTAGGGCAACGGACAGCGTATCGCCCGTGACCACAGCGGCATATTGGTCCGCCGTCAGCCCGAAATTGGCAGGGAGCGCGCTGACGGATTTGATCAGCATCGGATTGGGACCAGCGACACGCAGATGCGCGAAGATCTCGTCGCTCACAAATTCATAGGCAATGCCCGGCACGGCAAAGGTGGCGAAGAGCTTGCGATATTCGTCCAGCATCACGGGGCCGTTTCCAGCCGGGGCAGTCTTGCTGATCAAATCAAGCAAGGTGGCGATATGGATTTCGGCTTCGGCCACCTTGGCATTGATGTCCGCAAGCTGGAGATCCTTGACGATCCCGCCTGCGAGTTTCTCCAGCGCCTGAAGGATCACGCTGCCGCCATGAACCGGCGGCGTATAGGCCGTGATTGGCGCGAGCCAGCTTTCAATGGCGGCGAGTTTCACAACCGCTTCACCCAGCGCCGTGGGCAACGCGCCCAGCGCCTGCGCTTCCGACGCCGAATTGTTGATGGCAATCTGATTGCGCACCAGTTGAACGCCAATGCCGACGAGAAGAACAAGCCAATCGAGCGTCGGCTTGTTGCTGTCTGGCAGGGTGGATGCGAGCGGAATGCCTTTGAGCGTCGGGATGTTCGAGGTCCACTCATAGGTGCCGCGCGCCTGATTGATCTGGTCGATACGGGCTTGTTTCTGCGCAGGCGTGTCATTCTGCGGAAGGCTTGGATTTACGGGGGGCAGGCTCATCGGGGCATCTCCTTGCGCGCCAACTGGGCCGGCCGGAGGTAAAGGCCTTATGGTTAACATTCCGTTGGCACGACAACTATGCCTCTATTTTGGAATGATTTTTCTCCTTAACGGATGATTTACCATATGGCCCTAGCCCTGTGGTCATGAACCCGCTCTCCACCTATGTCCGCACGCGGATTTTTCCGCCTGTTCCGGAACCCGTCATCGATGAATTCACCATCCTGACGGCGCTGGAGGCGCAGCTTCAATCGCGGCCTTTGCTGCTTGCCCTCCTCGTCACCGTGCCCCCGGCGGCTTTTGCCTCCAGCGACGGCGCTTCGCCCTGGGTACGCTATGGCCTGCCCTTCATCATGGCGCTGGGCTGCATTTTGGGCCTGATTGCAAATTATCAAAGCACCGGCAGGATCAAGAGCGTGCGAAGCGCCCGCAAGATGATCGCCGATTCGACCGTCTTCTCGAGCCTATTGGGCGCTGTGTGCAGTGCATGGTGCGTGTTCAGTTTTCTGGGGTCATCGGGCGAAGAGCGGCCCTTTTACCCGCTGATCCTCGCCATGGGTTCACTATCCACGGCCTATTGCCTGTCTTCGGCGCGGCTGGCGGCCGTGCTCAACCTCTCGATCGGTCTGTTTCCGATCTGCTCAATCCTCCTCCTGTCAGGCGACAAATTGCAGCTTGCAGCGGGCGTCAGCATATTGGTGGCCGGATTGTTCCTGCTGCGCATGATTGTGCAGCGCCACGCGCAATTGGTCGATCTGCTGATGCTCAAGAAGCAGATGCGCGATCAGGCCAACACCGATCCGTTGACCGGTCTGCTCAACCGCCGCGCCCTGAATGACCGTCTCGCCAGCGAAATCGAAACCAGCACGACCGAAGGCGATTTCGCCTTTGCCCTGCTCGATCTGGACGGGTTCAAGCCCGTCAACGACACTTATGGCCATGCGACCGGAGACATGCTCCTTTGCTCTGTGGCCGACCGGCTGCGCGAACAATGCGGCGACGAAGCCATTGTCGCGCGCTTGGGTGGCGATGAGTTTGCCATCCTTGTGCCGCATGGATCAGCCCTGAACGTCGACTCGCTGCCTGATCAGATCATGGCAGCTTTGGTGGCCCCGCATCGCATCGAAGGCCTGTTGATCCGCGTCGGCGCCAGTATTGGCGTCTCGCGCTGGCCTGCCGATGGCAGCGATGCCAGCGAATTGTACGAAAAAGCAGACCGCGCGCTCTATATGGCGAAGGGGATTGCGACCAAGCCCAAGACGGCAGCAGACCGTCGCAAGGCACGGCGTTAGGCGGTCAGCCGCCCCGCTCAGCGCGCAGCTTATCCCACCAAGCGAGCCGTTCCCTGATCTTGGCTTCAAAGCCGCGTTCGACCGGCTTGTAGAAATCAACCCGCGCCATGCCGTCCGGCCAGTAATTCGCGCCGGAAAAACCGTCCTTCGCATCATGATCATAGGCATAGCCTGCGCCATAGCCGATATCCTTCATCAGCTTGGTTGGCGCGTTCAGGATGTTGGCGGGCGGCATCAGCGATCCGGTCTCCCGTGCGGACTTCCACGCCGCCTTCTGCGCGGCATAGACGGCGTTCGATTTGGGCGCAGTCGCGAGGTAGAGACAGGCCTGCACGATGGCGAGTTCGCCTTCGGGAGAGCCCAGAAAATCATAGGCGTCCTTCGCGGCAAGGCACTGCACCAGCGCCTGAGGATCGGCGAGGCCCACATCCTCGCTCGCAAAGCGCACCAGTCGCCGCAGCACATAAAGCGGCTCTTCCCCTGCCACCAACATCCGCGCCATCCAGTAGAGCGCGGCTTGCGGATCAGACCCGCGCAACGATTTGTGGAGCGCCGAAATCAGATTGTAATGCCCCTCCCGGTCCTTGTCATAAACGGGCATCCGCCGGTGCAGCAGGGCCGACAAGGCTTGGGGATTGAGCAACTCCCTCGCCCCTTCAGGGGAGAGGGTCACGGAAAACAGTGTCTCCGCCTGATTGAGCAGGAAACGCCCATCACCATCCGCACTGGTGATCAGCGCCGCGCGTGCGTCCTCTGTCAGCGGCAGAGTGCGCTCTTCCAACGCTTCGGCCCGGGCCAGCAGCGTTTCCATCGCCGCTTCATCCAGCCGATTGAGCACCAACACCTGCGCGCGAGAGAGGAGTGCAGCGTTCAGTTCAAAACTCGGATTTTCGGTGGTCGCCCCCACCAAAGTGACGGTGCCATTTTCCACATAAGGCAGGAAACTGTCTTGCTGCGCGCGGTTGAAGCGGTGGATTTCATCCACAAACAGGAGCGTGCGTTCCCCCAGCCGCGCCGCATCCTGTGCTTCGGCAAAAACCTTCTTGAGGTCCGCCACACCAGAAAAAACTGCGGATACCATCGCAAAGCGAAGCCCCACGGCATCTGCCAGCAACCGCGCGATGGTGGTCTTTCCCGTGCCCGGCGGCCCCCACAATATGAGCGACGCCAGCCGCCCTGCTGCGACCATCCGCCCGATCGCCCCATCCGCGCCGGTGAGATGCTCCTGCCCCACCACTTCGACAAGCGTTTGTGGCCGCAAACGGTCTGCCAAGGGCGGCGGCGGTGCAGGGGCGGCGAAGAGATCGGTCATCGGCTGCGTCCAGCCCCGCCAACCAATTGCAGATATGCCTCCAGCACCACGGCATTCACGGCATCCCAATCATAGGCGCGGCTTGCCAACAGCCCGGCACGGCCATGCGCTTCGCGTAATGCGGAGTCAGTGCAATAGGTCCCCAGTGCGTCGGCAAAACCCTCTGAATCATCCGGCGTCACCAGCATCCCCGTTTCTCCATCGGACACCAGATTACTGCTCCCTGTCGCGCGGGCGGCGACCACGGGGAGGGCGCAGGCCATCGCCTCCAGCGTTACATTGCCAAAGGTTTCGGTCACAGAAGGGTTGAAAAAGACATCCATGCTCGCCACGGCGCGGCCCAGATCGGGGCCGGACTGGAAACCAGCAAACACTGCGCCAGGCAGTTCGGCAGCAAACCAGTCCCGCGCGGGCCCATCGCCAATCACCAGCACGCGATGGGCCACGCCGCGCGCTTCCAGCGCTCGGATCGCGCGCACGAACACATCCAGTCCCTTTTCCTTCACCAGCCGCCCCAGAAAGCCGATGACAACCTCATCATCAGCCAGCCCGTGCGCCTGCCGCCACGCCGGGCTGCGCCGCGCGGGCATGAAAATGGTCGTATCAATCCCGCGCGCCCAGATGCCAATCTGGCTCCCCTGCCCCTTGGCTTCCATCACCTCTGCCATCGATTGGGAGGGGGCCAGCACATGATCTGCGCGGCCATAAAAGCGACGGAGGATGGCCTCTATCACCGGCACAACAAAGCCCAGCCCATAATAGTGGAAATAGGTTTCAAACCGCGTGTGCATGGTGGCGAGCACCGGCAAGCCGTGCGCCTTTGCCCAGCTGACGGCGCGATGCCCCAACACATCAGGCGCAGAGACGTGGATCAAGTCAGGCGCAAATCGCTCAAGATCAGCGCGAACTCGCGCGTTCATTCCGGTGCTGAACCGATATTCTTCGCGGCCCAGTGGAAATGGCATGGACGGCGCGCTGACGAGATCGCCAGCCGGTGGAAATGAGGGCGTATCTGTGGTCGGGGAATAGACACGGACGGCGACACCCTGGCGCAGCAGATACTCGACCAGCCGGTTAAGCGCCTGATTGGCACCATCGCGCACATAATTATAGTTGCCGCTGAACAACGCCACCCGGAGCGGCGCGGACGCACTCATCCCCGGACACTCGCAAAGTCGATGGCCCGGCCCTCACGCCCCGCGAGTTCGACAACATAGTGCCAAGCAACGCGGCCAGAGCGTGCGCCCCGCTGCGTCATCCAGGTCAACGCATCCTGCTGGTCCCACTCCAATCCCAGCCGCGCGGCATAGGCCCCGACCATCTCCAGCCAAATATCCTGATCGCAAACATGGAAGCCGATGGAGAGGCCGAACCGGTCTGCCAGCGCCAGATTGTCATCCACAGCATCGCGCGGATTGATGGCGCTCGCCTGCTCATCCAGATTGCGCGGCACGATGTGGCGGCGGTTGGACGTGGCATAGAGCCGGACATGATCAGGCCGCGCTGAAGCGCCGCCTTCCAGCACCGAACGCAGCAGGCGCGCGCCGTCTCCAGTCGTGTCGAACGCCAGATCGTCGATGAACACCACCACGGCGCGCGGCCAATCGCGGATTGCATCGAACAAAGCTGGCAGCGAGCCAATGGCGCTGGCGGGCAGTTCCACCAGCGCAAGCGCCGCGCCCTTACTCTGCAAATCCCCGATCACTGATTTCACCAGCGCAGACTTGCCGGCCCCGCGCGATCCCCAAAGCAAGGCATCATGCGCGGCAGCCCCTTCGGCAAGGCGCTGCGTATTGGCGAGGATCAAGTCACGCTGACCATCCACGCCCGTCATCAGATCGAGCGGGAGCGGCGCGAATTTGGGCACAGCACTCAGCGCATGGCCATCCCAGCGATAGGCAGGCGCGTCAGCCGAAGGTGCTGCCGGAGGCGGCGGGCTCAGCCGCTCCAGCGCTGCGGCAATCCGCTCCAGTGCGTCACTCATGATCGGGATAGAGCCCGGCAAAGCCATCTGCCCCATGGCGTGCCCCGATGCGGCCGACATTATAGCTGTAAACCGCCAGATCATGCACATCGCCGCCGCGTTCGCGGACATGATCTGTGAGCAAGGCCTCCTGCCGGAATCCCATTTCCTCAAACATGGAAATCGCGCCCTTCTGATCGGGCGTCATCCGCGCGCAGAGTTTTTCAGCGCCGCCATCCACTGCCATGGTGAAGGCGTGTTGCAAGAGCGTGCGCCCCAGCCCCAGCCCGCGATAAGCCTCCGCCACCAGCAAATGCATTTCCGCAACATGTTGAGACCAGCCCAGACGATCCCGCACAATCGCCGCCGTGCCCACCACGCGTGGCCCATCAAACGCGACAAGGCTGATGATCTGCCCGTCAATCACGGCCTTGGCCCATTCCACCAGCACTTCGGGCTTTTGAATGTCCGCATCCAGAAACAGCAGATCGTGAAGCGGCATGGCCTGCGCAAAATCTTGCAAGGCCATCAGATCAGCAGGCGCAAAGGGGCGCAGGGTAACGCGCGTCCCCTTCAGGTCAAACTCAGCGGGATATTCGCTCATCCGCCCGTCACCTCATTCAGAAGGGCTTCGATCCGGCCCTCACCGGGAAACCCTTCCGCAACCCATTTCATCTCGACCGCTTTCAGGATGCGGGCGACCTCCGGCCCTGCCGAAATCCCCCGCGCCATAACCGCGCGACCGCCCAAGGGAAAGACAGGAATCTCCCAATTGAGAATGGGTGTGACATCAAAGCCACCCGCCAGCAGCCGCGCCAGCGCCACATCACGCCCTTCGCGATAAGCCAAGCCCCGCGCGTCTGCACCGTCTGCGGCCTCACGCCTCGCCGCTGCGGAGAGGAATTTGCGCTGCGCATTGGAGAGTTTGAGCCGCGCGCCCACGCCATCGGCCAGCACTGGATCGGCGGGGAGGAGTGCAGACAGGCGGCGCATCGCATCCGGCGCGAGTTCCGCTTTGGCTTCGCCTTCAATAGTCCGGCGCAGCACAGCCAGACCATCCATGGTAATTTCAGGCAGCACCGGACGGAAAATGCCCTGCTCCACCATCAGCGCCACCGTCTCCCCCGGATCGGGCAAAGCGAGCAGCCGCAGCACTTCATCAGCAATGCGTTCGCGGGAGAGCGCCATCAGATCATTCGCGCGCGCCGTGCAGGCTTCCAGCGAAGCGACGTCCGGCGCGCCCGTCCCGAACCGCGCCTGAAAGCGGAAGAAGCGCAAGATGCGCAGATGATCCTCGGCAATACGCGTCAGCGGATCGCCTATGAAGCGGACCAAGCCCGCCGCCAGATCATCCCGCCCGCCGAAATAATCAAAGACTTCGCCCGTCAGCGGATCGGCATAAAGCGCGTTGATGGTGAAATCGCGTCGCGCCGCATCCTCGCGCCAGTCATCGGAGAAGGCGACCGTTGCGTGGCGGCCATCTGTGGAGACATCGCGGCGCAGCGTCGTGACCTCAATTGGCTGGCCCTTTAGCAGCACCGTCACCGTGCCATGCGCCAATCCCGTCGGGATGACCTTATAGCCCGCCGCCTGCGCGCGTTGCATTACGTCCTCCGGCATCAGCCGCGTGGCGCAATCAAAATCCTTGAACGGCAGCCCGGCGAGCGTATCGCGCACGGCACCGCCGACCAGCCGGATCAGGCCCTCTTCCGCGCCCAGCACGCGGGTGAGCGCCTCAAAGCCATCGGGCGGCGCCAGATTCAGCCGATCCATTGCAGCCGCCGTGCCAGATTGACGATGATCCCCGCCGTCACACCCCAGATGCGATGCCCCTCCCAATACATTTCGTAATAGGATCGCGGCGCGCCGCTCCATTCGACGGTGTGGCGGGTGTGGTTGGCGGGATCGAGCACGAAATCGAGCGGGGCGGTGAAAATTTCATCCACCTCGTATTCATTGCGCACCAGCGGCGGATCATGCGGAACGACACCCAAAATCGGCGTGATGTCATAGCCGGAGCCGGTGTGGAACATGTCCATCTCACCCAATACATCGACGAGATGACGTGGCAGGCCCACCTCTTCCTCAGCCTCACGCAAGGCCGCATCCAACGCGTCGACATCGGTGGGGTCAATCCGCCCGCCGGGAAAGGCCACCTGCCCCGGATGGCTCGGCATGGTCTTGGGGCGTTCGGTCAGGATCAGGCTTGGGCGCGGGCCATCGGTGACCGCCATCAGCACGGCGGCCTGTTTGCGCGCGTCATGAACGGGCCAGCCATAGGCATCCTTGACCGGGCTGTGCGCCTCACGCGCCATGCCATCGGCGTGAGCGCGGGCGAGGCGGTCGCGCAGCCTCATGCGGCCTCCATCAGCGGAAAGAACGCCCCGCCGCTCCACACGCCCGGCGGATTTGATCCATTGGAAAGCGCCATCTCAGCCAGTTCATAGAATGGCGCGCGTTCGATCCGCGCCTCCAGCCCGTCGCGCACATGCAGCACAGGATGCGGTTCACCGCTGCGGTCTTCCACGCGGATTGGGTGCTCCGGCCCCGCAATCACGGCGTCGCCTGTGTTGAGGCGGAAGGCGAGCTGGCCTTCCTCCGCCTTGAGTTCAACCGCGAGGAAGGGCGTATCATCCACATCGATATCCATCATCTCCACGGGCGTGACGAGCACGAAGCGGCCATCCGCCTCTCGCCGCAAAATGGAGGCAAAGAGCCGGACAAGCGCCGCGCGCTCAATCTTGCCGCCTTCATGCCACCAGCTGCCATCGCGCCGGATTTCCATGGCACTGTGCCCGCGATGCGGCGGATGCCATGAATGCACCGGTGGCAGGCGCTGTTCGGCAGCGGCAGCCATCACGGCATCAAGCGAGAGGTGCGCCAGATTGGCTGGCAAGGGATCATGGGCCATCGCCCTTCCCTTATGCCGCTGGGCGGGGGTTTGCAAAGGGGCTCAATCTAATGAAAGCATGATGACATTGCATTGAATCAATCCGCTCATGGTGAGGAGGGACTGAGCTTGTCGAAG
>CALMZE010000028.1 GCA_937870585.1 uncultured Sphingomonadales bacterium | reverse complement strand
ACTTGAACCCGCGACCTAGCCGTTATGAGCGGCCAGCTCTAACCAACTGAGCTACGGGCCCCCAGTGGAGGAGGCGCAATAGCCGCGTTGGGGTGGAAGTGACAAGCCTGCATGAGCTCTTCCACCGTCCTGAGCTTATCGAAGGACCGCTTTTTATCGCCCTCAACTGCAAGAACGGTCCTTCGACAAGCTCAGGACGGCAGCAAAGGGTGCAGCCTCAGCCCCGCGAGGCCCATGCGGCTGCAATCACATCTTCCACCGACGCGGGCTTCACGCCGTGGCGATGGAGATGGTTGAGCACGATGTCCCACCAATCATAAAAGAGCGACAGTTCCGCCGAATTGCGCACATAGGGCGTGTGCCCCGGCGCGACCGAAGGCGAGTGGAATGAAATAGAGAGATAGACCTGCCCGTCCGCCAGCAAGGCATCAATGGCCTGACGCACTTCGGCTTCGGGCATGTCTTCTGGCGTGAGCGCGACGCGCGAGAGCAGACCAGATCGTGACAATGCAGAGATCGCCACAGCCTTCTTGCTCGAATAGCGGCTGAGCGCTGCACCAACACCCCGCATCCGCCCGACATAAGCGACGCTCAGCGGCAGTTCGATCAGCGATCCGTCCGGCCCCGCCCATGATGGCCAAGGGTTGTGCTTGAGAAAGCTGGGGCCACCATCAGCGCTATAATCGAAATAGGGGCGGATCGAAGTATCCACCTTATATCCGGCTTCCACCAGCAGTTCGGCCGTATGCTGGCCGATACCGTACCGCCCGGCGCGATAGACTTCGGGGCGCTTGCCCGTCACCTGTTCGATGCGATCCGTCAACGCGTGCAGCTTGGCACGCTGGAGCTCGACCGGCAGGTTGCAGACATAGCTGTTATGCGCGTTCACCTCTTCCTCGAACGGCGGGTTCACCCATGGATGAAGCTGCGTGCCAACCGAGCTGTGCCCCCCTGCCAGCAGCTGATTGATGACCTCAGCAGAGCTCGGCGTGTCGATGATCGGCCAATCGACCAGATAGCAGGGCGAGGCCCCGTGCGATTCCGCCATCTTCTGGAATTCGGGCAGATAACGCATATGACTGGTGCCCGTGGCATCGCGGCGTTGCGGCTGCGTCCAGTCAAATTCCTCTTCGGTATCGACATAGATAACATAGCGCCGCCCGAATTCCGCCGGAAAGGCCACGCGATCAGCTTTGCGCGCGACATGATCGAGCCGCCCGAGGTTGCGTTTGCGCGTTTCCTGTTTTTTTGACGCCACAATCCGCCCTGACGCTTGAATTACCCCCGTTGGGTCTGCTCACCCCTAGACGTGGCCATGGGCAGGATCAAGGTCAAGCGGTTTGCGGTGCCAGAGAGCGATCCACCGACGCGTTGGGCAAGGCGGGACAGCAAGCGGAATTTATAGCCCAGGCCCAATGGCAGAATGTCAGACGGCTGCCCCGGCCCTTCGGCCACAGTGGCAGACCAATCCCATCCGGCGGCAAGACCGCTTTCCAGAACCGGCACAGCCACCAGATGCGCCGCCATGGCCTGTTGATCGAGCGAGATCTGGATCACGTCGCTTTCGCGCGCAACCCCTGCCAGCAATTCAACAAATCCGGAGAGGAGCTGCGTCGAGCTGCCTTCATCCAGCCCGGCAACCATATCGCCATCGGGCAGCGAGACGCGCAAACTGATCTTGCGCTCGGTCGCCATCGGAGAGGCTTGCTCGAAGCTCGCCCGCACCAGCCCGACCAGATCAACGCGCGCACCTTCTGCAATCGGGAAATCGCCCGATTCCAGTCGCGCGGCGCTATCCAGATCCTCAAACACGCGGAGCAGACGCTGCGAATCGCGGATGATGGCATCCGCGCGCTGGCGGTATCCATCAGCGACCGGGCCAAGGAACTGGCCCTCGATCATTTCGGCAAAGCCGCGAATGGCGTTAAGCGGCGTGCGAAGTTCATGAACCAGTTGCCGCACCGATTCCGGCCGCATCGCGCCGCCGATCAGCGGGGTCGCGAGGCCTTCGGGCGCATCGGCCGTCAACCGCCGGGCCTGCCCCTGATAGCCAAGGAAGCGACCGCCTTCAGGATCAAACACGGGATCACCCGAAATCAGCCAGTCACCCGCTGCCGGACCATGGCCGTTGACGCGCAGCCGGGCATGATCAAAGCGCGCGCGCTTGCGGAACGCGCCAGCTGCCTGACCATCCACGCCACATTCGCCGGGCAGCGCCATGTCTGCCAGAGACAGGCCGATGAGCGCGCCACGCGGAGCCCCATCCAGCCAGTTGATTGCGCCATTGCGGTCTGTTTCAAACACGAACGCCTTGGCCGGACCCGCTGCGCCACGCGCCACTTGCGCACTCTGCGGATTATCCTTCCGATACCGGTCAATCCGCGCCAGTAGCTCATTGATCGGCGCAACTGCTGGAACGGCAGGCTGCGAAACTTCAGCGGTCACCGGGGGAGCCGCTTCTATCCTGGTCGGCGGCACAATTTCGGCGATCGGTTCAGGGATGATGGCATCCACCGGAAGATCAAACACGTCGGCTTCAATCGGTTCCGCAACCGTATCGGCATAAGCGGGCGCGATGGTTTCGATCGGGCCTGTCAGTCCCGGATCATAGCGGATCACAGGGGGTTCCGGCTGCGACGCAACCGGCGGCAAGGCCAATGTTTGCGGGTCAAGGCTCGCCAGACCCCGCGCGACATCTTCAGGAAGATCGGTGCGCTCGGCCAAGATGGCGCGCGACGATGCAGGCCAGCTTGCCAGAAAATCCAGCCAGCTGGCACGCGCCGGGCAGCGCGTCAGAACGGGATGCGCCACCGGGGCAGTATCGCGGGCAAAGAAATCGAGCAAAGCATCGGAAACCGGACGCCCTGCAATCGTTACAGCAGCCCCCATACGGCGGCTCTCGGGCACATCCTGCCGCCATTTATCAAGCCAGCGGAACGCGCTTTCGCGCAGCTCAGGGGGATAATTGCCGCGATCCTGCGCCAACACATCAACCAGTTGCACCCACATCGCCGCGCGCGCGCCAGCATCCCGGGTGCGGGCCTTCATGATGGTTTCTAGGCGGTCGTCGTAGCGCAAGGGATAAGGCTTCCGGGTGGTCAAGGCTCTTTCCTAACGAAGCGTTACCCTTGCCGATAGTGTTCAATTTGGGACGTTACAAAGTGGCACATTAAGTGTTGCGCGAAACAAAATTATCGGGAAAGAGACAGCCCCCGAAGGAATGTTTCAACAATGGCCAATCGCAATCTCGATCATACCGATGCCCGCATCCTGCACGAATTGCAGGAAGATGGCCGCATCACCAATGTGGAACTGGCCGCGCGCGTGGGGCTGACTGCCCCGCCCTGCCTGCGCCGCGTTCGCGCGCTGGAAGAAGAAGGGATCATCGAAGGCTATCACGCCTCCTTGTCAGGGGAGAAGCTGGGTTACACCATCACCGTGTTCGCCATGGTGAGCCTCAAGAGCCAGGCCGAGGATGATCTGCGCGCCTTCGAAGCGCATGTTGCCAAGCTCGATCCGGTGCGCGAATGCCATATGCTCAATGGCGAGATCGATTTCATCCTGAAGATTGTCGCGCCCGATTTGCAGCAGTTCCAGCAATTCCTCACGGGATCGCTGACCACCGCGCCGAATGTGGCGAGCGTGAAAACCTCGCTCACTATCCGTTCGTCCAAATCGCTGCCGGGGGTTCCGGTTCCGCTGGACTGACCGGAGCCAGTCCAGCGACAAACCGTCACCGCGCTTACATCGTTTTCGCGGCACCCAGATCGAGATAGAGCTTCCAGAAGCCCGCAATGTTTGACTTGGGCGGGGTCGTCACCGCGTCAAACGCCGTACGCGCTTCGGCTGCACGCCCCAGACGCGTCAGCGCAATGCCGCGCAGCATGTTGACGATGCCATTGTCCACGCCACCGCGCTTTTCCGCCACGCCAAGCAGTTCGAGCGCTGCCGCATTATTGCCCTGGCTGACCAGCGCGTTTGCCACGTTGAGCGCATAAACGCCCGTGCCGCTGGTCAGCGCTTTCTTCTGGTCGATGTTCAGCGCCGCCGTTTCGCCGGGAGCCATCGCTTTGGCTTCAGCCAGGCGATCCTTGATTGGCTTGGAAGTGTCAGACACCGCCTTGCTGTCGATGCCGGCCTGAATGGCCGCCTGTGCTTCCCAGGGCAGCTTGCCTTCGAGAGCGAGCGAAGCATAATCGTTGAAATCGCGCTCACCGGCCAGCGACTTGGTATCATACATCAGGCGCGCCACATCCATCTGCGACTTGGCGTCGAGCTTGATCGAATCGCGCATGATCAACAGCGCGTCACGCCAGTTGGAAGCCGTTGGGTTGTTGCGAACCAGCTTGTGGCTCCATTCGGAGATCAGTGCTGTGTCCTTGCTCTTCAAGGCAACCGAAACGCCGCGACGGAACCAGTCATCGGGCACCGGCTGACCGGCAGCCTTCTGCTCATCCACGCCCTTGCCCAATGCGCTCAGGCCCTGCGCCCATTGGTTGAGCTTGAAATTCGCTTCCGCATTCAGGATCAGGCGGTTGATATCCTTCACGCCCAAACGGTCAGCTTCGGCCAGGCGCGAAATCGCCTTCTGATATTCACCCGCCTGATAGGCGCGACGACCCGATTCCATGTTAAGCAGGCCAAGGTTTGTCGGCAGCGTCGAACCGGCGTCGACCATCTGGTCGATGCCAGAGCGTTGCATCGCCGTATCACTCTTCATCAGGCCCAATTCGTATGTGATCGAACCAATGTAGAAAAGTTCGTCGGGCAGCTTGGCTACGGCCTTGGCCGCAGCGAGCGCAGCTTCGGTCGCCGCAACGTCCTTCTTCTGCGACGCAGCCTGCGCGGCGCCAATGAGCGGGCGGAACTCCTTGGAGAGTTCAGCGGCCTTGGGCTTGGGCGCCTTTTCCTTCTTCGCAGCCACCGCAGTCTGCGGGGCCAGCATCACGGTTGAACCCATGGCCAGAGCGAGGGCAAGCGACACCGAAGAAACGAGTTTCATTGCAATATGGTCCTTCTCCAAACCGGAGCACAGGCGCACTCCGTCCCATGTTGTCCCGCTAGTCCGACAGCGCCTGTCGCACAAGCCCGAACACGGGATGAAAGTGTTTTTAGGGGTACGAAAATGAATGGCGATTGAACCCCTTTTTTGCCTCTGGGCACTGGCCTTTGCCCCCCTCCCCCGCTAAGGCCTTCGAACCGGTTTTCATGAGAAAGTAAGTATCTTGAGCAACGACGAGCCGCCCATCGGC
>CALMZE010000027.1 GCA_937870585.1 uncultured Sphingomonadales bacterium | reverse complement strand
GGGCGGCGGCAGGAAAAGTTGTAGTGGTGGGCGGGGGAGCTTGATCCCCCCCTCCTTGCCTCAGGCCAGTCCGGCAGCCGCCAGCGCAGCCTGCGCCACCTCCATATCATGGGTGTAATGTCCACCGCTCACACCGATGCCGCCCACCAGAACGCCATCGACCTTGATCGGGTAGCCACCCCCAAACACCACCAGACGCGGGGTGTGGACGATGCCATGCAGCAGCGGCGGATCATTCTTGATGAAGTCATGCCATTCATGCGTCGCCATGCCGAAGGAAACGGCGGTGTACGCCTTGTCCTGCGCGATATTGACGCTCAGCAGCGCCGACCCATCCATCCGCAGAAACTGGACCAGCGTGCCCGAAGGATCGACGATGGCAATGCACATCGGCACACCCATGGCCCCGGCCTTGGCGACCGCGCCCTGCATCAGCGTTGCGGCGAGTGCGTTGGAAATTGTCTGCGTGGTGATCGTGTGCGCCATGGCGTGCTGGTCCTCAATGCGGTTTGGGCGTCCGTATAGCGGTTCTGCGGGATCGGGATAGTTAAAATATTTGACAATTCCCACCGCCCGACGGACTGTTCACGCAGAGACATGCCGCGCTTGGGCGGCCGGATGCAAGAGGGATTGTGCCATGGATTATCGCCACATCAACGTCAGCCGCGACGGCCATGTGCTGACCTGCCGGATGAGCAATCCGCCGCTGCAAACGTTGAATTCGCGGATGCTCGCGGAACTGCATGATTTGCTGACGGAGGTGGAGAATGATCCCACCGTGCGCGTCTTCCTTGTCACGGGCGAAAACGGCGTGTTCCTGCGCTGGATGGACCTCAATGAAATGCAGGCCCATGCCGAAGGCACGCAGGAGTCGGTGGAAGCGTCATCACGCGCCGAAGATCTGCTCGAAATCTTCCGCGCCATTCCCCATTCCATGACCAGCATCCATGAATTGGGGCTGCGCATCCAGAATCTGCCCGCCGTGACCATTGCAGCAATCAACGGCGTGGTCGGCGGCGGCGGATGCGAATTTTCGCTCTCCTTTGATTTCCGGCTGATGATGGATCACCCCGAAGGCTCGTTCGCCCTGCCGCAAACCAGCTTTGGGCTCGTGCCCGGCGGTGGCGGGGCGTGGCATTGCGTGCGCCTGCTGGGGCGAGCCAAGGCGCTGGACGTGCTGCTCCATGGTGAGTTTCTTGCTCCCGCCAAGGCGCTGGATCTGGGCCTGATCTCCCGCCTCTATCCGCCCGAAAGCTTTGAGGCGGATGTCGCGGCCTTTGTGGCCAATATGGCGGCCCGCGCCCCGCTCGCGCTGCGCGGCGTCAAGGCCTTGGTCAATTCAGGCACCAATCAGGGCCAACGCGATTTCTTCGCGCTCGAAAGTGAGGAACTGGGCAAGGTCATCCACAGCGAAGACGTCAAACAAGCGCTCGGCATGTGGCTCGCCAATCCGGACCCTGCCGCGTACAAGCCTGTGTTTGAGGGGCGCTAGAGTTAGCCTTTGAGGAGAAGCACCCTGTTCTCCGGCCTTGTGCCGGAGCCCTGCGAGAGCTTGGCACACACAGTTGTGAAACCGCCACAGCTCTCCGGCCTTCGCCGGAGAACAGGGTGTGCTTCAACCTGAAAGTCTATCCTGAAGCTGTCAGGGCGCTAAGGCCCCTCATAGGCCTCCACGATTTTCCCGACGATAGGATGCCGCACCACGTCCTTGCTGGTGAAGCGTATGGTGGCGATCCGCTCGATCCCCTCCAGCCGTCCGACCGCGTCAGCGAGGCCGGAAAATTCGCTGCCGCCCGGAATATCGACCTGATTGGGGTCTCCGCACACCACCATGCGACTGTTCTGGCCAAAGCGGGTGAGGAACATCTTCATCTGCGCGGGTGTGGTGTTCTGCGCTTCGTCCAGAATGATGAAGCTGTCCGCCAGCGTGCGGCCGCGCATGAAGGCGATGGGGGCGATTTCGATCTCACCGCTGGCGATCCGCCGCTCCACCTGCTCGGCGGGCAGGCAATCATAGAGCGCGTCGTAAAGCGGGCGCAGATAGGGGTCGACCTTTTCCTTCATGTCACCGGGCAGGAAGCCCAGCCGCTCGCCTGCTTCCACAGCGGGGCGGGAGAGGATCAGGCGATCCACACTGCCGGTGATGAGCTGCGCCACGGCTTGCGCCACCGCCAGATAGGTCTTGCCCGTGCCGGCCGGGCCGAGTGCGAAGATGATGTCATTCTTCACCAACGCTTCCATGTAGCGGATTTGCGTGGGAGAGCGCGGGACGATCACCTTCTTGCGGGTGCGGATCATCACCGGAGAGGAGGTGGTGTCGTCGGCGCGGATAATGCCTTCCAGTGCGGGTTCGGAGGTCATGGCGATAATTCCTGAAACGGCCCCGGCATCGATCTGCTGGCCCTGGGCAAGGCGGTTATAGAGGCCGGTCAGCACATCGCGGGCGCGCGCCGCAGCGCCGGGTTCACCTTCGATCACCAGCCGGTTGCCGCGCGCCGCGATGAACACGCCCAAGCGATTTTCAATGGCGACAAGGTTCTGGTCAAACTCGCCAAAGAGCGGGCCGAGCAGGTGGGCCTTGTCAAATTCAAGTTCGAGCCGGGTGCGCTCAGGCGCGGCGGAGGCGGGTTTACGCGGCATAGAATCCCTTCGTCATTCCCGCGCAGGCCGGAATCCAAGACAACGCTGTTTCAGGCAAAGATGCAATGCTGTTCGCCGGGGTGTTCATGGATCCCCGCCTGCGCGGGGATGACGACGAAATCATACGCCCACCATCTCGCGCACAATCTCACCCCCAAGCGAATTCGGCCCCGCACTGACCAGATCGACCTCCAGCATGGCCCCCACAGGCGCGTCGGTCATCACATG
Organism: uncultured Sphingomonadales bacterium; assembly: GCA_937870585.1. Classification (GTDB taxonomy): domain Bacteria; phylum Pseudomonadota; class Alphaproteobacteria; order Sphingomonadales; family Sphingomonadaceae; genus Aquisediminimonas. The sequence continues at coordinate 16,283 of CALMZE010000027.1, read as the reverse complement.
CACCGATTGCAGCCACGGAGTCTTTCCAACCATCTGCCCGGCAAGACGCCCCTTGCGTTCGAGCAGGATCGACGTGCGCTGCCCGACGCGCGCCTGGTTGAAGGCGAGCTGTTGTTCGTTGAGCAGTCCCTGCAAGCGCTGCAACCGCTCATCCATCACGTGCGGCTCGATCTGTCCGTCCATCGCCGCAGCCGGCGTGCCGGGGCGGGCCGAATATTTGAAGCTGAAGGCCAGCGCATAATCGGTGTCGCGGATGATCTGGAGCGTCGCTTCAAAATCTGCTTCGGTCTCTCCGGGAAAGCCGACGATGAAATCGCCCGAAATCGCAATATCCGGCCGCGATGCGCGCACGCGTCCAATCACCTTCAGATAGGAGGCGGTGGTGTGGCTGCGGTTCATCGCCTTCAAGATGCGGTCACTGCCTGCCTGCACGGGGAGATGCAGGAACGGCATCAGCTTTTCCACCTCGGCATGGGCGCGGATCAAGCCCTCTGTCATGTCATTGGGGTGGCTGGTGGTGTAGCGGATGCGCTTGAGATCGGGGATCGCGTCTAGCGCGACAATCAGCTTCTCCAGCCCCGCCTCGCCATCGCGCCATGCGTTGACATTCTGGCCGAGCAGCGTGATTTCCTTCGCGCCTGCATCCACCAGCGCCTTGGCCTCATCGACAATCGCGGCAAAGCTGCGGCTAACTTCACCGCCGCGTGTATAGGGCACCACGCAATAGGTGCAGAATTTGTCGCACCCTTCCTGCACGGTGAGGAAGGCGCTCGCGCCAGATTTCCGCCGCGCAGGCAATTTTCCGAACTTGGCAACACCGGGCAGATCGAGATCGGTCACGCGCTCACCTGCTGCTGCACGCGCCACCAATGCAGGGAGATCATGATAGGCCTGCGGACCAACGACGAGATCAACATCGCGCGTCCGCCGCAACACTTCCTCGCCTTCTGCCTGCGCCACGCACCCGGCCACTGTGACGATCGGGCGCGTGCCGTCTTCGCGGCGCAAACGGCCAATGTCTGAATAGACCTTCTCGGTCGCCTTTTCGCGAATGTGGCAGGTGTTGAGCACCACCAGATCAGCGTCCGCCTCGCTCGCCACGGCGGTCATGCCTTCAGCGCCCAGCAATTCGCTCATCCGTTCGCCATCATAGACGTTCATCTGGCAGCCGAAGGATTTGACGAGATAGGTTTTGGGCGGAGTGCGAGTCATGTTTGCGTTCTAGCGGAGCTCAGCCAGAGCGGCAATTGCCGGGCATCGGACAGCCAAGTCACTCGAATCCGGTCCAAATTTGGACCATAACGAATTCTTTGCAGATTTCCGCGATCTAGCAGGTCAAACAAGATCAAATCGGAATGCGCGCCCTGATGAATGCTGCCACACCAGACGACGGCAATCCTGCTTGGCTGACCAAGGTCCAGCTGACAGAGAATCTCAGCAATTTGCGCGCCGCCACGATGGGCAATTTGCTCAATACGATCATCACAGTCCTCCTGTTCGCGCGCGATGTCCCTGCCCTCTATCTCGCTGCGGGTCTGGGCTTGATGGTGTTGCTGCTCTGGTCGCGCGGCCAGATCGCCAAGGCGTTTCTCAACGCGTTGGATGATGATCAGGCCACGCACAAGGCCGCCATCCGGGTCGATCTGATTGCGGCGGCACTGGGCGCGGCCTGGGGCGGGTCGATCACCGCACTGTTTGCCATCGCCACACCGGCTCAGCAGATGTTCCTCGGCATTCTGGCGGCGGGCATGATGAAGGCGGGCACGGCGACCTTCCGCACCCGCCAGCGCGCGGCGATTCTCTATCTCGCCATGTTCATTCCCGGGCTGCTGATCAGTTTCGTGCAGGTCAACACTGCGTCTGGCCTCGCCGCGCTGGGGCTGCTCTTTTCCTACACTGTCTTCCTCTATTCGCAGATCAGACTGGGGGCCGAGCGGTTTGACGTTGGCGCGCACCGCGAGCGTGATCTGAGCCAGTCTAACGAGACCATCGCGCTGCTGCTCAATGATTTCACCGAGCAGGGGTCTGACTGGCTGTTCGAACTCGATGGGGATGGCCGTGTGCTCGATCCCTCACCGCGCTTGGCTCAGGCCTGCTGTCGCCCGAAGGAGACGCTCATCGCCAAACCGTTTCTGGACCTGTTCGATCATGGTCAGGAACGCGGCATTCTGGCGAGCCATTTACGGCGTTCGCGCCCCTTTAGGCATCAAGTGATTTCGCTGACCGTAGGCGACGCGCAACATTGGTGGAGCATCAGTGCCCGCCCGGTTGGCGAAGGCCGCTGGCGGGGCGTCTGTTCTGACATTACGGCGCAGCGCCATGCGGAGGAAAAGGTCAGTTACATGGCCCATTATGACGGGCTGACCGACCTGCCGAACCGCTTCATGCTGAGCGAAAGCCTGTATCACGCACTCAATCGCGATGAGGCGGTGGCCGGTCTGCTGTGCCTGGACCTCGACAATTTCAAGGTGATCAACGATACGCTGGGCCATCCGGTGGGAGACAAGCTGCTCAAAGCTGTCGCCCGGCGTCTGGAAAGCTGTGCAGAAGGCAGCGAAGTTGTGAGCCGTCTGGGCGGCGATGAGTTCGCCATCCTGATTCCGGCAGCGCAGATGGGCACCATCGAAAAGGTGGCGCAAGACATTATCGACGCACTGTCAGAACCCTTCTCCCTCGGCGATCATGATGTCGTCATCGGCACAAGCATCGGCATTGCGCTGGCCCCGCAGGACGGGGACAATGTGGATGCACTGCTGCGCAACGCCGATCTGGCGCTCTATTCGGCCAAGTCGCTGGGGCGCAATCGCGCCGTCTGGTTTGAACCGGGCATGGATGAAGCCGCTCAGGCCCGGCGCCTGATCGAAATGGATCTGCGCAGCGCGCTCGGCAAGGGTGAACTCAAGCTCCATTATCAGACCCTGGTTGATATGGAGACGGAACAGACCAGTGGTTATGAAGCGCTGATCCGCTGGGAGCATCCGGCGCGCGGCACAGTGATGCCGGATGTGTTCATCCCCATTGCGGAAGAAACCGGGCTGATCATCCAGATTGGCGAATGGGTGATCCGTCAGGCCGTGCATGATCTGTCCAACTGGGAACCGCATATCGGCGTGGCGATCAACCTGTCCCCCGCTCAGATGCGCAGCCCGTCGCTCATTGCCACAATTGCCAATGCCATTGCGCGCACAGAGGTTGACCCGGCACGCATCTGCCTTGAAATCACAGAGACCGTCCTGATGCAGGATACGGACGTGAATATCGAAACGCTCCACATGCTGCGCGCATTGGGTGTACAGGTTGCGCTGGATGATTTCGGCACGGGCTATTCGTCGCTCAACTATCTGCGCAGTTTCCCGTTCAGCAAGATCAAGATTGATCGCTGCTTCATTTCGGATATCGACAGCCGTGAAGATTGTCAGGCCATTGTCCGCTCTGTTGTAGGCCTCGCCACAAGTCTGGGCATGAAGACAACGGCAGAGGGCGTTGAGCGCACCGAGCAGATGGATATGCTGCGCATGCAAGGCTGCAACGAAGTTCAGGGTTTCCTGTTCAGCCGCGCCGTCGCGCTCGAAGAATTGTCCGATCTGCGCAAATCAGCGGACAAGGCAATCTTGCCCCGCGCTCAGGAGCGTGACCCTGTGGTCTTGACCAAGGTCGGCACTGTGGAGACCGCCCGCCGCGCGGCCTGAGCCTCTAGAACAGCCGCTCTTCCTTCAGCCCAACATCACCCAGCGCTTCGGCAATTTCGGCGCGACTGTGCGCGGCGATGGCCTTGCGGTCGGCGAAATCCTCATGCGCGAGCGGCTCCAGAAAGGCGAGGCGCACCGGAATGCGCGGATATCGCCACATCACATTGAAGGCGACATGACCAACGGGATCATCACTGATCCAGGCGACGGCCTCGGTGAGAACACCAAAATCGAGCGCGACCGGCTGGATCTGGACATCCTCTGGCGCGGGCGTGACCGCTGCGATCAATGAGGAGCGAAAGGGCAGAAGCTCCCGGCCGGATGCCGTTGTCCCTTCTGGGAACAGGCAGAGCGGCTGGGGAGACAGGAGCGCCGCGCGCACATCGTCGCGCTGACGATGCACGCTCTGGCGGGAATCGCGCGCGACGAACACGCTGTTATTCTGCTTGGCGAGCCATCCCAGCACCGGCCAGCCGATCATTTCATCCTTGGCGATGAAGGCGCAGCCGGTCGCCCCGGCCAACACCATGATATCCAGCCAGCTGACATGATTGGCGAGGTAGAGCACCTTGTGGCGGATCGGCTTGCCTTCCACCGTCACCCGCGCGCCCGCGCACCATCCCGCCCAGCGCAGGAACCAGCTGGCGAAAGGAGAGCGACGCGTGAACAGTCGCGTGATCAAATGGGGAGGGAGAATGGCGAGAAGGCCCAGCGCCATCATCAGAATGCGCAGCGCGGCATATAGCCGCAGGGCTTCACTTCTGACGGTTGAGCGAAACGCCATAAAGTTCCATGCGATGATCGACCAGACGGAAGCCCAATCGCTCCGCAACCTGACGTTGCAACGCTTCCATCTCGGGATCGACAAATTCGATCACGCGCCCCGTTTCTACATCGATGAGATGATCATGATGCGCTTCGGGCGCGGCTTCATAGCGGGATCGGCCATCGCCGAAATCATGCCGCTCCAAAATGCCCGCCTCTTCAAACAGGCGGACAGTCCGATAAACCGTTGCAATTGAAATGCCCGAATCAATGGCAGATGCGCGCTCGTGCAGCGTCTCTACATCGGGATGGTCCTGCGCATCCCCCAGCACACGAGCGATTACCCGCCGCTGTTCGGTAATGCGCAGGCCCTTTTCCTGGCAAAGGGCTTCAATATCGATGGTGCGCGTCACGCGGTCGTCCTGAATGGAATGTTCTGCGCACCATCTTAGACATCGTGGCGGGCAAATCAATCACCTGCCACGCTGCCAAACCCTTGAAGCTGTTACTTACGCTTGCCCGGCTTGCGTCCGAGGCCGATCTTTACGGCCAGCGTACGACGCTGTTCGGCATAATTCGGCGCCACCATCGGATAGTCCGCAGGCAGACCCCATTTGGTGCGATATTGTTCGGGCGTCAGATTATAATGCGTCATCAGGTGACGCTTCAGCATCTTCAGCTTCTTTCCGTCCTCCAGACAAACAATATAGTCCGGCTTGATCGACGCGCGGACCGAAACAGCGGGTTCCGGACGCGCAGCGGGTTCCGCTGCGACCGGACCGCCAAGGCCCGTCAGCGCCGAATGGACATTCGCGATCAGCGCCGGAATGTCGGAAACGGCTACACTGTTGTTGCTCACATGCGCGGCAACGATGTCAGCAGTGAGCGTGATCAGCGTCTCCTGCATTTGATTGTTATCTGTCATTATAAATCACCTTGACTGGTTTGGTTATAGACCCGTTTACTTTTATTTCGATTATTCTGACGACCTTCTGCTAGTTTACACCGTTGCAAGTAGCAACTCAATGGTCAAAATCAGCTATCTTTTGTCAAAAGGCGACAAAATGTCAGTGCGCTGGCCGATTTTCCATCCAGTCTGGGGTAATAATTTCGTCTTTCACCTATCAAGATAAAGCGCGCATCGCTATAAAACGCATGAGCGGGATTATCTTCGCGCATTTCAACATGCAGCTTTGAGACGCCGAGGCTGGTGCATTTGGCTTCGACTCCATGCAGCAAGACCCGGCCAACACCCCGCCTGTGACTGTCCGGGTGAACGGCGATCAGCATCAATTCCGCCTCATCCAATATCGAGCGGACGATTGCGAAACCCACGATCTTCCCCTCCAGCAATGCGGTCATCAGAAAGCAACCAGGCAGCGCCAAGGCCCCCACGCATTGGATTTCGGTCCAGGCTTCACCATAAGCAGGGTCGAAGGCCGCATTCATGACTGGCATGATGGCCGGAACCACTTCGCGCCCGGCCTCTTCGACTTTAATCATCGGACCGCTGCCGGCTTCGCGTCGGGCGCGCGACCATAAATGGGGGAGACGCTGTTGCTCAGTACGGCACGGGGCAAGCGCGGCGCGTGGCTGGCCTCAGGATCGCTCTCACTCACGACGTCGCCCGATCCGCGCGCCGCACAGAGCCGCGCCGCACCCGTTCCTGCCACGCGCGCGATGGCTGAAGCCTGCGCCGCCATCTCCGGGACCAGCGATTGCAGTTCGCCCATCGGAGCGAGACTGGCCGTGTCAAAGGGCTGGAGAAAGAGCTCGCCATGCCCGCCTTCGGTCGCGATCAATATCGGGCCGTCCTGCGCTGCACCTGCCGCAATCAGCGCCAGAGAGGAGAAGCCCAACACCGGCACGCCCCAGCCCAAGGCAAGCGCGCGCGCCGCCGCGATGCCCACCCGCAGCCCGGTAAAGCTGCCGGGACCGCAGCCCACCCAGATTTCATCCGCGCGGCCGCCGTCTGCAAGTGTGGCGATTGCGGGGATGATGCGTTCAGCATGGCCGCGCCCCATCACCTCATGCCGCTCTTCAAGCAGGCGTCCATCATCAAACAGGGCGATTGAACAGGCCGCCCCGGACGTGTCGATCACCAAGAGCCGCTGGCCTGTCACGTGGTGCGCCCCGCCGGATCAGACGACGCTGTTGAACCGATCAAAATCGGGACGCGGCGAGCGTTCAAAAATGCTGGCCGGATCGCCATAGCCGAGCGTCGAAATCAGGTTGGACTTGATGTTGGTGCCCGCAAAGAAGGCCGCATCCACCGCCTCATTGCTGAAGCCCGACATCGGCCCGGTATCGAGCCCGACCGCGCGCGCGGCCAAGATGAAATAGGCGGCTTGCAGTGTGGAGTTGCGGAAAGCCGTGGTCTTGGCCATTTCCTCATTGCCCACAAACCAGCTGCGCGCATCGGTATGCGGAAAGAGTTCGGGCAGGTTTTCGTAAAACTCCAGATCCATGCCGATAATCACCGTCACCGGCGCGCTCATGATCTTTTCGCCATTGGCAGGCATACACATCGCGGCGAGCTTGGCTTTTGCTTCCGCACTTTCCACCCACACCAGCCGCGCAGGCAAGCAGTTGGCGGAGGTCGGGCCATATTTCATCAGCTCCCAGATCGCATCCATCTGCGCGCGCGACACCGGCTTGTCGAGAAAACCGTTATAAGTGCGGGCGGTGCGAAACAGTTGATCGAGCGCCGCATCGGCGAGCGGTTGAGACATGGAAATTCCCCCTTTGAGTTTGAAAAGTCAGGCCGCGAGGACTTCGGTCACTTCGGGCACATAATGTTTGAGCAGCTGCTCGATGCCATTCTTCAGCGTCGCCGTGGATGACGGGCAGCCGGAGCACGCGCCCTGCATCTTCAGCCAGACCTTGCCTTGCGCATAGCCGCTGAACACAATGTCTCCGCCGTCATTGGCAACCGCTGGCCGCACGCGCGTTTCGATCAGTTCCTTGATCTGCACGACAATATCTTCATCCGCCGGATCATAGCCGCCTGCTTCTTCCGAAGGGACGGCAATGCTCGCAGCGCTCGCCGGCTTGAACAGCGGCATATCGCCTGCGAAATGATCGAGCAAAATGCCGATCACATCGGGCTTCACATCAGACCAGTTGACGCCGGGCGCGACCGTGACCGAAACGAAATCGCGCCCGAAGAACACGCCCGTCACATCGCCCAGCGTGAACAGCGCCTCAGCCAGCGGGCTTGCTTCGGCTTCTTCCGCCGTCGCGAAATCGCGCGTCCCGGAAGACATGACAGGCCTGCCGGGCAGGAATTTGACGGTGGCCGGATTCGGCGTATTTTCGGTTTCAATCAGCATGGCGTCTATGTGGGGGCAAGTGCCCGCCCAATCAAGAGATTAAGCCGCTTGATACCGGTCAATGCACCGATCCATCGCCCTGCCATCATGGTCAAGTGCCGCACCGGCACAGCAGAGCGCGAAGGGAATTTCCCATGGCCGATGAAGACAAGCCCAAGGACGACAAGCCCCAGCCCGATCCTCCACCCCCGCCGCCAGAACCGGAAGACGATCCGCTGAGCGACGAAAATCTGGACAATATGAACAATACCGGCACAACGTGGCACAAATATAAGTGACGCGTCACGCCTCCAGTTCAACGTCCCAGTAAAGCCAGTCCCGCCAGCTTTCATGGAGGAAATTGGGCGGATAGCTGCGGCCATGATCCTGCATTTCCCAGCTGGTGGGGCGGTGCGGCTGGGTAAGCAGGTGCATCCCGGCCTCTCGCGGGGTGCGGCCGCCTTTCTTCAGATTGCAGGGTGAACAGGCGGTTGTGACATTCTCCCAGGTTGTGCGACCGCCCTGCGCGCGCGGCACGACATGATCAAAGGTGAGATCATGGCCAGCGCCGCAATATTGGCAGATGAACCGATCGCGCAGGAACAGGTTGAATCGGGTAAAGGCCGGGTGCGCGGTTGGCTTCACATAATGGCGCAGCGCGATGACCGAAGGCAGCCGCAGCCGCGCGGTCGGGCTGTGCACCTCCCGCTCATAATGCGCGACAACATCAACCCGGTCGAGGAACATCGCTTTGACGGCCGTCTGCCACGGCCACAGCGACAGGGGATAATAGGATAAAGGCGAATAGTCGGCGTTCAGCACCAGCGCCGGGCAGGAATCCACATGTCTCAACACGTCGGGATGATACATCAGCCGCCTCATGTCTGATCATCGCGCCGCACAGCATCGGCGATGCACATGACGGCGTCATGACAGCAGCCCGACCGGCAAGGGTCAAGCGCCAAAATTTCAGACGCTGGCAAGCGACTTGCCGCACTGCACCATTTTCGCTAGAGGCGCGCCCAGACTATCCCCCCCACAATTGGAGACACGACATGGCGGTGACCCGCACTTTCTCGATCATCAAGCCGGACGCCACGCGCCGCAACCTGACGGGTGCCGTCACCAAGATGCTGGAAGAAGGCGGCCTGCGCGTCGTCGCTTCCAAGCGCATCCAGATGAGCAAGGAGCAGGCCGAAGGCTTTTACGCGGTCCACAAGGAACGCCCCTTCTTCAACGATCTGGTCAGCTTCATGATTTCCGGCCCGGTCGTCGTGCAGGTGCTGGAAGGCGAAAACGCCATGCAGCGCAACCGCGACATCATGGGCGCAACCAACCCGGACAATGCCGAACCCGGCACGATCCGCAAGGAACTGGCTGAAAGCATCGAAGCCAACAGCGTGCATGGTTCGGATTCGGACGAAAATGCCGCGATCGAAATCGCCTATTTCTTCAAGCCCGAAGAAATCGTCGGCTGAGCGATCCGCTGAGACAGAATGGGGCCGCCGGAGCAATCTGGCGGCCTTTTTTGTTGCCTCACAGCATGGGCTTTTCTAACCCCGTGCCAACAACAAGAGGATGACGGCCATGATGGGCATGGGTGAAGGCGGCGACAATTGCCCCTTTGAGTTCAATTTCGACGAAAAGACGTTCAAGGTCGGCGATGTGGTGAGCTACCGCGTGACCGGTAGTCTGGAAGGCTTCCCGTTCGTGGGCACGCTCACCGAAGTACATGACGATTATGTCATCATCGCCGGAGACCCGACCAAGCCCGACGAACGCTATCGCGGCACCCGTGAGAGCCGCCCTGTGGTGCAGGAGAGCGAGGTGCGTACTTAATGCGTCATTCCCGCGAAAGCGGGAACCTAGGGGGAGACATGCTCAAAACCATTCACCCCACCGTCTATCTGCTCGCATCACAGCGCAATGGCACGCTCTATTGCGGCGTCACATCCAATCTTATGGCGCGCGTCCACCAGCATCGCGTCGGACAGTTTGAAGGGTTTAGCAAGAAATATGGCGTGACACGCCTTGTCTGGTTCGAGAGCCACGACACAATGGAACAGGCGATTCTGCGCGAGAAGCGCATCAAGAAATGGAATCGCGCTTGGAAATTGCAACTGATTGAAGCCGACAATCCACTGTGGCGGGACTTGGCCGAAGATTTCGGATTTCCGCCGCTGCCTCTGGGTTCCCGCGTTCGCGGGAATGACGAACAAAAACTAAAACGCGTCCGCCACGCTCAACGCCCTTTTCAGCTTGGCAGGCGCAATGGCCAGCCAGCTTGCGGCGATGCGTTGCGACACTTCATCCCAGTCCAGCCCGCCCAGATCGAGCCGGATGGCGATCCAGTCATGGCCGAAATAGGCGGGTTTGAAGAAGCGCGCCGGATCCCGCTCGATCAGCATCGCCTGCTCATCCGGCCCGCTGATCTTGACCAGCAACGCCACGCGCCCATCGCCATGATGATTGTCTGACACCCAGGCGAATTTTTTGCCGCCCTTGATCCCAAAGCACGCCATGCCGTGCGACAGGCTTTCCTCTGCCTCCGGCTCGGCCATTGCCAGTGCGCGCACCTGCTGCGTCAGCCAGACCGGATCGAAATTCCGCCCGACATACTCGCTCAGCACGCGCGCATAGAGCTGATGCTCGGCAATCAGCACACGCGCGGCGAGGCTGTCTGCTGTGTCTCCGGGCAGGATCGCCACCGGCGTCTGGCCCAGAATTTCGCCATCATCCAGCTCTTCGGTGACAAGATGGACGGTCACGCCGCCATGGCTGTCCCCCGCTTCAAGCGCGCGCTCATGCGTGTGCAGGCCCCTATATTTGGGCAGCAGCGAGGGGTGGATATTGAGCATCCGCCCCGCCCAGCCCTGCACAAAGCCGGGTGAAAGAATGCGCATATAGCCTGCCAGCGCAACATATTCCGCGCCGCTTTTGCGGATGGCGGCATCCATGAGAGCGTCATGATCAACGCGCGTCATGCCCTTGTGCGGGTGCGCGAAGGTGGGGATGCCCTCACCTGCTGCCAGCGTCAGCCCCGGCGCGTCCGGATTGTTGGAGGCAACCAGCACGATCTCGAACGGGCAGGCCGGATGTTTGGCTGCATAGACCAACGCCGCCATGTTCGAGCCTGTGCCCGAAATCAGGACGGCGATTTTGGCCTTAGCCATGATGCGTCGCGCTCCAATCCCCGAGCGCGCTCCATGTATCGCCGGTGCCGGAGACGGTGCAGCCCTTTTCACCCGCCGCGATATGGCCGATGCGGTGAACCGTCTCGCCTGCCTCGGTCAGCGCAGCTGCCACCGCGTCTGCATCTTCGGGCGCGACGACTACCGCCATGCCAATCCCGCAGTTGAACGTGCGCGCCATTTCTTCGGGCTCGATTGTCCCCTGCGCTTGCAGGAACGCCATCAGGCGCGGCTGCGGCCACAGATCAGCATTCACAAAGGCATGAAGCCCCTCAGGCAGAACACGCGGGATATTTTCGAGCAAGCCGCCGCCGGTGATATGTGCCATGGCGTGAACCCGCCCGGCACGCACCTGCGGCAGCAGCGATTTCACATAGATGCGCGTGGGCGCCATCAGCGCGTCGATCAGCAGCACGGTCTGATCGAACAGCGCCGGGCGATCCAGCTTCCAGCCCTTATCCGCCGCCAGACGCCGCACCAGCGAGAAGCCGTTGGAATGGACGCCGGATGAGGCGAGGCCGAGAATCACATCACCATCGGCCACCTTGTCTGCCGTCAGCACATCGCCGCGTTCAACCGCGCCGACGCAAAAGCCCGCCAGATCATAGTCGCCGTCCGAATACATGCCCGGCATCTCTGCCGTTTCGCCGCCGATCAGTGCGCATCCGGCCTGTTTGCAGCCTTCCGCAATGCTCGCCACGACTGCCGTCGCCACGTCCGTATCAAGTTTGCCGCTGGCATAATAATCAAGGAAGAAGAGCGGTTCCGCCCCTTGCACGATCAGATCATTGGCGCACATGGCCACCAGATCAATGCCGACTCCGTCATGCCGCCCCGAATCAATGGCGAGCTTCAGCTTGGTGCCTACGCCGTCATTCGCGGCGACCAGCAGCGGATCATTGAAGCCCGCCGCTTTTAGATCGAAAAAGCCGCCAAACCCGCCCAGATCCGCGTCTGCACCCGGCCTGCGCGTGGCCTTGGCGAGCGGAGCGATGGCGCGCACCAGCGCATTTCCAGCGGCGATGGAAACCCCGGCCTTGGCATAGGTATAGGGTTCGGCTTGGTTGTGTTTGGAATCCATTTTGCGCCGTTAGCGTGAAGGGGCTTGGAATTCCATGCCCAACCCGCCAATAGGGCGCTCGTGGTAGAGAAAAAGCCTGTGTTGCGTCTGGTTCCCATGGCAATTGCGTTGGCAATTGCCGGTGGCGGTGCCGCCTTGTTCGCGCAGATTGAAGGCGTTGAGCGCGGAATCATCCCGATTGGCAGTGCCAACAACCTCGAAGTTGGCGGGATAGAGGTCAACGTCTGGGCCAAGAATGCCGATGATGCGCGGCTGGCCGGATGGCGCGAAGCGCAGCGCAAGGGCTGGATCAAATTGTGGGACCGCTATCATGGCGGCGGCAGCGTGGCCCCGGCTTTGGGCGATGGCGGACTGGACGGCATCGTTTCCGCGATCATCGTGGAAGACGAACAGATTGGCCCCAACCGCTACGTCGCGCGGCTGGGTGTCGCGTTTGACCGCGTGCGCGCGGCACAGGTGCTCGGCATTGGTGGCCGTTTCGTCCGCTCTGCGCCGATGCTCGTGCTGCCGATCGAATGGAATGGCGGCGCGCCGGTCAGCTTTGAAGGCCGCACCGCATGGCAGAAGGCCTGGGCCGAATATAACACCGCAGACAGCCAGATTGATTATGTCCGCACCAGCGGCAATGGCGCAGAACCGATGCTGCTCACGTTCGGGCAGACTGCGCGCCCCGGTCGGCGTTTCTGGCGCAACATATTGGATCAATATGGTGCGGCAGATGTTCTGATTCCCAGCGTCCGCCTGCAACGCCTCTATCCCGGTGGCCCCGTGATCGGCCATTTCGCCGCGCGCTATGGCCCCGACAATAAGCTGCTCCAGACCTTCAGCCTGCGCGTCGAATCGTCTGACCGCCTGGGCGTGATGATGAAGGAAGGCGTGAAGCGCATGGATGATATCTATGCCAATGCGCTCGCTTCTGGCCTGTTGCGGCCTGATACATCGCTGATCCTTGAAGCCCCGGTTGAAGCCGAAGAGCTTGAGAACAGCATCGCGAATGTCACTGCGCCCGCCGACTCTGGTGACAGCGAAACGCGGCCTGAAGATCCGGAAGCCACTGCGCCCGAAACCATGATTTCCTCCTTCACGATCCAGTTTGACACGCCTGATGCGGCTGCGGTCAACGCGGTTGAATCTGCCGTACGCGCAGTGCCCGGTGTGCGCTCCGCCAGCACGACGAGCCTTGCGATTGGTGGCGTTTCGGTGATGCGGGTCAGCTTTGCGGGCGATGCGGGCATGTTGCGGCTTGGCCTTTCGGCGCGCGGCCTCTCTGCCTCCGAAAGCGGCAGCGTGATCCGCGTGCGCGGCGCGCCCTAAGGCCGCCCTGCATCATGTCTCAAATGGCGCTGCCCTTTGACTGGCCGGCAGCGGAATCAGCGGATAATTTCATTGTCACCGCCGCCAATCGCACGGCCGTTGAGCATCTCGAATCGCCGGGGCGCTGGCCGGTCAAGGCAACATTGCTCACTGGCCCGCGCAAATCGGGCCGCAGCCTGCTCGCGCGCATCTTTGCCGCGCAAAGCAACGGCCTGATCATCGATGATGCCGAACTGCTGCCCGAGGCGGACATTTTCCATCGCTGGAATCTGGCGCAGGAAGAGCACCGCCCGCTTCTGATCGTGATGCTGGAGCGTGGTGCCCCGTGGCGCGCGCGCCTGCCCGATCTCGCCTCGCGCATGGCGGTAACTCCGGTGATCCATATTGAGGAACCCGATGACGTGCTGTTTGGCCTGCTCATCGAAAAGCTGATGGCGCAGCGCGGCCTCGCCATCGCGCCTGAAGTCGTGGCCTATCTCCGCGCGCGGGCGGAGCGCAGCTATGTGGCACTCAACCGGCTGGTCGATGCGCTCGATGCCACCGCCCTCTCCCGACGCCGCGCGATCACGACACGTCTGGCCAAGGATGTGCTGGAGGCACTGGGCATGACTCCGGTGGACCGGCCCTTGCCCAATCTGCTGGACGGATGATTTTCAGCCTCACCCCCTTGAACGCCATAGTTGCATAATTACATCAGTGTCACTGGATAGGCGCAGACGCCCTCCAGTGCGGCGGTGCCTATGCGGGCCGCCGCTGTTTCGCACATTGCTTTTGAAAGGATGATTTATGCGACAGACACTCGACTGGACTCCCTATCGCCGTTCGACCGTCGGCTTTGACCGGCTGTTCGATTTCCTCGAAAATACGGGGCATACCGCTGATTCCTACCCGCCCTATGATGTCGAAAAGCTGACCGATGACCGCTATCGCATCACGCTGGCGGTGGCCGGGTTCAAACGCGACGAGATTGACATCACATCGCACCAGAATCTGCTCACTGTGGCAGGGCGCAAGGCCGCCAATGACGACACGCCCAAGCGCAATATGTTGCATAATGGCATCGCCACCCGCGCGTTCGAACGCCGCTTCCAATTGGCCGATTTCGTCCATGTGGAAAGCGCCGACATGGCTGACGGCCTTCTGACCCTTGAACTGGTCCGCGAGGTTCCTGAAGCGATGAAGCCGCGCAAAATCAGCATCGGCGCCGAGCCGACCGTGATCGAGGATCAGCGCGAAGCCGCCTGATCCCGGCACAAAGCCTTGAAGAAAGGGTCCGGTCCTCACCCCGGACCCTTTTTTGTTCAGCGCAGCGTCGCAATCTCATCGAGCTTGAGCGAAAAGCGTGCCTTGGTCGGCATCGGATCGCCGAACACATCCTGAACCGGCGTCAGGCCGGAGCGCTTTTTGGCCAGAACGCAAAGCCGGTCATCAATCGCCTGATTGCCCGATCCGAACACAATCTCGCAGCCCGTCACATAGCCACTGGCCGTGCCCGCCAATTGCAGCATCACGCGCATCCGCCCCACTCTGCGATCCGCGATGTCCTTGAAATCCTTGTCCTTCGCGTAGAAGCCGGTCACCACGACGCTATCCTGATAGTAGAGGGCCTTGCGCGGGTCAGCCGGATCATGCGGGATCAACAGGGGATCCGCGCCTTTTTGGGACAGTGGAGTGGGTATATCCGCCTTCAACGGCACACGGATATGGCTGGCTTTGTCATTCCAGACGAACTGCAGCGGGATCGTCCGATCCCCGCAGCCATCGCACGGCGTCGTATAGACCAAGGGCAGTGCCACGGCGGCATCGCACGCAGCCTTGTCCAGCCGAGCGTCTCCCGCGCTGACACCCAAGGCGCAGGTCGAAACACCGCTGGCTGCGCTGACAGTCACGTCCAGTGAGGTCTTCTCCTTGGCCTTCACGCCTTGCGGAATCAGACCCGTGAGATTTGGAAAGGCCTCGATCTTGAGCCCACCGCCCCATTGCCTGCGCGGCCAAAGAGTATGCGCGTCCCGATCAATGCGCGGCGGTGCCATGGCGGGGGGCATCGGCGCAACCTTGTCCTTGGGCAAGCTGATCCACCACACCGAAATGTTGAGTGTCCGCGCGACCGGCTCGCCCGGAGCGAGATAGAGCGGATCGAACTGCCCTTTATCAACCAACGCCTTGCACGCCAGCGCATCAAACTCTTTGGACTCGGATGGCTTGAGCACCCGGCAGCCGGTCACACGCCCGGCCAGGTCTGCGTCGGCGGCGAGGAAACTATAGAGCTTGATGGCCCGGTGCCTCAGATTGGCAGGCAGGTCGGCCGGATTGATCCAGTCATCCCATCGCAGCAGGCCGAAGCCGCCATTGCTGAGCCTCGACACATCTTCGGTGAATTCGGTCGTCTGCCGCCGGATCGAAATATCCTCATACCATTCGGTCGCAGCCGCTGGGGCAAGCACGGCAGGTGGAGGCGCCGCCGCCGCAGGAACATCCAGCAGTGCACACAAGGCATAAATACAGGATTTCATGAAAGCGACCCTCCCGGTTTCATTTGAAGCCGGGAGGACATGGGGGTCAAGCCTTGAGCACCATCTTGAGCGCGCCCGCCTCCCGGCTTTCGAATATCCGATAGGCGTCCGGCCCGTCTGCCAGCGGCAGAGTGTGGCTGATATAGCGTTCGGGCTTCAACCGCCCCGATTGCACCAGCGGGATGAGCGCGGGCCATTCCTCTGGCACGGAGCAGGTGCCGATGCGGAAGGTCAGCCCGGCTGCAAAGGCACGCTCCAGCGGGAAGGCATAGCGGCGCGATTGCTGCACGCCGATCACAGACACCGTGCCCCGCCGTGCGACCAGCCGCAGCGCGAGACCAACCGTGGCGTCATGCCCCACGACTTCCACCACGCAATCGGGCTTGCGACCATGGGGACCGTCCCGCCCGCGCTCCAGC
>CALMZE010000026.1 GCA_937870585.1 uncultured Sphingomonadales bacterium | reverse complement strand
CGGGCAGCTCTCCGACCTCGCTTATGCCGTGACACGCGAACATGGCACCGAGCGTCCGTTCAGTGATCCAATGTGCGCAATTTTCGAGCCCGGCCGCTATGGCTGCGCCTGTTGCGGCACGCCCCTGTTCGACGCGACACACAAGTTTGACAGCGGCACAGGCTGGCCGAGCTATACCGCGCCGCTGGAAGACAATGTGATCGCCTATCATGTCGATACCAGCCACGGCATGACCCGCGTGGAGACGCTCTGCAATGTGTGCGACGCGCATCTGGGGCACGTCTTTCCCGATGGCCCCGCCCCCACTGGGCTGCGCTATTGCATGAATGCCGTGGCGCTGGAGAAGGTCAAGGATTGAAGACCCGCCTGCCGCGCCCCATATCCTGCCGATGACAGACACTCCCCAGCGCCAGCCCAGCCTCTTCATCCCGCATGGCGGAGGCCCCTGCTTCTTCATGGATGATCCCACCGGCATGTGGCGCGGGATGGAGGCCTATCTGAAGGTCCTCCCTGCCAGCCTGCCGGAGCCGCCCAAGGCGATCCTGCTTGTCTCTGCCCATTGGGAAGAGCGCGGCTTCGGCTTCACAAGCGGCACTCAGCCGGGACTGATCTTCGATTATTACGGCTTCCCGCCGCACACCTATGAACTGACCTATGATGCGCCGGGCAATCCCGCGCTGGCCACCCGCGCCGCAACCTTGTTGGCAGAGGCTGGATTCGCAGCGGGCGTTACGGACGAACGCGGCTGGGATCATGGTGTGTTCGTGCCGCTGAAAGTGGCTTGGCCCGACGCCGATGTGCCCGTGGTGGAAATGTCGCTCGATGCCAGCCTTGATCCGGCCTTGCACATCGCGGCGGGCCGCGCGCTCGCGCCTTTGCGCGATGAAGGCGTGCTGATCATCGGTTCGGGCATGAGCTTCCACAATATGCGCGCTTATGGCGATCCCGGCGCATCAGCCCGCGCGGCGGAGTTTGACCGCTGGCTGGTCGAAGCGGCGACTGCGCCCGCCGAAACGCGCGCAGCGATGCTCACGGACTGGAAGGCCGCCCCAGCTGGCCCCTATTCGCATCCACGCGAGGAGCATCTGCTTCCACTGATGGTGGCGGCAGGCGCATCGGACGCACCGGGCGTACAGACTTATGGCGAAAAGGTGATGGAGACCGCACTCAGCGGGTTCGCCTTCGCCTGATCAGGGCTGGATCTCCCCGCAGTCTTGCAGGTTGATCAATCGCAGGTCGCTCGCCCGGCTCATCTGACCGCCCAGCACGAAACTGCCGTCCGGCTGCTTGTTGATATGAAACTGGATGGGATAGGTTGGCCATTGCCCGCGTGGCAGGCTCATTTCGTTGACCGTCGTGTAGCTCTTCACATACGGCCCATAGCGCCACTGATTTTCATAGCCCCAGCCACTGATCTGATAGGTCGCAAAACGAGGGCTGGATTCGCCTTCAAACGTCACGCCATATTGGATCGTGCCGATCACCTTGAAGTTCTTGTCGATGCCGAAGCTGACATTCATGCCAAAGGTCAGCACCGCGCTCATATCGTCCCGATAATCCGGCACGGTGAGCGAGCACCGCCATGTCTTGCCCGCGAGCGAGGCAAAGCCCGGATAGGTAGCCGCACTCGGCTGAACAAGACGCCCGGTGGTCTGCGGCGGCGCGGCAATGCCGAAAATATTCTTGCATTTGACCGAGTACATATCGAGCAGCATGTCTTCTTCGAGACGCCGTTCCTGAATGGCGTTGGCCATATTGGCACGCAGTTGCTGACGCTTGGCATCCACTTGCTCGCTGGTCAGCCCATTGCGCCGCCCATATTCCGCCAGCATCTGCGTCACGGACTCGCCAAAGTCGCCATAATAGAGATAGAGCTGCGCGCAGGTCGTTGCTGCGGCGGCCATGGTCTCCGCGTCAGCCGGATCTTCTGCCAAAGCCGGGGTCGGTACGAGCAGGGACTGGAGACACAGCGCGGCACCACCGCATAAGATCAGAGCACGCTTCATCACCATATCCCCATGAATGTTTCGCGGGGCATAGCAGGGGACTGCGTGGCGCAATTGGATAAAATGGCAGCGGAGCTTACCCCGCGTGATAGAAATCGTGCACCGCCTGCGCGACGGCAGCGGACACGCCCGGCGCGCGCTGCAAATCTTCCAGACTCGCGTCACGCACCGCCCGCGCGGTGCCGAAGTGGAGCAGCAGCGCCTTTTTCCGCGCGGGGCCAATGCCGGGCACATCATCGAGCGGACTCGCCGTGATCGCCTTGGCGCGTTTGGTGCGGTGCGCGCCGATGGCGAAGCGGTGAACCTCGTCACGCAGGCGTTGCAGGTAGAAGAGCAAGGGGCTGTTGACCGGCAGCGTCAGTTCGCGGCCATCGGGGAAGTGAAACACCTCGCGCCCTTCGCGCCCGTGATGCGGGCCTTTGGCAACGCCGATGAAGGGCACATCCTCCACGCCCAGCGCATCGAGCACCGATTTGACAGCGGAGACCTGCCCTTTGCCGCCGTCGATCAGGATGAGATCGGGCCAGCTTTCGTCATCTTCCACGTCGCCCCCTCGCAGGCGGGGGCCGCTTTCCAGACTTGAGACCGAGTCCATCCCGCCCCCCCCCTGCGCGGGGGCGACGTTTTCAGAAAGCAACCGCCCGAACCGCCGCTCCATCACTTCGCGCATCATCGCAAAGTCATCATCGGTCGCAGCCTTTTTGATGTTCCATTTGCGATACTGGTTCTTGATGAAGCCTTCCGGCCCCGCGACGATCATCGCACCCAGCGCATTGGTGCCCTGAATATGGCTGTTGTCATAGACTTCGATCCGCTGCGGTGGCTCAGCGAGCTCGAACAACTCCGCCACCTCGCGTAGCAACTTGCCCTGCGTCGTCGTTTCGGCGAGCCGCCGGTCGAGCGCTTCCTCGGCATTGCGGATCGCTTGCTTGACGAGCCGCACCCGGTCGCCGCGTTGCGGGCAGGCGATGCTCACCTTGCCGCCGGCCTTCTCCGCCAGCGCCTCTTCGAGCAACGAGGCTTCGGGCAACTCCCGGTCAAGCAGGATCGTCCGCGCGGGCGGCACTTCTTCATAGAATTGGGCGAGGAAGCTGGTCAGCACCTCCTCCAGCGTCAGGTCTGCCGTATGGCTGGGGAAGAAGGCGCGGTGCCCCCAATTCTGCCCACCGCGAATGAAGAAGGCCTGAATGCCGACATGGCCCTGCTTGGTGGCAATGGCAAAAATGTCGGCATTGCCCACCCCTTCGGCGTTGATCGCCTGCGAACCCTGAATGAAGGTCAGCGCCTTGAGCCGGTCGCGCAGCATCGCCGCCCGCTCGAAATCCAGATCCTCGGCTGCGGCCTCCATCTCCTTGGCCAGCTTGGCCTGCACAGCGGTCGATTTGCCGCCCAGAAAATCCTTCGCGTCAGACACAAGCCCCGCATAGCCCGCAGCATCGATCCGCCCCACGCACGGCGCGGAGCAGCGTTTGATCTGGTAGAGCAAGCAGGGCCGATCCCGATTGTTGAAGAAGCTGTCCGTGCAACTCCGCAGCAAGAACAGCTTTTGCAGCGCGTTTAGTGTCGTGTTGACCGAGCCAGCACTCGCAAACGGCCCGTAATAATTGCCCTTGGCGCGCCGGGCACCACGATGCTTCTGGATGCGTGGAAAGTCATGATCGGCGCGCAGTAGGATGAAGGGAAAGCTCTTATCGTCGCGCAGAAGCACGTTGTAGGCCGGACGGTAGCGCTTGATCAGCTGCGCTTCGAGCAGCAACGCTTCGGCTTCACTGTTGGTCGTGACGATGGTCATGCTGCGCGTCTGCGCGACCATGCGCTTCAGTCGCTGCGGCAGCCGCTCCACCTGCGTGTAGTTGGTCACCCGGTTCTTGAGTGCGCGCGCCTTGCCGACATAGAGCACATCGCCCTTCGCGTCGTGCATACGGTAAACGCCGGGCTTGGCGGGAAGTGTCTTCAGCACATTCCGGATCGCCGCGACCCCGCCTTCCAGATCAGGCTGATCGACACCGCGCACGGTGTAGGTCTGCTTTTCCTCGTTGAAGCGATCCGGGGCGTCGGGGGTGGACATGCCGCTGTCCCTAACCCAAAACAGCTTGCCCGCGAAGGGCCGGAGGAGAGGATATGCAGCTTTCAGGCAAGACCATTTTGGTCACTGGCGGAACCGATGGCATCGGCCGCGAATTGATCCGGCAACTCAAAGCCAAGGGCGCAACCATCATCACATCGGGCCGCAATGCAGAGCGCGTTGCTGTGACGCAGGCCGAAGGGTTCGAGGTAATTGCCTGCGACCTTTCCACTGCCACAGGTGTGGATGCGCTGGTGAAGGGCGTGGAAGGCCGCGCCATAGACGTACTCGTCAACAATGCGGGTGCGGGCAGTGATCATGACTTCCGCGAAGCCGCGCCCGATCTGGCGGACAATGACGCCTGCCTGTTCCTGAACGTCAACGCCCCGGTGCACCTCATCACGCGGCTGATGCCCGTCCTGAAATCACGCCCGGAAGCGATGATCGTCAACGTCACCTCCGGTCTGGCAATTGCTCCACGCGCGGGCGGGCCGATCTATTGCGCCACCAAGGCCGCACTGCGCAGCTATACCCAAGCGTTGCGCGTGCAGCTGGGAGACACAAACATCCATGTGATGGAAGGGCTGCCGCCCGTCGTGGAAACCAAGATGACCGCCGGGCGCGACAACAAGAAGATGAGCGCCAGTGATTGCGCCGCAGCCTTTGTGCGCGGCATGGAGAGCAATGCGGCGGAGGTGAATGTCGGGCTGGTGAAGCTGTTGCAGCTGGTTCACTCCATCTCCCCTGCCCTTGCCCGCAAGATCATGATCCGTTTTTGAGCGACACGACGAAGCGACTGCGTGCCTGCGACGAAGCGTTTGATTCCGTTGGCTTCTGTTCATCCGCCCCGGCCCATCATGATGGGCACAGGGGTAAGACGGAATTGAACCAAAGGATGACATCATGAAGAAGACGCTCTCCACACTCATCGCCCTGTCTCTGCTGGCCCCTGCCCTGACAGTTGCAGGCGCTACATCCGCTGAAGCGCGCCGCTATGCCTATAAGGAATGGCGTGGGGCGGATGGCAAAACCTACTGCCGCAAATCAGACGGCACGGTCGGCCTTGTTGTGGGCGGGGTGGCCGGTGCGGTCGTCGGGCGCGCCATCGATACGCGCGGCGAACGCGCCACGGGCACGATTGTCGGCGCAGCGGCGGGCGCGCTGATCGGTCGTGAAGTCGCCCGCAAGCGCAGCTGTCGCTAAGCCCCTTCCAACGCGCGTGACTCGCGGCCCGCACCCGCGTAAAGGCGCGGGCCATGGCCACCAAACTTCCTCTGCCGCCCAAAGTGGGCATGGTTTCCCTCGGCTGCCCCAAGGCGCTGGTCGATAGCGAACGCATCCTCACCAAGTTGCGTGCAGAAGGCTATGGCCTGTCGCCCGATTATGCCGGGGCCGATGTGGTTCTGGTCAACACCTGCGGCTTCCTCGATTCCGCAAAGGAAGAATCGCTCGAAGCGATCGGTGAAGCGATTGCCGAAAATGGCCGCGTGATCGTGACCGGCTGCATGGGCAATGAGGCAGACGCAATCCGCGCGCGCTTTCCGCAAGTGCTCGCCATCAGCGGTCCCCATCAATATGAGGCTGTGGTCGAGGCCGTGCATGAAGCCGCGCCGCCCGTGCCCAACGCGTTCGTTGATCTGGTGCCCGAAGCGGGATTGAAACTGACGCCACGCCATTACAGCTATCTGAAAATCTCCGAAGGCTGCAACCACGCTTGCGCCTTCTGTATCATCCCGTCGATCCGCGGCGATCTGGTGAGCCGCCGCCCCGATGCCGTATTGCGCGAGGCGGAAAAGCTGGTGGCGGCGGGAACGCGCGAACTGCTCGTCATCTCGCAAGATACATCTGCCTATGGCGTGGACATGAAGCACGCTGAATATGGCGGCATCCGTGCGCACATGACCGATCTGGCACGGGCGCTGGGTGGGCTGGGCAGCGCGTCTGATCCGGTCTGGGTCCGCCTGCACTATGTCTATCCCTATCCGCATGTCGATCAGGTCATTCCGCTGATGGCCGAAGGGCTGATCACCCCCTATCTGGACATTCCCTTCCAGCACGCTGCTCCGTCTGTGCTGAAAGCCATGAAACGCCCGGCGAACGAAGCCAAGGTGCTGGAGCGCATCAAGAACTGGCGCGCCATCGCGCCCGATATCGCGATCCGCTCCAGCTTCGTCGTGGGCTTCCCCGGAGAGACCGAAGCCGACTTCCAATATCTGCTCGACTGGCTCGATGAAGCGCAGCTCGACCGGGTAGGCGCGTTCCGGTTTGAGCCGGTGGAAGGCGCTGCGGCCAACGCCCTGCCCGATCCTGTGCCCGAAGCGGTCAAGGAAGAGCGCTATCAGCGGATCATGGAAAAGACCGCTGCGATCAGCGCGGCCAAGCTCGCCGCCAAAGTGGGGCGCACCCTGCCTTGCATCATTGATGAAGTGGATGCGGATGGCGGCGCCAATGCGCGGTCACAGGCCGATGCTCCAGAGATTGATGGCACGGTGTTCCTGCGCGATGCAGAGGCACTCAAGCCCGGAGATATTGTGCCCGTGCTGATCGAGGATGCCGACGAGCACGACCTTTACGGCGTGCCCGCCTGAGCCTCTTAGACGGCCTTGGCGAGCGGTGCGTTGAGTTCAGCCAGATTGATCGGATGATCAAACTTCATGCCCGCGCGCGTGCGGCTGATCCAGCGAATTTCACCTTCGATGGACGGCCCGTCAGAGATGTTCAGCTTCACGCGCATCCCCGGCGAGAGATAGCTGCACGGTTCCAGCGCAGCGCCGCCCGTCGAGACGTTACGGATGCGGACGGACTGGGTGCGATTGGCTGCAATCAGCTCTGCCGCGCGTAAGACGCGGTAGCGCGCGTTGCGGCTGGTCTGATGGCCGGTCGTCTCCGCAGCAGAGGCACCGCCGCGCATCCGCAGCAGCAGATCCTTGCCGGGCATGGGCCGCCCGAAGACAAAACCCTGAATGTGCGAACAGCCCAGCCGCTTGACGAGCAGGATTTCATCCTGCGTTTCCACGCCTTCAACGGTCGTTTCCATCTTGAGCGTGTTCGCCAGCGAAACGATAGCGGTGATGATTGCCGCGTTGCGATTGTCGCCCTGCGTCGCACCGCGCACAAAGCTCTGGTCAATCTTGATCTTGTCAAACGGCGCACGCTGGAGATGGCCGAGCGAGGAATAGCCCGTGCCAAAATCATCGAGCGCAAGGCGAACGCCAAGTGCCTTGAGCGCTGCAAACTGACGGTCGGTCGATTCGTCACCCACCACGAATACGGTCTCGGTGATTTCCAGCTCCAGCCGATCCGGATCGAGTCGGGACTGAGCCAAGACCTGAGAGACCAAGGTGGGCAGGCGCGGATTGGCAAACTGAATGGCAGAGATGTTCACGGCCACGCGCGCCTTGACCGGCCAAGCCGCTGCATCGGCACAGGCCTGACGCAGAATCCATTCGCCAATCGGTTCGATCAGCCCGGTTTCTTCGGCCATCGGAATGAAGTCAGCTGGCGAGATCGGGCCGCGAGTCGGGTGCTGCCAGCGGATCAGCGTTTCAAAGCCGATGATCGATTCGGTCGAGATCGACACGATAGGTTGGTAGACGAGGTGGAACTCGCCTTCGGCAATCGCGCGACGGAGATCCTGCTCAAGCTCGCGACGCTCTTCGGCTGCGCTGTGCATCCCCGACTGATAGAAGCGATGGACGCCGCGCCCGGCTTCCTTGGCCGCATAAAGCGCCAAGTCCGCATTGCGCACCAATTCTTCGCTGGTCGAGCCATCATCCGGGGCGAGCGCCAGACCGATGGACACGCCAATCGTCACCTGCGTGTCGTTGATCCGGTACGGCGCGGAAACGGTTTCGATAATCGTCTTGGCAATGCCCGCCAGGATTGTGCGATCATGCGCGCCGGGGAAGACGACCTTGAATTCGTCACCGCCCAGACGGCCGACCTGACCTGTTGTGCCCACCGCGCGCAGCAGGCGCTGTGCCACCTGTTTGAGCAGCGCGTCGCCCGCCGGATGGCCGAGCGTATCATTGACCTGCTTGAACCGGTCCAGATCGAGCATCATCAAGGCGCAGGGGCGCGTCAGCCCGGCCCGGGTGCCAATCGCTTCGTTGAGCAGGCGACCGGTTTCGGCGCGATTGGCAAGCCCGGTCAGCGGATCAAAGCGGGCGAGGCGCGACACTTCAGCCTCTGACTTGCGCTGTTCGGTCAGATCGCTGCCAGAGCCGATAAAGCCCCGGAACTGACCAAATTCATTGAGGATCGGGCGGCCCGTGATCGACCACCAGCGCGCTTCACCGCCAATCGAGGCCGCGATCTGAAGCTCCGAAAATGCGGTGCGTGAAGAGAGATGGAAAGACAGCGTCCGCTGCCCCGCTGGCGTATCCGCCACCACTTCGCCCGCCTTGCTTGACAAGTTGGAGAGCGGTTTTCCGATCAGCCCGCGATCCCCCATGCCCAGCGCGCGGGACAATTTGGGCGAGATGTAGGAGATGTTACCCTGCCGGTCGGTTTCCCAGAACCAGCCTGAACCGCTCTGTTCAAATTCGGAAAGCAGGCGATTGGCACGCACTGCATTATCTTCCGCAACCGAACGCTCCTGCTGCGCAAAATATTCCGCGCCAGCCTGCGTATAGGCGACGATGGCCACCGTAACCATCTGCGCGGCAAACAAGGTGGCAAACAAAAGCCCCGGAAAGCTGATCATCAACCCAAGTGTCTGCGCGAATGTGAACGCCAGCAGCGCCGCAGGCAGGCGGATCAGGATGGCGGCAAAAAGAATGCCCAGCCCGCCCGCATCGGCCTCCACAGGCACGCCCAGCCCCTCGGCAAAGGTGGAACTGCCCAAAAAGGGCAGACACAGTCCGATGATTCCGGCAATCCCGGCGAGCAGGCGAACCTGCATGTGCGGCGACAATTTGGCCATCCAGCCCTGGCGATCTGCCAAAGTCGGAATGGCCAGCAACACCGCGATCAGCAGCATCGGCCACTGAAATCCGCCGCCTTTGAACATCTGGACGATGTTGAATGTAAAACCGGGCAACAGACCCAGAAGCCCGATGGGCAGCACGCGCAAGCAGTGGCCTACTTGCCGCACCATGCCTTCGGTTGCCGTGGGATTGTCGGTCGCAAGCAGGCCCAGTCGCCGCCCTAGTCCAGGTGGCGTTTGGGCGGTTTTTGGCCTGTTTGTTGCGGAGTTGACCGGCATTCAGCCGGATTAGGCGGAAATCCTTGCGATTTCGCTAAGCATAGTCTGCGGCAATTGCTTGCGCGCGGGCAAGACACTCGGGTAACGTAAGGGAATTCAACGGCCAAAGGAGCTGATAATGACTCGCATTGCATTGGTAACAGGTGGAACGCGGGGCATTGGTGCCGCCATCTGCAAGCGCCTTCAGGCCGATGGCATGACCGTTGTCGCTAACTATGCAGGCAATGCAGAAGCAGCCAAGGCGTTTGAGGCCGAAACGGGAGCCAAGGCCTACCGCTGGGATGTGGGCGACCATCAGGCCTGTCTGGATGGCTGCGCGCAGGTGGAGGCTGAAGTCGGCCCGGTGGATGTGCTCGTCAACAATGCCGGCATCACGCGCGACGGCACCTTGCTCAAGATGAGCTACGAGATGTGGAACGAAGTGATGCGCGTCAATCTGGGCGGCTGCTTCAACATGGCGAAGGCGCTGTTCCCCGGAATGCGCACGCGCGGCTGGGGCCGGATCGTCAATATTGGTTCGATCAACGGCCAGGGCGGGCAATATGGTCAGGTGAACTATGCCGCCGCCAAATCAGGCATTCATGGCTTCACCAAGGCGTTGGCGCAGGAAGGTGCAAAGTTCGGCGTGACGGTGAACGCGCTCGCGCCGGGCTATACCGATACCGACATGGTGGCCGCTGTGCCGGGCGATGTGCTGGACAAGATCGTTGCAAAAATCCCGGTTGGGCGGCTGGGCCTCGCTGATGAAATCGCGCGCGGCGTTGCGTTTCTGTGCGCAGAGGATGCGGGTTTTCTCACCGGCTCCACTTTGTCGATCAACGGCGGCCAGCACATGTATTGAGGCGTGGCAGGCCCCGTCAAACGCTCCGTCACCATTGCGGGGCATGAAACGTCGATCAGTCTGGAACCGGTCTTCTGGGATGCGCTGCGCGAGGCGGCGGAGGAGTTCGCGCTGCCCGTCAACGCGCTCGTCGCGCAGATTGATGCAGAGCGGGTGGAGGCGGATGACCCTGCCAATCTGGCGAGCGCCATCCGGGTGTGGCTGTTTGTGAGAGCGCGGGGAGACGCCTAACCGCTACAACCGGAACACCGCTTCCGCATTGCCCTGCATCAGCATCTTCTTATGCTCGGCAGACAGATCGAGCCGGTCATAGACCGCCACTTCGTCCGAAGACTGTTGATAGGGGTAATCCATCGCGTAGAGCACGCGATCCGGCCCCATCACGTCCATGCAGAATTTGATGGCAGGCTCCCAGCCGACGCCGCTCGTCGTCACCCAAATATTGTTGCGGAAATAGTGTGAAACGGGATGCTTGAGCGTCACGGCAGGCTGTCCACCGCGCAGGCCGGGGATCCCGTCTGCGTTATACTGCATCCAGTCGAACCGGTAGAGGTGCAGCGGCAGGCACTCGCCCAAATGGCCGATGACGAGCCGCAGCTTGGGATATTTGTCGAACGCGCCTGAAAAGATCAGCCCCATCGTGTGCACCCACACATCATGCGGGAAGCCTCCGAGTGCGCCGTAAAAGCCGCGCGCCTTGTAGTGCGGGGCGCTATAGGGCGCGGTGGGGTGGATGTAGAGCGCGGCGTCCAGCGCTTCCAAGGCTTCAAGGATCGGCTCATAAGGCGCTTCATCCAGATACCGCCCCTGAAAGTGCGAATTGAGCACCGCGCCGTTGAGCTTGAGGCCCGTCATCGCGCGCTCCAGCTCCTTGACCGAGCCCTTCACATCGCGCGGATCGAACGCGGCGAGCGCGGAGAAGCGGTCCGGCCAGCGCTGGCAGCTTGCCGCCGCACGGTCATTCGCCTCACGCGCGAGCGCCGTCCCCTCGCTCTCACGCACCACCTGCACGCCCGGAGAAGTGAGCAACAGCAACTGCCGGTCAATCCCATACTCATCCATATGGGCAAGGCGGCCATCGCTTATGTCCTGCAACATGCCCTGCAAGCGCGGCATGGCGTTGAACATGCCCGCCATGGAGAGCGAATCATCGGCAGGCGCATCGGGGGCGTTCAGGTAATCGAGCTGCGCCTTCACCAGTTCGGGAAAGGTCCACGCTTCCTCGGTGGCGATCCGCTTGTACGGCGCGTTGCGGTCAATTTCGCCAGCAAGTGGGGCCATGCCCACGCGGGCGCGGACCATCCGCTCTTCAGCATGGCCACGCAGGCCTTTTTCACTGCCATCGGGGAGGAGGGGCATGGGGGAACCTTTCTCTATGTGATCCTCCCTATCGCTTGCGATGGGGAGGGGGACCGCTCGCAGAGCGGTGGAGGGGCCAAGCCTGAGTGCTGATACCCCTCCGTCATCGCTGCGCGATGCCACCTCCCCAACGCAAAACGTTGGGGAGGATGTGCGCGCTACTTCCCTTCCATCCCCGCCAGCACAGCGCCGAACTTGGGATGCGCGAAGTGCATCGGCACATCGTGGCGGTAGGGCCAGGTCTGGCGGATTTCCTCGCTGCGGATGCTGTCCGGGCCGATCGGGTTTTCGGGGTAGCAGGTTTCCAGCGGCTGCAAATGGCTGATCGTCTTGGACCAGCCGCTTTCATAATCGCCCTGCCACTGCATCATATAATCGAGGCGCTTGATCTTCCAGACGCCATCTTCCTTCACATAATCATTCTCATAGATACCCGCTTCCATGAACTGGAGCGGCAGGCCTTCAGGCTTCCACGCGCGGCTCTCATGGCTGCCGCCGAACAGCATCCCCCGGAAGCGGCCCTTGGCGGTCTGCCGGTCGGGGGCGACTGTGATGATGTCCTGCATCTGGAAATGATCGAGCAAGAAGCCATCGACCGGCCCTTCGCCGCCATGTTCCAGAAACAGGTTCTGGAACCATGTGCCATACAGGCGGAACGCCCCTTCCCGCCCCTTGTAGATGCCGGAAAGGAAGATCACCTCTCCATCCTCGGCAAACAGCTCGGAGACATCCTTGGCGCGGTTAAAGTCGATATAATAGCCATAGGCCCAGTGCAGGCGGCGGATGGCGTTGATGTCTTCCAGTTCGCCCACGCGGTTTTCCAGCGTGGCGAGGCGGCCTTCAACGTCTGACATGATCGACTCTCCTTGTGTTATTTGTATGTGTCACTAACAATTGTGACAAAGCAGACAGGCTTTGGCGAGAGGAAAAATGATGGGCTGGCAGGGCAAAATTGCATTCATCACCGGCGGGGTTTCCGGCATCGGCTTTGGCATTGCGCAGGCGTTCAGCAATGCGGGGATGCGGCTGGCGCTCTCCTACCGCAATGAGGATCATCGCGCGGCGGCAGAACGCTGGTTTGTAGAGCGGGGCCGCGAAGTGCCGCTCTTCTGCAAGCTCGACGTGCAGGACCGCGCGCGCTTTGCCGAAGTGGCCGATGAAGTGGAGGCGCATTTCGGCAAGGTCCATGTGCTCGTCAACAATGCAGGCGTATCCGTTTTCGGGCCAACCGATGAAGCCAGCTATGATGATTTTGACTGGATCATGGGCGTCAATTTCGGCGGCGTGGTGAATGGGCAAGTCAGTTTCGTGCCCAAATTGAAGGCGCATGGCGAAGGCGGGCATGTGGTGAATGTGGCGAGCATGGCAGCCTTCTGCGCGGGGCCGCAGGCGGGCATTTACACGGCCAGCAAGTTCGCGGTGCGCGGGATGACAGAATGCCTGCGCTACAACCTCGCGCCCTATCACATCGGCGTCTCTCTGATGTGCCCCGGACTGACCAAAACGAACGCCTGGGATTCGGCGTTGAAGCGACCGACAGAGTTTGCCGATTCAGGCTTTGCCCCTGCCGACCGCGCCGAGCTGGAGCAATTCGGCACCGCGTTCGAGCTGGGCATGGAGCCACTGGAAGTCGGCGAAAAGACGCTCGCCGGGATGACCGCCAATCAGGGTCTGATCCTGACGCATCCCGATCATGCCGAGGATATCGAAGAAATTTACCGCGACACGATGGCCGCGCTGCCCAAGGAGCCGATCCCCGAAGGCCGCGCGGAGATTGAGCGGCTGCGGCGCGAAGCCAATCGCGCGGCACAGGCGGGGATGAAGATCAGTTTGAGCGATTTGACATAGGGGCGAATGCAGGCGCTACTTAAGCCCCTCCCCTTCAGGGGAGGGGTTGGGGTGGGGAGGGTCCACTCGTGTGCTGCTGGAAGATGGCAACGCGCGGACAGCCCCCACCCCTTCCCCCTCCCCTGAAGGGGAGGGGCTTATTGGCTACAACAACTCCACACACCCGCCATCCACGTAAAGATCCACCCCGTTGATGAAGCTCGCCTCCGCGCTGGCCAGAAACAGCACAGCGCGGGCGATCTCTTCAGATGTGCCCATGCGGCCGATGGGCACCACGCCGGAGAGCATGGTGCGCACGCCCTCAATCTCCTCCACGCTCGCGCCGCGCTTGAAAATTTCGGTGTCGGTCGGCCCCGGCGAGACCATGTTGACGCGGATGCGGCGGGGCAGCAATTCCTTGCCGATGATCCGCGCCATCGCGCGCAACCCGGCCTTGGCAGCCGCATAAGCAACATTGCCGGGCACGGCAGAGACCGAGCCAATCGAGCCGGTGATGACGATATTGCCACCATCGCGCATCAGCGGCAGCGCGGCCTGAATGGCAAAGAAAGCCCCGCGCAGATTCACATCGTGGATGCCGTCCCAGAAATCCTCCGTCACGTCGGGCACCGGCGCGAACCCGCCGACGCCCGCATTGACGAACAGCACATCAATTCCGCCCAGCGCTTCGCCAATCTCTGCCATTGCGCCCCGGCTCTCCGCAACATCGCCCATGTCTGACACGATGCCGAGCGCATCGCATTCAGCAGCAGCGTCATGGAGCGTATCCTTGTTGCGGCCCGTCAGTGCGAGCTTTGCGCCTTCGGCCCGGAACAGCCGTGCCGCCGCCAGCCCGATCCCGGCATTGCCGCCCAATATGACGACGCAACGGTCCACGAATTTGCCCGAGGTTGAAACCATGCTCAGAACATCCCGTTGGTGTTGGCGGCCTTCTCAGGCACCGGCTGCACTACGTCCCAATGCTCCATCACCTTGCAGCCCTGAATGCGGAGAATATCCACAACCGCCATGCCCCGATCTTCGGCAGAAAATCGACCATGGGCATGGACGGCGACCAGATTGCCATCCGCGATGATCCGCTTGATCGAATAATTCACGCCCGGATTTTGCGCAAAGAAGGGCTCCAGAAACGCAATCGCTGCATCGCGCCCGGTTGCAGCCATCGGGTTGTGCTGGATATAGCCGGGATCAACCCAGGTCTCGAACGCCTTGCGCACCTGCTTGTTGATGTAGAATTCGGTCATGAAGCGCGTGGCCACCTCTTTGGGCTTGAGCTTGCATTGCCCGGCATAAGCCGGTGCTGTGGCCAGAAGGGCGGCCAGTAGAGCAAGTGTGACGCGCATAACTGTCTCCAATATCGTCGCCCCCGCGCAGGCGGGGGCCGGTTTGACCTAAGGCGACCAAGCGGCCCTCGCCTGCGCGGGGGCGACGCCTCTTCCTAGAACATAGAGTTCGGATTGACTGGCTCTGCCGGCATCTCCTGCAACACATCCCAATGTTCGGCAATCATGCCGTCCTCCATCCGGAATATGTCCACAACGGCAAAACCCGGATCGCCCGGCCAGCGCGCCACATGGACATGCACGATCACATGATCGCCATCGGCAAAGCTGCGATGGATGGTCTGTTTGGCATCGGGTGAATCAGCGCGGCGCGCATCCAGCCAGTCTTTCAACGCCTGCACGCCGGGCTCAGCGAGGCTTGAATGCTGGATGTAATCGGGGCGGATATAGTCATCAACGCGGCTGCTATCGAGCGCCATCAGCACATCGTGGTACATGGCGATGACATGATCATGGTTCGCCTGTTCCTGCGCGCTCCGGGCCATCCGCTCCTCCTCTCATATTGTAACAGATGTTAATGTGTGCGATGGATCGGCATCGAATACAAGAGGCGGGGAGAGCGATGGATCGCGCGGGACTTTATGGGGTGCTGGACGGCTTTCTGGAGGCGCTCGCACTTGGCGATGCCCGCGCGGTACGCTGGGCGGCGAACGCCCGCTTTTCCGAGAATAATGTCATGCTGGAACCCGGCGATGGCGTTTGGGCCACGATCAGCGCTCTGGGCGACTATCAGCTGAAATTTGCGGACCCCGTAACCGGCGGCATCGGCTATTTCGGTACGGTGATCGAGCCGCATGAAGAATCGGCCTTCACGCTGCGGCTTCAAGCCAATGACGCGGGCGAGATTGAGGAATGCGAGATGGTGATCGTCCGCCATCTTGATGAAGGCATGAAGCTGCCGGGACCGCGCTTCTGGTCCAAGCCTGTACTGGAGGCGAAGGCAGAAGCCCCCTCCAGCCGCACCACGCTGGAGCATCTGGCCAATGGCTATTTCAACACGCTGCAACTCAATGACGGCACGATCAACACCGTGTTCGCACCGGACTGCAACCGGGTGGAAAATGGCGTGCAATCCACCAACAACCCCGATTTCCCGATGATTCCGCATACAAAGCTGGGTTGTGAGGCTCAATTCCGGCTCGGCATTTACCGCTATGACAATCGCCTGCGCGGAAGGCGCTACCCGATGATCGACGAAGAGCGCGGCATCGTGCTCTCGCACGGTTTTATCGACCATTGCGGCGCGCTCGGCGATTATGAACTGACCGACGGCACCAAGGTTTCGAGTCCGGTGCGGCGGCCGCACAGCTTCTATCTCGCTGAAATCTTCAAGATTGACGGCGGGATGATCCGCCAGATCGAGGCCAATTTCATCACTGTGCCCTATCACATGAAAAGCCCGTGGGACGGGAAGTGAGGCATTGTATCGCGTATCGCTATGCGATATATGATACGCTATGATCGTCGGGTTTCGTCACAAGGGGCTCAAGCTGTTGTTCGAAACCGGGTCAACGCGGGGCGTGACCGCGGCGCATGTGCCCAAATTGCGCAGCATCCTCGCCGCGCTCGATGTGGCGGTCAGCCCGGAAGAATTGCGGTTGCCGTCTTACAAGTTGCATCCGTTGAAGGGCGCGCTGCACGGGCATTGGTCGATCTGGGTCAACGGCAATTGGCGCGTGACCTTCCGGTTCATTGGCGCGGATGTCGAACTGGTCGATTATCAGGATTATCATTGAGGACAGGACGATGATGCATTCACCTCCCCACCCCGGCCTGATGCTGAAGCAGGATGTGCTGGAACCGCTGGAATTTGGCGTGACCGAGGCCGCACGCAAACTCGGTGTCTCGCGCGTTGCGCTCTCGCGGGTGGTGAATGGCCATGCCGGGATCAGCCCGGAACTGGCCCTGCGTCTTGAACAGGCAGGGGTGAGCTCGGCGCGGTTCTGGATGAACCTGCAAAGCAATTATGAACTGGCACACGCCCGCAAGGACGGGCTGCCTGTAGTGGAACGGTTGCAGGCCGCATGATGCGCTTCATCCGTAAAGCGGCCCCCGCCTTCGCGGGGGCGACATTGCTCCTTCTCGCCGCCTGTTCCCCCTCCAAATCGCCGGAGATGAAAATCACGGCGGATGATTGGGCAACCACCGGCGGGGATGCGGGCAAATCTCATCACTCGCTGCTGACCGACATAACTGCGGCCAATGTCGGCACGCTGGGGCTGGCGTGGCAGGCGGAGCTTGGCACCAACCGCGTTCTGGAGGCGACGCCCATCGTGATTGACGGCGTGATGTACACGTCCGGCGTTGCGGGCCGCGCCTATGCCTTTGATGCGGCGACCGGCAAGGAACTCTGGCGGTTTGAGCCGGAGGTGGACATGCAGGTCAACCGCACTGTCTGCTGCGATATGGCCAATCGCGGCGTAGCCGTGGCGCGCGGCAAGGTGTTCGTCGCGACGCTCGATGCCTATCTTTACGCGCTCGACGCGAAGACGGGCAAAGTGCTGTGGCAGGCAGACACCAAGGATACGCCAGATCGCGGCATCAACTCCACGGGCGCGCCCGAAGTAGCGGGTGATGTCGTCGTCATCGGCAATGGTGGCGCGGAATATGATGTGCGCGGCTATGTGAGCGCGTTCGATCTGGAGAGCGGCAAGCTCGTCTGGCGCTTCCACACCGCGCCGCGCGATCCCAAGCTGGGACCGCAGGATCATCCTGATCTTGAAGCGGCGGCGAAAACGTGGGATCCGAACAGCCGCTGGGATATTGGCGGCGGCGGCACGCCGTGGGACGCGATCAATTACGACGCAGAGACCGGCAACGTCATCATCGGCACCGGCAATGGGGGGCCGTATCACACGGTGAAGCGCAGCCCCAAGGGCGGCGACCAGCTCTACCTCTCCAGCCTTGTCGCGCTTGATGCCAAGACCGGCCGGGTGAAGTGGCATTATCAGGAAACACCCGGCGACAATTGGGATTTCACCGCGACTCAGCCGATGATCCTGACCAAAATGAGCATCGGCGGCGAAAAGGATCGCCCGGTTGTGATCCATGCGCCGAAGAATGGCTTCCTCTACATATTGGATCGGCGAGACGGGAAGCTGCTCTCCGCCAAGCCGATCGCACGGGTGAACTGGACCAAGGGGATTGACCCAAAAACCGGCAAGCCCATTCCCAATCCGGACGCGGCAGACTGGGCAAGGGGTCCGAAGATCATCTTCCCCGGCACACCCGGCGCGCGCAACTGGCACCCCGCCAGCTATGATCCGCAGACCGGGCTCTATTACGCGCCGGTGCAGGATATGGGGAACCTCATCCTGATGCCGCCCGAGGATCGCCCCTTCCAGAAGAAGGGTATCAATACGGCGGCGACGCTCTTCTTCACCGCCGATCTGGAGGCGAGCCTCGCCATGCTGCCGCCGCCTTTGGTGGCGCAGATCAGGGCGCTGCCTGCCTTTGCCGAGGTGACGAAGGCTCCTGCGATTTCCGAACTGCGCGCCATTGATCCGCTGTCTGGCGCGACCAAGTGGAAGCAGCCGATGCAGGGCTGGCAGGATCGCGGCGGTGTGCTCACTACCGCGTCGGGGTTGCTGTTCCAAGGCAATCTGGCGGGGCAACTCCGCGTGTTTGACAAGGGCACCGGCAAGCTGCTCAAGACCATCGAGCCCGGCACGAGCATCCTCGCTGCGCCCATGACCTACCGCGTCAAGGGCGTGCAATATGTCGCGGTGATGGCGGCGTGGGGCGGCGGTGGCTATCCCTATGTGCCGCGCTATTCAGCGGCTTATACGCGCAGCAATCAGGGGCGGCTGCTGGTGTTCAAGATTGGTGGCGGCGCAGTGCCACTCCCGCCCGAGCTCCCAGCGCCTGAGATCGCCAGCGTGCCACCAGCGCAAGCCGCTGGCGTGACACCCGCGACGCTCGCCCGGGGCCAAGCGCTGTTCTATTCGGTTGGCTGTGCGCTGTGCCATTCGAACCAGCACCGTTCGATCACGCCCGATCTGCGCCGGATGCAGCCAGCCACGCACGCCAATTTCCGCAAGATCGTTCTGGAGGGCCTCTATGTGCCCACTGGAATGCCGCGCTGGGATGATTTGCTGAAACCTGAGGAGGCGGATGCGATCCACGCCTGGCTGATCGACCAACAAGGCAAGGTCCGCGCAGAAGAGCTGGAAAAGCAGAAACGCGGCATCCCGCTAGATGCGCCCAGTGTGGCGATCCTGTCGAACTATTAGGCGTGCGTCTTTCGCTGTGCTCCGGGCTTGACCGGGACTTTGTAGCATTGGGTGGTAACTTTTCCGAACACCGCTCCGCGTCAAGCCCGGAGCACTAGGAAGGTTCGAGTCTTCGCGCCTTCGGGTCTTCGCGCGAACCACAAACACCAGAAAGCCGCCCCCGGAATCCGGACGCAGCTGTGCCTTGGTGAGAAAAGAGAAGGGGCGGTCGGCGCGGGT
>CALMZE010000025.1 GCA_937870585.1 uncultured Sphingomonadales bacterium | reverse complement strand
ACGAGGATTTCCGGGCTCGATCCAGTCAGCGCAAAGCCCGGCATGTCGAGATGGTAGAGGAAGGGCGAGGGGTTGATCCGCCGCAGCGCACGGTAGAGATCGAACGCTGGAAGCGGGAAATCCATGGTGAAGCGCTGCGCCAGAACCACCTGAAAAATGTCGCCCGCCTCGATATAATCCTTCGCTTTGGCAACCATCTCCGCATAGCGGCCCGGCGCGAGGACGGGGGTGGGGGTCATCTCGGAACCGTTCGGGCTGAGCTTGTCGAAGCCCTGTCCTTCTTCCTTTGCACCTAGGAAGGACAGTCCCTCGACGGGCTCAGGACGAGCGGTGCGCGATGCCAAAGGCTGCGCCAGCCGCGCCGCTGCCGCCTCGATCCGCTCCACGGCTCCGGCCACCTGTCGCACCGGGTCCGCGCCTTCGGGCCAGAGCGGGGCGACGAGGAACAGGCGGTCGGCCAGACGATCGAACACCAGCACCAATGTGGGGCGCACGAACAGCATGTCGGGCAGATCGAGCGGGTTGGGGGCCGGGCGGGGGAGCTTTTCCACCAGACCGATAGTTTCATAGGCGAAATAGCCGACAAGGCAGGCGACCACACGCGGCAGTTCAGCAGGCAGATCGCCCCGGCACGCTTCGACCAGCGCCTTCATTTCAGCAAGCGCATCCCCGGGCAGGGGGGTGAAGGCGCACTGGTCGGTCAGCCAGTGGCGGTTCACCTCCGCCTCATGCCCCTTGGCGCGAAACACCAGATCGGGCGCGAGGCCCATCAGGCTGTAGCGGCCGCGCACCGCGCCGCCTTCGACGGATTCGAGCAGATAGTCGCCGCGCCCATCCTCAAACAGCTTGAGCGCTGCAGAGACCGGTGTTTCGGTATCGGTCACCAGACTGCGCCAGACAAAGCCCGGCTGTCCGTCGCTCAACCGGTTGCGCGCAAGCTTATCATCGCCCTGAATCATGCCGCCTGTCCGATCATTGCGGGCCGGGGCTGGACAGGCCGCGCTTCACCTTGTCGATCGAGTCGGCATTGCGAGTCACGCCCGCACGCGTGGAAATGGCGCGCAGGAACTGATCGGCATATTCACCGCCCAAGGTGCGGTTCAACTGCTGGGAGAGCGCGTCGCTCACAGGCTTATTGGATTTGGGATCGCCCGGCGTGATCGTATCGAGCCAGACGATAGCATAGCCGGTTTTGCCGGGCAGCTCGCTCATCCGCGCCTTGCCGCGTGCCAGTTCGAACAGCGTGCCAAAGCCTTCGGGGTTGGCCGTCGGGCCTTTGCTCAAATCCAGACGCTTGCCTGAAATCGGCTTTGCGCCGCCCAGCTTTTCAGCCGCCAGCGCAGCAGAGAGGGAAGCGCCCTTGTTCACGCGGGCGAGCACGGCGTTGGCGGCCTTCTTGGCAGCCTTGGCTGCGCGATCATTGATGAAGTCTTGTTTCAATTGCTCGCCGAGCGCCGCCATGGAGCGCGGCGCAGAGGCGTTGACGCTTGTCACGTCATAGAGCGCGGAAAGCCCCGTCTTCTGGTCAATCACGCCGACAATGGGTTCATCATCCGCTTCGACGGTGAAGGCTTCCTTGACCATCGGCGCGATGTCTTTGGGTGCGGTGTAGGCCCGATTGTCTGGCGCGATGCCGGACGCGGTGATGGCAGGGGTATCGACCAGCGTCAGGCCATGCGCCTTCGCCACATCGTCCAGCGCCTGCCCATCATCGATGGCGTCTTCAATCTTGGTCACAAGGTCCAGCATCGCTTCGGTTTCGGCGCGCTTGGTCAGCTCTGGCATCAATTCGGCCTTGGCCTGATCGACGGACTTGCCGCCGGTCACGGTCACCGCGTCCACCTTCACAACGTGCCAGCCGAGCGCCGATTTGCCCGCCACCAGCACATCGCCCTGCTTGGCTGCAAACGCCGCGTCCGCAATGGCCGGGGCTGTAGCAATTGAGCCATAGGCCGCCTTGTCCATCGGCTTGAGCGTGGTTGCATCCGAGCCTGCGCCTTTGGCGGCATCGGCAAGCGAGGACGCCTTGGCCTTGGCGGCAATCGCATTGGCCGCGGCCTGATCGGAGACAATCACCTGCGTCAGGGTGCGCTTTTCGCTCTGAGCAAATTTGGCGGCATTGGCCTTATAGGCTGCTTCCACATCCTGCGCGCTTGGCTGAACCTTACCCGCAAACCGATCTGGCGAGATCAGGGCATAGCGGATCACGCGCGTCTCCGGCAGCGTGTAGCGGCTGGTGTTGGCAGCGTAAAAGCTTTTGAGTTCGGCCTCGGTCGGCGCGGCCCCGCCGGTGAAACTGGAGGCTGAAACGGTCGCAACCAGTCCGCTGCGCGATTCAAGCTGCACCGTGGTGTAGGCCAGCGCCATCTGATCGGGCAGGCGCGTGCCAGCCCCTGCGGGCAGTTCGATCATCGTGGCGATCAATTCGCGGCCATATTGTGCGCGCGCTTCGGCATCAGTGATTTTGTTTTTCGCCAGCACCTGCTGATAGACATCGGGATCGAATTTGCCCGTAATCCCATTGAACAGCGAAACCTTGGCGAGTTCGCGATCCACCAGACGCCGGGAAATCACTATGCCTTCTTCACTCGCGAAGCCATCAACCGCGCGGTCCAGAATCAGCCGCTGAAGCTGATCCTCCACACCGCCCGCCTGCAAATATTGCGCCATGGTGAGTTCGGGCCGCTCATTCTTTGAGCGTTCAAAATCGCGCTGCACAGCGGCGGCGAGCGTTGCGGAATCGACGCGGGACGATCCAACCTTTGCCACGATGTCTCCCGTGATGGCCAGGCTTTCCATGCCGAAGGGCGAGCCAAACCCGGTGACGAGGAAGGCGATCAGGATCAGGCCGAACAGCCCGAGCGCCAACCATGAGGACAGGGCCTTGCGGAAAAAGGAAATCATGCGCGTTCACTCGCCACTTGAAGCATCTCTGGCTGCCCGCCATAGGGCGGCGACTTCATTGCATCAAGAACAGAAGGGATTGGCCATGGCATTGCGCAAGCTGGTAGCGGGAAACTGGAAAATGAATGGCAGCCTTGCCGCCCTGTCCGAGCTCGCTGGAATCGTGGAAGCCGCGCAGGCTAGGCCGGATGTGGATGTGGCCATATGCCCCCCTGCCACGCTGATTGCGCCCGCTGTTGCTGCTCAGCCGGGTTTGGCGATTGGCGGGCAGGACTGCCACGCCAATGCCTCAGGCGCGCATACTGGCTGTGTTTCGGTGGCGATGCTCAAGGAAGCGGGCGCATCCTGCGTGATCGTGGGTCATAGCGAACGTCGCGCCGATCAGCATGAAACCGACGCCGAAGTGCAGGCCAAGGCAGCGGCGGCGATTGCGGGTGGATTGCAGGCGATTGTGTGCGTCGGCGAAACCGAGGCGCAGCGCGATGCCGGGCAGGCAGTGACCATCGTCGAAGGCCAGTTGGATGGATCGGTGCCGCGCGAAGGCACAGGCGAAACGCTGGTTGTCGCCTATGAACCGGTCTGGGCCATCGGCACCGGCCGCACGCCGACGGTGGATGATGTGGCAGAAATGCACGCCGCGATCCGCGCCAAGCTGGTCGCGCTGTTGGGCAGCGAAGGGGCGAAGGTACGGATTCTCTATGGCGGGGCGGGGGAGGCATCCAATGCAGCAGAAATGCTCTCCCTGCCCCCTGTCGATGGGGCGCTGGGGGGGGGGGGCAGGCTGAAGGCGGCCGATTTTGGACCGATTATCGCGGCGGCCTGATGGTTTGACTGGGGCGGCGAGTGCCTTTGCTGTCTTCGGCCTGGTTTCATTGTCGCTTGCAAGACGTGAGCCGAGCGATAGGATGACGTCATGACTATTCGCTCGCTCTGTCTTGCCGTTTTATTGCTGGTCTCTTTCGTGCTGCCCCATAGGGCAGCGTGGGCAGGGGACGATATTTCCGCCGCCAGCCGCAGCGTGGTGCGCGTCGTGATCGTGGCGATGGAGGATGGCCGGGTCGTCGGCTTTGGCCATGGCAGCGGCTTTGCGATTTCGGACTCAAAGATCATCACCAACGCGCATGTGGTGGAAATCGCGGCGCGCTATCCGGACAATGTGGCGATTGGGGCTGTACCCTCTGAAGGGAAAGGTGCTGTTCCGGCGCGGATCTTGGCGGTCGATGAGGATCGTGATCTCGCGCTTATCGAAATCACCAAGGGCAGCATTCCGCCCACTGCGATTTATTCGGGTGCCGTCGAATCGGGCAGCAAGGTGACGGCGCTGGGTTATCCCGGCAATGTCGATGCCGCCGCAGCGCGCGGTCTGCTCGACAAGATCGAGCCGCGCGCTCCGGTGCGTTCGGACGGCAATGTCTCCAATTCTGAAGCGGTGAACGGCACGCCCGTCCTCACGCACACGGCAGCGATTGCGCGGGGTAATTCGGGCGGCCCGCTGGTCGATGAATGCGGGCGCGTGGTGGGCGTGAACACGTTCATCACCCGCGCGGACGATGGAGACTCGCCGTTTGGTTTCGCCGTAATGGCCTCTGAACTGATTAAGTTTCTGGGCGAACATGGCGTGAAACCGCCGAGCGTTGGCGTGGCGTGCGAACCGCTGGATGAAGCCGCTGCGCGCGAACGCGAGGAAAAGGCCAAGGCGGATGATGAAGCCCGGGCAAGGGCAGATGCGCAGCACAAGGCAACGCAGGAAGATCGAGAAACCCGGTTGATGGCGCTTCTCAACGCGCGCGAAAACCGGCTCGCTTTGGCCGGGCTATGGCTTGTTTTGGCGGGGCTGGCGGCAGGCGGTGCGCTGGTTTTTGCGCAGCAGGACAATCAAAATCGTGTGAGGCTGGCTGCTTTGGCCAGCGGGCTTTTGGCGCTGGCCGCTATTGTGACGTTCGTGACGCGCCCGGCCTTGACCGCCGATGCACTTGAGGCCGATCCGGCACAGGCGGCAGCTGAGCAAGCGGCTGCCGAAGAACCTGCAAAGCCCGCTGACAAAGCCAAGCTCTCGGAGGCTCCAGACACGCGCAAATTCCAGTGCGTGATTGATCTGGAACGCAGCCGCGTCACAATTTCGCAGACCAGCGATGTTCCGGTGAGCATAGACAAGGGTGGCTGTGTCAACGGACGCACGCAATATGCCGAGCTTGATGGCGGCGAGTGGGAGCGTGTGTTGGTGCCGAACCAGGATGCAACCGTGACCGTCGCGAACTTCAATCCGGGCTCGGAGAGCTACCGGGTCAGCCACTATCTGCTTGATGCCGAAAGCATGGAGGATGCGCGCAAGCTCCGCCCGGACATCAAGCAATGCACAAAGGACGCAGCCGCGATTGTGAAACTCACTCAGGCCCAGAACGCCGTTCTCGCCATGCTGCCCAAACAGCCCAATGAACGGCTGGTTTATCGCTGCTCCCCGGCAAAGTAGGGCGGGCGGCGATTGACTTGATCGCCGCGCATCCCCATTTCGCAGTCATGACCGATCAGCCCCTCAAAGCCGCCATCATCCCCGTCACGCCGCTTCAGCAGAATTGCACGCTGATCTGGTGCACCAAGACCATGCGCGGTGCGCTGACCGATCCCGGTGGAGATATTGATCTGCTCAAGCGGGCTGTGGCGCAGCAAGGGGTGACACTGGAAAAGCTGCTC
Organism: uncultured Sphingomonadales bacterium; assembly: GCA_937870585.1. Classification (GTDB taxonomy): domain Bacteria; phylum Pseudomonadota; class Alphaproteobacteria; order Sphingomonadales; family Sphingomonadaceae; genus Aquisediminimonas. Next base: position 789 of record CALMZE010000025.1, on the reverse strand, counting down.
GTCACCCATGGGCACCTCGATCATTGCGGGCAGACTGGCATCTTGGCGAAAGAGCTGGGCATTCCGGTGGAAGGCCCGCATCTTGAAGACAAATACTGGATCGATCAGTTGGGCAAGGATGGCGAGAAATGGGGGATGCACGCAGAGCCCTTCACGCCAGACCGCTGGTTGGATCAGGGCGATACCGTGACGGTGGGTGAGCTTGTGCTCGACGTGTATCACTGCCCCGGCCACACGCCGGGCCATATCGTCTTCCATCACGCGCCATCCAATCTGGCGATTGTGGGCGATGTTCTGTTTCAGGGCTCGATCGGGCGGACGGATTTTCCGCGCGGCAATCATCAGCAGCTAATCGATTCGATCACGCAGAAGCTCTGGCCACTGGGGAATGACACTGCGTTCGTCCCGGGGCACGGGCCAATGTCCACCTTCGGGCACGAGCGCAAGATGAACGCCTATGTTTCCGATTATCTGCTCTCCTGAACAGGGCCGAAAATCCCGAAACCCCTTGCCTTTGCGGCAAAACCACACTAGAGCCCCGCGAAATCCCGACATCAGGGCCTTCTTTCAGCCGGACTTTCCCGGCGGCGGGGCTGTGTTGACGGAATGATGAGGAACGATTGGTCATGGCCAAGATCAACCCCGGCAAGTTCATGCGCGAAGTGCGCGCTGAAACCGCGCGCGTCACGTGGCCCACGGGCAAGGAAACCGCGATGACCGCCGTGATGGTTGTCATCATGACCACGCTCCTCAGCCTGTTTTTCTTCGGCGTCGACAGTTTCTTCAACT
>CALMZE010000024.1 GCA_937870585.1 uncultured Sphingomonadales bacterium | reverse complement strand
TTCCTAAACGAAGCCGCGTCCTACCATGTCACCGGGCAGGCGATGGCGCGGCGGCAGGCGGAGCATGGCGACGCGTCGCCTTGCTGGATGGTGTTCGATCACACATACCGTCACGCCTACCCGATGGGGCCGCTCTATCCGATCATGCCCGATTGGGTGCATCCCGGCGAAGTGCGCTCGATCCTCAAAAAGGCGAAGACCATCGAGGGCCTGGCAGAGCAGATGGGTGTTGATCCCGCAGCGTTCTTGGCCACGATGACGCGCTTCAACGGCCATGCTGCGAACGGGGAAGACCCGGATTTCCATCGCGGCGAAGCGGCCTATGACAAAATGTATGGCGATCCGCGCCAGGCGCCCAACCCATGCCTGCGCCCCATTGATCAGGGGCCATTCTACGCCATGCCTATCTATCCCGGAGACATTGGCACCAATGGCGGGTTGCTGACCGATGACAAGGCGCAGGTGCTGGACGGCAAGGGCAAGCCGATTGGCGGGCTTTATGCCATTGGCAATTCGGCGGCGTCCTCGATGGGTGAAAGCTATCCGGGTGCGGGCGTCACGATCGGCCCGGCCATGACCTTCGGCTATATTGCCGCGCGGCATATGACGGGCGCAAACGACTAAAGTCAGTTGGCGATGAGTTGTACCGGCGGGTTGTCCCGGTGGAGGCCGGGACCAAACCCCTAGGTCGTTTCCATCGCCATCATCTGGCTGGGAAAGGGTTCGACCAGCCGCTTGGCATCCGCCCAATCGGCAGTCAGCCACACCTCATGATCCTCCGGATGGAGGATGAGCGGCATCGCCTTGGGGTGGACGGCCTCGACCAGCGGATTGGGATCGGTCGTCAGAAAGGCGAAGCTCGCCAGATCGCCATCATCCCGCATTATGCCTGCAAAGGCGAAAATGGGTTGTGAGGGGACGTTGAACCAGTGCTGCCGCTTCGCGCCCTTTTCGCCAGACCATTCCTGAAAGCGCGTGACCGGCACCAGACAGCGCAATTCGGGATGGCGCAGCGTGCCAATCCAGAACGGGCTTTCCAGATTGCGGACATTGGTGACGCGCCGGTCTCCGCGCGGGGGCGGGGGAAAGCCCCAGAGGCGCGGCACGATCCGCCGCCGCGTCATACCCGTTACCACCGGCCCGAACTTGCCCGGAGCGACATAGCCGCCGGTCCACGGATCAACGCCCGGGGCCGCATCAAAGACGGATGCGATCTGGTTTGCGGGCGCATCAAGCCGGTAGAGATTGCACATATCGTTTGACCTAGCGGGGCACGTCAGACGGTATCAGCACGGCAGCCTGATAGCGCTCGACCACGCCGGACAGCGGCAGTCCCGCTTCGGAGGTCAGCACGGCCGTCACCGTGAGAAATGCGCCATGACGCCGCGTCTTGGTGCGGATGATGGCGCGCCGGGCGTTGAGCGGTGCAATGACCTTGCCGTAGGGCGTGTCGCTGGTGTCGAGCGTGTCGTTCATGGCGGGCGTCAGGCGAGCGGGCACATACCAATTGTCTGCGTCTGAATAGAGGGTGGGGCCGCACATCAGGCGGACGTGTCGATAGCGGACTTGCTGATGGCTCGTGATGGCCAGTCGCGCCCTGATCGCGCGGGGCGGGGCCTTTGCCGTTTCGGTCACGCGGATCGCCGTGATCGGGTGGGCGGCACACCTAGACTGGAGCACAGCGGTCGCGCTGTTCGCCTGTGCAATATCGGCGCGGAAGCGCGCGGCGTCCGTGGCGCTCAATGCGACAAGATAAAGCCAGATCGACACGTCCGTATTTCCTCCTCATTCCAACGTGAACCATGGCTTAGGCAGTTGACGGGCCAAGACCAACGCAGCACATTCCTTCTCTGTCTGTCCCACAAGGCGAGTCAAGCGTAGATGCGGTCCAGAGTCAGCGAATGGATTGCACGTTATGCTCCTGCAGAACTGGCTGGAATCATTGGAACTTATTGCGGCTTCTGGCTGGTGATGGCGCTCACCGCCTCTTTACCTGCATCGGGATTTGGCGCGGCGGCGGGCGAGAATGTCGGCTTTTACGGCTTGCTGTTCGCGCGCGAATGGTGGCGCACGCGTGATGCCGGGCACACCATCCGCACGCTCTTCATGGAATTTGGCATGGCTGAACTGCTTGATTCGGTGATCATACGGCCGGGGGCGACCGTGCTTGGTGTGTTGATGCTGGGGCAGGGCTGGGGCGTGATCACGGGGAAGGTTGCGGCAGACATTGTGTTCTATGGGCTCGCGATCTCCGTCTACGAACGGATGAAGGCTGGTCGACAGGGAGGTCAAGGATGAGCGGGAGCTTGCAGGCAGACGTCTTGGTTATTGGTGCCGGTATCTCGGGACTCGCTGCGGCGCGGGCGCTGACGAAGGCCGGGCGTAGCGTGATCATACTGGAAGCGCGCGACCGGGTGGGCGGGCGCATCCATTCGAAAGGCGGCTTTGATTATGGTGCGCACTGGATCCATGGGACAGAAGGCAATCCGCTGACCAACGCCGCCCGCGCGCTTGGTGTGCCGATCTATTTTGTGGGTGGAGATTCGAGTTATACCGGCGGCTGGAGCCGCATGGATTTCCCGGCCGGGCTGGACAAGGATGCCAGTCTGATGGTCGCGGACCGGCTGTTTGATGCCATGGATGACCTGCGCCGCGCGGCTCCCACTACGCTGACTCTGGATGAGGCGTTTACAGCGGCAGCAGACGGGCTGGGCCTCTCCGAAGCCGAACGGGCGGCAGCGCGATGGCACGCCAATCTGATCTGGCGGGAGGATTGCGCCGCCCCGGATTCGGCGCTCAGCGCCCGCTATTGGGATGAAGGTTTTGAAGTCTTTGGCTATGGCGACAGCTTCTTTCTGGGCGGCTATGCCAGTCTGACCGACGCGCTGGCAGACGGACTCGATATCCGCCTCAACACGCGTGTGACGGCAGTTGCCCATGATGCGGACGGGGTGAAGGTCGAGACCGACACAGCGCATTTTTCCGCGCGCCATGCTGTGGTGACGGTGCCGGTGAGTCTGCTCAAGCGGCAAGACATCCGCTTCAATCCGCCGCTTCCTGTACCCAAACAGCAGGCGATTGACCGGATCGGTTTCGGGTCGCTCGCCAAGTTGGGGCTGGTCTTTGATGCACCCTTCTGGCCGCGCACCGGCTATTGCTTCGGCCTGCGCGGAGGGGAGGGGAAAGGCGCGAGCGTGGCGGTGACGCCCTATGCCGTGTCAGGCGTGCCACTGATGATCCTGCTCTACGGCGCGGACCTTGCCACCGAGCTCGAAGCCATGGATGAAGCCGAGGCTGTGGCGCGGGCGTGCGACCAATTGCGCGCCGAATTCGGGAAGGAGCTTCCTGAGCCCATTGCCGTCATGCGCACGCAGTGGACGCGCGATCCGCTGGCGCTGGGCAGTTATTGCCATGTGGCCGCCGGATCGACGCCTGCCGATTTTGACACGCTCGCGGCACCGGAAGGGGCACTCCATTTTGCCGGAGAAGCCACCAGCGACACGCTCTGGGCAATGGCGCATGGGGCCTATCTCTCAGGCTTGCGGGCGGCTTCGGAGATTGTGGGTGATCCTGCCATCCTGCCGCCGCGCACCTTTGCCGAAAATCGGCGCTGGCGGGCACAATTGGCGCGGGCGCAACGCTTCTTCAATCTGCGCATTGCCGAACTCGATGGCGACGAGATCGCGGCCCGCACTGCATTGCTGGCGGGTGCCCCTGCCTTTGCGGGCATAGAGAAGAGCGAATTGCGGCTGCTTGCGACGATGCTTGAAACGCACACTTTGATGGCAGGTGCATGGCTGTGCCGTGAAGGGGAGGCGGCGGACGAAGTCTTCCTGATCGCGCACGGGGAACTCTCTGTAGAAAAAGGAGCGGGAGCCCAGCGTATCGCCACAATCGGGGCGGGCGCGCTCTCTGGCGAATATGGACTGTTCCGTGAGGCGCGGCGCACCGCATCGATCCGGGCGTTGAGCGATGTGCGATACTATACGCTCGATTATCAGCGCTTTGAACGCTTTTTGCTGGCCTTCCCGCAGGCCTCGCTCGCCCTGGCGAAGACGGTGATCGAACGCTCCGGCTAACGACTCGCAAAAAGCCGCCATTCGGGCTATGGGCGCGTCCCATGCAGATCCCCGGCCATATCGATCCCGTTGTCACCCCCCGCACTGTGCCTGCGCGCGCCGATGGGCGTGTGGACTTGGTTGGGATGTCCAAGGACCAGATCCGCGCTGAACTGCTTGCGGCCGGACTTGACCTGAAGGGTGCCAAGCTGCGTGCCAAGCAGATCTGGCATTGGATCTATAATCGGGGTGCCACCGAATTTTCGGCAATGACCGATATTGCCAAGGCGCAGCACCCCTGGCTTGCCGAACGCTTCGTGGTCGGGCGACCGCAGGTTGTGGAAGCGCAAGTCTCCACCGATGGCACACGCAAATGGCTGCTCCGCCCGATTGGCGCAGAGGATGACACGCAGGATTTCGAAATGGTGTTCATCCCCGATGCGGATCGGGGCACGCTATGCGTTTCCAGCCAGATTGGTTGCACGCTCAACTGTCGCTTCTGCCATACCGGCACGATGCGGCTGGTGCGCAACCTGACGCCTGCCGAAATTGTGGGGCAGGTGATGCTGGCGCGCGATGGCCTTGGCGAGTGGCCGAGCCAGCCCGATGGCCGGATGCTCACCAACATCGTGATGATGGGCATGGGCGAGCCGCTCTATAATTTCGAGAATGTCCGCGATGCGCTCAAGATCGTGATGGATGGTGATGGGCTTGCTCTGTCCAAGCGCCGCATCACGCTCTCCACCTCGGGTGTGGTGCCGATGATGGCGCGTGCCGGGCAGGAAATCGGCGTCAACCTCGCGGTCTCGCTCCATGCGGTGACCAAGGAGGTGCGTGACGAGATCGTGCCGATCAACCGCAAATATCCGCTGGAAGACTTGCTTCAGGCCTGCGCTGACTATCCTGGCGCAAACAACGCCCGGCGCATCACCTTTGAATATGTGATGCTCAAGGACAAGAATGACAGCGATGCCGACGCGCATGAGCTGGTGCGGCTGATCCGCAAGTATAAGCTGCCCGCCAAGGTGAATCTGATCCCGTTCAACCCTTGGGACGGGGCCGCCTATGACACGTCTCTGCCCGAGCGCGTCCGGCGCTTTTCAGACATTGTGTTTGAAGCAGGCATCAGCGCCCCGATCCGCACGCCGCGCGGCCGGGACATTGATGCCGCGTGTGGCCAGCTCAAGACCAGCGCCGAGCGCAAGAGCCGTGCCGAACTCGACCGGCTGGCCGAAGAAAAGCAGGCCGCGCTGGGTTAGGCGTCAAAAGGTCAGGCCCGTTACACGGCCCAGATCAGCCAGCGCCTGGACTTCGCCCGTCACCTTGATCGCGTGCATTCCGAGCACCGAGGCGGGTTTGCAGTTGATGCCCAAATCATCAAGATAGATGCAGGTGGCAGGCTCCACGCCAAGAAGCTCGCACATCATCAGATAGATGCGCGGATCGGGCTTGCGAACGCCCGCCTTGCTCGATTCGATGATATGTTCAAACCGGGTCATGGCATCGGCGACCTCGGCAGCCTTGCCCAGAGACCGCGACATGCCGGGTCCTTCACCCGTTGGCACATTGTTGGTGATGCAGCCGAGGCGGAACCCCGCCGCCTTGAGGCCATCCATCGCCGCGACGACGCGCGGGCGGACATCGCCCGACAGGCAGGTCAGCACATCGGCCCCGCGCAGCTCATGGCCCAGCGCTTGGGCTTCTGATGCGAACAGGCCGTCAAAGGCATCGGCATCGATTTCAGCGCGCTCAAACTTCGCCCAGGCGTTGGTATCCGGATTGGTGCTGTTGACGCGGCGGACCAGATCGTGCGGCAGGCCACGCTCCGCCTCCAGCCGATTGAACGCTTCAAAGGGCGAGGAGGTGACGACCCCGCCGAAATCGAAAATCACTGTCGTGTATGTCATGAACGGTCAGTCTTCCTAAGCAACACTGGTGCCAAACAGCGAACCGATGGCGGCTGTGGCGGCCATGGCAAAGGCGCCCCAGAATGTCACGCGCAGAACCGCACGGGCAATGGGTGCGCCGCCGGCCTTGGCACCGACCGCGCCAAGGATCGCAAGGAACAGCAACGCCGCGCCCGAGACGATCCATGGCAAGTTCGGTCCACTAAACGCCGGAACCATGGCGAGCGGAAGTGCTGCGCCGACTGAAAACGCCGCAGCGGACGCAACCGCTGCCTGCACCGGGCGCGCGGCGGTATGTGCCGCCATGCCGAGTTCGTCGCGCAAATGCGTGGCGAGTGCATCGTGCGTTGTCATCTGATCGGCGACCTGTTCGGCCAAGGCGCGTTCAAGCCCACGCGCTTGATAGATGCGCACCAACTCCTCGCGCTCCGCCTCAGGCTGAGTTGCAAGCTCGGCACGCTCCTTTTCCAGATCGGCCTGCTCACTGTCTGCCTGCGAACTGACCGAGACATATTCGCCCGCCGCCATCGACATGGCCCCTGCGACCAGCCCGGCAAGGCCGGTGAGCAGGATCGTGCCCGGCGCAGCCCCGCCCGCCGCTACGCCCACGATCAGGCTGGCGGTGGAGACGATGCCGTCATTTGCGCCGAGAACGGACGCGCGGAGCCAGCCCACGCGTTCGATCAGATGGCGCTCGCTGTGCAGACGGGCCATGGGGTGTCCTTCAATATTGCAATTTCATGCCGGGGCGATTCCAGCGCGTTTTGACCAGACGTCCGCTCCCTGAAAGCGTGATCCACGCATCCTGCATATCCGCGCCGCCAAAACAGATGTTGGTGGTGAAAATATCATCGGTCGGCACGAACTCGACCAGCTCGCCCTCGGGAGACACGACGGAAATGCCGCTTTCGCCGATGGTCGCCACGCACACATTGCCGCTCGCTTCCATCGCCAGGCTGTCAAAATATTTCCAGCCTGCCGGGCGATAGATTGGCATACCGGGTCCGCCCGCACCTGCCGTGCCATCCACCTTGCCGGGCTCTGTGATGTTGAACTTGGTCACGCGGCAGGTGTAGGTTTCAGCGGCATAAAGATGCTTGCCATCGGGCGAGATGCCGATGCCGTTGGGGTTGGCAGAGGGGAAGATCACTTCCTCCAGAAAGCTGCCATCGGGCTTGGCGTAGAAGATGCCGACAATGTCGTGGCAGCGTGTCTTGAAATCTTCCTTGCCATGATCGGTGAACCAGAAGCCACCATGCTGGTCGAACATCAGATCATTGGGGCCGCGCAGGATGCAGCCGAAATCGCCGGTCTTGTAGACGGTTTCAACAGAGCCGGTTTCAATGTCGATGCGCTGGATGCGCCCGCCATCATAATCATCGGCAATTCCGTGCGGCGCATATTCGCCCTTGGGGCCACGCGCCCAGTTGAAGCCGCCATTATTGGTGCAATAAAGCTTGCCGCCCGGCCCCATGGCAAGCCCGTTGGGGCCGCCGCCAGTCTTCGCCACCACTTCCTTGCGTCCATCGGGATAAACGCGCGTGATCTGCTGCGCGGCGATCTCGGTCAGGATCACACTGCCATCGGGCATTGCCACCGGGCCTTCGGGAAAGGCCAGTCCATCGGTCACCAGTTCAAAATCTGCCATGCTCGCTCTCCATTTCAGTCTGTTTTGACCAGTGTTGCGGGGATTGGCCCATGGCGCAAGGGGGGAGTGATTGCAGGTCTTGCATGGGGCGGGGCGGTGATTGCAATTGCCGCATTCGCCGTATCGCGCGTAGACGCGGTGCAACTGCGGGGAGGAGCACCCATGAACAAGATTTTCCCGAATGCCGAAGCGGCATTGGACGGCCTGTTGCGCGATGGCATGTTGATTGCGAGTGGCGGATTTGGCCTATGCGGCATTCCGGAGCGGTTGATCGACGCCATCGTGGCGTCCGGCGTGACCGGCCTTACGGTTGCTTCCAACAATGCAGGCATTGATGGCGAAGGACTGGGCAAGCTGCTGCGTACGCGCCAGATTGCCAAAATGCTGTCCTCCTATGTCGGCGAGAACAAGGAGTTTGAGCGGCAGTATCTCGCTGGCGAGCTTGAGGTCGAGTTCTGCCCGCAGGGAACATTGGCCGAAAGGATGCGCGCCGGGGGCGCTGGCATTCCGGGTTTCTACACCAAGACCGGCGTCGGCACGCAAGTGGCCGAGGGCAAAGAGGTTAAGAATTTCGACGGGCAGGATTATATTCTGGAACGCGGCATCTTTGCGGACCTCGCCATTGTGAAGGCGTGGAAGGCGGACGAGACCGGCAATTTGGTGTTCCGCAAGACGGCGCGCAACTTCAACGCACCGGCTGCGACCTGCGGCAAGGTCTGCGTGGTGGAAGTGGAAGAGATCGTGCCGGTGGGCAGCCTCGATCCCGACAGCATCCATTTGCCGGGCGTCTATGTGCAGCGCCTGATTGTGGGCAGCCCCTATGACAAGAAGATCGAGTTCCGCACTGTGCGGGAACGGGAGGCGGCATAATGGCCTGGACACGTGACGAAATGGCTGCCCGCGCGGCGCGCGAATTGCAGGACGGATTTTACGTCAATCTGGGGATCGGCATCCCCACGCTGATGGCAAACCACATTCCGGCCGGCATGAATGTCACGCTGCAATCCGAAAACGGTATGCTGGGAATCGGCCCCTTTCCCTTTGCCGGAGAGGAAGATCCGGACCTGATCAATGCGGGCAAGCAGACAATCAGCGAATTGCCGCAAAGCGCCTATTTTGACAGCGCACAGAGCTTTGCCATGATCCGCGGCGGGCATATCGATCTGACCGTGCTGGGCGGGATGGAGGTCTCTGAAATGGGAGACATTGCCAACTGGATGGTGCCGGGCAAGATGATCAAGGGCATGGGTGGCGCCATGGATCTGGTTGCGGGCGTGAAGAAGATCATCGTGGTCATGGATCACTGCGCCAAGGACGGCACGCCCAAATTCATCCCTGAATGCACGCTGCCGCTGACCGGTCGCAATGTGGTGGACATGGTCATCACCGATCTCGCGGTGTTCCAGCGCGCCGATCATGATAGCCCCTTCCGCCTCGTGGAAACCGCGCCCGGCGTGACGGCAGAAGAGATTGCAGCCAAGACGACGGCGGCGTATCAAAGCTGAATGAACGAACCCGCTATTCCCCGCTCAAGGCTGAGACTGAAGAATTTCGCTTCAGCCATGGATGGGGTGCGGGAAGGGATCGAACTGCGCACGCAGCGTCCTTTGAGTGAACTTGAAAAAGCAGGGATGGTCCAGCGCTTTGAACTGGCGTGGGAGCTTGGCTGGAAGCTGCTGGCCGATCTGCTGACCGAGGACTTGGCGGCGCCAGAGGCGCTGACGCCCGGATCGACCATTCGGGCTGCCTATGCCGCAGGCTTGATCGCTGATGCTGACGAGTGGATGGCGATGGGCAAATTGCGCAACCAACTGTCGCACACCTACAATCAGGCCATCCGAGACGAGGGGTTGGCGTTGATCGAAAGTCGGTTCGCGGCCTGCCTTTCGGCGCTGGAACAGGATGAGCTTCGCCGTGGCGCGTGCGTCTGAACCCGTGACGCCTGCCGAGAAAAGCCGGATTGCGGAGATCGCTTCGGCTTTCGCCGGTGAAATTGACGCGATCAATGTGTTTGGCTCACGCGCCTCTGGAACGGCGCGGCGTGGTTCTGATCTGGATTTGATCCTGAGCGGGCCCATCACGCTCCATGACATGCTGAAGCTCGGGGCGGCATTTGAGGAAAGCGATCTGGCATTCAAGATCGACCTGCTGCACGAACGTGACCTGATTGACCCTGAGGTCCGCGACCATATCCTGCGACAGGCCAAGCCTCTCCTGTCTGGAGATGCCTTGCGTAAGATTGCGCGGCCCTAGGGCAAGTTCGCTTGCACACTCCGATACGCTTCGCCAGAGAAGGGTGAAAGAGACGGAGAGTTGATGCCTGCCCACCCTACGCGCCGCCTGTCGCCCGCGCTGGCGCTGACCCTGCTTGCCGGAATCGGCATTATCGGTTTCACCGACCGCATCATCATGAATGTGCTGGTGGAGCCGGTAAAGGCGCAGTTTGGTTTGAGCGATACCGAAATCGGTTTGGTCAACGGGCTGGCTTTTGCGTTGCTCAATATAATTCTGGGGCTTGTGGTGGCGCGCGTGGCGGAACGGTCCCGCCGGTTGACCTTGATCGCGCTGGGCACATTCCTGTGGTCGTTGGCGACGGCTGTTACAGGCATGGCGCAGAATTTCGTCCAGCTGCTGCTCGCTCGCATTGGCGTGGGGGTGGGGGAAGCGGTCGGCCTGCCTGCGACGGGATCGGTGATTTCGGACTATTTCCCGCCATCAAGGCGCGCCACGGCGCTGTCTGTCATCAACCTCGCAGCGCCGATTGGTGCGCTGATCGGCGCTTTGGGCGGATCGATGATCGCAGCGCGCTGGGGGTGGCAATACGCGCTTTATGCCGCTGCCGTGCCCGGCGTCATCCTTGCCATATTGCTCCATCTCTTCGTTGAAGAGCCCCCGCGCGGGCAGCATGACGTTGTGGCCGATGTGGACGCGGTGCCGCCGCTGCGCGCGGTGCTGTGGCGCTATTGGGAGCGGCGGACGATGCGGCACATGCTGATCGGCAACGCGATTGCCTCCATGATCGGCTTTGGCCTCAACGCCTTTGTGGCGGCATGGCTGGCGCGCCGGTTCGGCTTTTCACTGGTTGAGGCCGGAGCGGCTTCCGGGCTGGTGGCCAGCCTGCCCGCGGCGTTCAGCATCACCGCAGCAGGCTGGCTGGGGGATCGTTGGGGCCGCACCAATGCGCGCGCCTATGCCTTGATCCCGGCAATCTCGATGCTGGTGGCGACTCCTATTTACATCGTCGGTGTCACCAATAGTGACGCCTTCTGGGCCGTCACGCTGATCGGCATCGCGGCGCTGGTGCAATATACCTATATGGGCACCACCTTCTCCACCTTTCACAATATGCTCCACCCCCGGATGCGCGCGACGGGTGCGGCGTTTACGGGGCTGGTCTATTCTCTGGTGGGCGGCGGGTTCGGGCCTTTGCTGATGGGGGGCTTGAGCGATGCCTTGCAGACCGTGGCCCCCACGCCCGGCCATGCGCTCGCCTGGGCGATGGCTGGGGCGGCGAGCCTCTATCTCTGGTCCTCGCTTCACTATTTCCTTGCCGCGCGACATATTGAGGCAGACCTCGCTTTGCCGACTGATCCGGAGCCCGCATGACCTACACGCTGATCACCGCGAACCGCAATTATTCGAGCTGGAGCCTGCGGCCCTGGCTGCTGATGAAAGGTTTGGGTCTGGCGTTTGAAGACCGGCTGGAACCCTTCATCAAGTCGGACAATTATGCTGAGTTCCGGGCTTTTTCACCCACGGGGCAGGTGCCGGTGCTGCTGCACGAAGGGCGAACGATCCACGATTCGATGGGCATCACCCTCTATCTGTCAGACCGGCATAGTGGTGTTTGGCCGACTGATGCGGACGCGCGAGCATGGGCGCAATGTGCGGCGGCGGAAATGCACAGCGGATTTTCCGCGCTCCGCAATGATTGCACGATGAATGTGGGCGTACGGGTAAAGCCCAAGCCGATGTCCAGTGCGCTCGCTGCCAATGTCGCGCGCATTCGCGAACTGTGGGAAGAAGGGCTGGCGCGCTTTGGCGGGCCGTATCTGGCAGGGGCGGAATTCAGCGCAGTCGATGCGTTCTTCGCGCCGGTGGCGTGGCGCGTGCGCACTTATGGGCTGGACGTGGGCAAGGGGGCCGCATGGGTCGATCATATCATCGCCCATCCCGCCATGCAGCAATGGGAAGCCGAAGCTCTGGCGGAAAGCTGGCGCGAAGCGGGCCATGAGGAAGAGTTGCGCGCCTGTGGCGATGTTATCGCCGATTATCGCCAGAATAAGTAATCCGGTTGCATGATAAAACCTGTTCACAGCCTTGTGCTTCGCGCCTAAGGAACGGCGATGAGCACACGGACCGGTTCTGACAAGCATGATCCGCGCATTACATCGCGCGATGATCTCCTTTCTGTCTTTTCGGGCGGGGAGAAGCCGCGAGAGCGGTGGCGCATCGGCACCGAGCATGAAAAGTTCGTCTATCGCCGCGAAGACCGGCGTGCGCCTTCCTATGATGAGCCGGGCGGCATCCGCGATTTGCTGATGGCGCTCACCCGCTATGGCTGGGAACCGATCATGGAGGGCGGCAACGTCATTGCGCTGGGCGGAGAGGATGGCACGGTCAGTCTTGAACCGGCGGGTCAGCTCGAACTTTCGGGCGCGCCGCTCCAAAATCTCCATCAAACCTGCGCTGAAACCGGCCGTCACCTCAAGCAGGTCAAGGAAGTGGGTGAGGAACTGGGTCTGGGCTTCCTTGGCGTCGGAATGTGGCCGGACAAGACGCGCGCCGAACTGCCGATCATGCCCAAGGGCCGTTATGCCATCATGCTGCGCCACATGCCACGCGTGGGCAGCATGGGGCTCGATATGATGCTGCGGACCTGCACCATCCAGACCAACCTCGATTATTCGAGCGAGGCGGATATGGTGAAGAAATTCCGCGTCTCGCTGGCGCTGCAGCCGCTGGGCACCGCGCTGTTCGCCAACTCGCCCTTCACCGAAGGCAAGGTGAACGGCTATCGCTCCTATCGAAGCCATATCTGGACCGATACCGATCCGGCGCGCACGGGCATGTTGCCGTTCGTGTTCGAAGACGGGTTCGGCTATGAACGCTATGCCGATTACGCGCTCGATGTGCCGATGTATTTTGTCTACCGCGACGGGAAATATATCGACGCGGCGGGGCAGAGCTTCCGCGATTTTCTGGACGGCAAACTCCCCGCGTTGCCGGGTGAGACGCCGCTCCTGTCAGACTGGATCGATCATCTTTCGACCGCTTTCCCTGAGGTGCGGCTGAAGAGCTTCCTTGAAATGCGCGGCTCTGATGGCGGGCGCTGGAACAAGATTTGCGCGCTTCCTGCCTTGTGGGTGGGTCTGCTCTATGATCAGGGCGCGCTCGATGCGGCGTGGGATTTGGTCAAGGATTGGACCATTGAAGATCATCTCCGCATCCGCAGTGCGGTGCCGCGCGACGGTCTGCAAACCGCAGCACCGGGTGGCGGCGATTTTCAGGCGCTGGCGAAACAGGTGCTGGCCATTGCGCATGACGGGCTTGCCGCACGCGACGAAGTCAATTCCATGGGCGAGAATGAAACCGCGTTCCTCAACCCGCTCCACACCATTGCCGATACCGGCAAATCTCCCGCCGATGTTCTGCTGGACAAATATGCGGATGAGTGGGGCGGAGACCTGTCTCGCATCTATGATGAAATGAGCTTCTGACAGACAGTCTGGCGCGCGGAACCGGCAGGTTTCTGATCGCGCATTGCAATTCTCCACGCGCCCGATAGATATTGGCGTCATGACGCAACCGCACGAGTATGACGCGGACTCCGGGGAGGAGTGGGACGACGCGTGGGAGGATGACGATCCATCCGCCCCGCCGGGCGGTGACGATGCGCTCTTGCCACCCTCGCCCTGGCCGCGTCGCTGGTTGTGGACCAAGCGCATTGTTGGTGCGCTTGCGCTTCTGTTCATCGTCACGCTCGGCTGGCTGCTGATCACGGCGCCGCTTTCCAAATCGCTCGAACCGCTTGCGCCGCCGCGCCTGACGCTGCTCGCAGCAGACGGGCAGGAGATTGCGCAAAATGGCGCGATCATCGAAGCGCCGGTGCAGGTGGCCAAGCTGCCGCCGCACGTGAAACAGGCGTTCATGGCGATTGAAGACCGGCGGTTCGAAACGCATTGGGGTGTTGATCCGCGCGGGCTTGCGCGGGCCTTCTGGAACAATCTCACAGGCGGGCCGGTTCAGGGCGGTTCCACCATCACGCAGCAACTGGCGAAGATCACCTTCCTGTCCTCGGAACGCAGCTACACCCGCAAGGCGCGCGAAATGCTGATCGCGTTCTGGCTGGAAGCGCGGCTGACCAAGGATCAGATCCTTGAACGCTATCTCTCCAACGTCTATTTCGGGGACAATATTTACGGCCTGCGGGCCGCCTCGCTCCATTATTTCTATCGCCAGCCCGAACGGCTGACGCTTCCTCAGGCCGCGATGCTGGCTGGATTGGTGCAGGCCCCCTCTCGCCTCGCCCCCACGCGCAACATGAAGGGCGCGCGCAAGCGGGCGCAGATGGTTCTCAACGCGATGGTTTCGACGGGCGCGATTTCGGAGGAAACGGCAGCGGCAACAGTGCCGGCCAGCATCGATCAGCGGTTCCGCCCGACACTCCCGACCGGCACCTATTTTGCAGACTGGGCGATGAAGCAGGCGCGTGATGTGGCAGGTGACAGCTATGGCACCGCCAAGGTGAAGACCACGCTCGACGCCCGTCTGCAACGCGCTGCGCGCAACGCCATAAATCGCGCGCCGCTGGGCAATGCGCAGGTGGCATTGGTGGCAATGCGGCCCAACGGCGAAGTCGTCGCGATGCTCGGCGGACGCAATTATGAGGCTTCGCCCTTCAATCGCGCCACGCAGGCGCTGCGCCAGCCCGGCTCCACCTTCAAGCTGTTCGTCTATACAGCGGCCCTGCGTGAAGGGATGAGTCCGGAAGACATGGTGGATGATAGCGAAATCACCACCGGCAATTATCGCCCCAAGAATAGCGACGGGCGCTATCGCGGCCAGATCAGTCTGGAACGGGCCTTCGCGGCCTCCAGCAATACCGCAGCGGTTCGCCTCTACACGCAATTGGGCAGTGACAAGGTGATCCGTGCGGCGCGCGATCTGGGCATCAAAAGCGCGCTGGCCAAAGGTGACCCCAGTCTGGCGCTTGGCACGTCTGGCGTGACATTGCTCGAACTGACGGCGGCCTATGCCGGGGTTGCCGCCAATCGCTGGCCGGTTGAACCCGTCGCGCTCAAGCCGGAAGAGCAGGGCTTTTTCGAGAGTTTGCTGAGCCCGCAGCGCAGTTTTGGCAGCGATGTGGAAGACGGCTTGCTCACCCTGCTCAAGGCCAATGTCAATCAGGGCACGGGCAGTGCCGCGCGCCTCGCCATTCCGGCCTATGGCAAAACCGGGACGACGCAGGACAGCCGGGATGCCTTGTTCATTGGCTTTGCGGGCGATCTGGTGGTCGGCGTGTGGGTGGGGCGTGATGACAATCAGCCGCTGAAGGGTGTTTCGGGCGGTGGCATTCCCGCGCGCATCTGGCGCGATTTCATGAGTCAGGCGGTGAAGGGTGCGCGTCCTGCCGCACCCAAGCCCAAGCCGGGCAAGACCGAACCAGATCTGCCCGCGCTGCCGCCGCTCGATCTCGACATTGATGCGCCCGAAATCGAACTGGGCAATGATTCGAGCGTCACGTTCAAATCGGGCATTGGCGGCGTGAAACTTGATGTGCGGCTGGATAAGGATGGCGTGTCGGTCAATCCGGGAAGCAAGGACAAGCCATGACATTGAGCCTGATGGATCGCGGCGATGGGGTTCGCTTGGCCGCGCGGTTCCGGACCGGCACAGGGCCGGTGTTGGTGTTCCTGCCCGGCTATGCGTCTGATATGACCGGGGACAAGGCCAGCGCGCTGGATCAATGGGCTTCCTCGCACGGTCGCGCGATGCTGCGCCTCGATTATTCGGGCTGCGGGGAAAGCGAAGGCGCGTTTCTTGAGGGCACGTTGACGCGCTGGCGTGACGACGCGGCGGTTCTGATCGATCATTTCGCGCCTGAAGCGCCTCTTGTGCTGATAGGCTCCTCCATGGGCGGATGGATCGCACTGATGCTGGCGGAGGCATTGGGATCGCGCGTTGCCGCGCTGGTGGGGATTGCAGCGGCACCGGACTTTACCGAATGGAGCTTCGGCCCCGCCGAACGGGCGGCGCTGGTTGATGCGACGCTCTACCGCGCATCGCCTTACATGGCCAATCCCATGGCCTTCACCCGTCCCTTCTGGGAGAGCGGGCAGGCCAGCCTGATGCTGGGTTGTCCGATCGCCATCGATGCGCCGGTGCGGCTGCTGCATGGTCAGTGTGATGAAAGCGTGCCGTGGGAGATTGCCGTGCGCACCGCAGCCGCGCTTCGTTCAGCCGATGTGCAGGTGACTTTGGTCAAGGATGGCGATCATCGCCTGTCGCGCCCTCAGGATCTCGATCTGCTGGTGCGCACGGTCGCCAGCCTTGGAGTCTCCGCTTGATCCCGTTCCTGCTGCTTGCCGCATCCGAACCCGCCAAGGCTCCCGGTATTGAGGAGCAGCGCTTCATTGAGTGTGCAGCGCTGGTTGAAAGCGATGCCGAAGCCGCGATCCGGTCTGCTGAAAGTTGGCGGCTGTCCGGTGGAGAGCTGAACGCGCGGCTGTGTTTGGGCCTTGCCTATGCACAGCTCAAACGCTGGCCGGCGGCGCAGCTGGCGTTTGAACTCGCTGCCAAAGAGGCAGAGCGCAATCGCGATGGGCGTTCAGCGGGCTTCTGGGTGCAATCGGGCAATGCAGCGCTTGCCGGGGGGCTGCACCGTCAGGCGCGCAACGCGCTCGACAGCGCGCTGTCATCCGGCCTGCTGAAGGGCGCGGATGAGGGCGAGGCACATCTGGATCGTGCGCGCGCCTCTGCGGCTCTGGGCGAATTTCCTCTGGCCCGCACCGATATTGATGCTGCGATCAAGCTCATCCCAGCTGATCCACTGGCGTGGCTGCTATCGGCCACGCTCGCCCGTCGCGAAGGCAATCTGGTGCGGGCAGCGGCGGATATTGAGGAGGCGGCCAAGCGTTCACCGGATGACGCCGCAGTCGCGCTCGAAGCAGGCAATATTGCGATCATGAGTGGCGCGCCTGATGCCGCCAAGCGGGCGTGGCAAGCTGCGGTCAAGAATGCGCCAGATTCCCCGGCGGGCAAGTCCGCGGCTGAGGCGTTGAAGCAGTTTTAGCGCTGATCGTGCTGCCCGTCACTCTCGCATGAAGGGTGGGTCTGGCACCTGGTGCCGGGCTTCGTTGAGCAGCCGACCCCACATGGCCGAAAGCATCCGGAAATATTCGTCATGCGCGTCGATCCGGCGCCGGATTGGCGCGCGATCGCGGTCCGACGGGATCACAATCATGTCGAGCGGCAGCCCGACCGACAGATTGGAGCGCATGGTCGAATCGAACGAGATCAGGCCGACCTTGACGGCTTCGTCCAGCGGCGAATCCCATTGCAAGGCCCGGTCGAGCACCGGCTTGCCATATTTGAGTTCTCCGATCTGCGCATAGGGGCAATCCTGCTGCGTTTCGATGAAATTGCCTTCCGAATAGATCAGATAAAGCTTGAGCGGTTCATCGCCCATGCGCCCGCCGAGCAACAGCGAGACATCGGCATTGATGCCCGTGCCATCGAGCGTGCGGCCCACCTCGCGGCGGGCGATGGAGAGTGCTTCGCCCACCAGTTCGGCGACCCGGAACATGGACGGGGCCAGATAGAGAAAGCGGCGCGGCGCGCCCTCAAACTGGGGTTCCAGCCCCTCTTTCAAAATGGAGAGCATGGCCTGCGTGACAGACAGCGAGCCCGCAGAAGCCGCCACCACCAGATCCTGCTCTTCATCGAGCAGGGTGTGCAGCTTTTTGTAGGTGGAAACATTGTCCACGCCCGCATTGGTGCGTGTGTCTGCAATGATGACAAGGCCTTCTTCAAGGCTCATGCCCACACAATAGGTCACCCCATCCCCCCTTTTATCGTTACTGGTCCTGCCCGGCCTCTACATGCACGGCAACGTCCAGCTCTTCAATACCGCCGCCCATACGGGTGCCGGAGAGGGGTGTCGAATCGCTCGCGTCCAGCCCAATGGCCACGCGGACATAGGTCTCGCCCGGATGGCGTCCCATCGACGGGTCAAAGCCGATCCAGCCTGTACCCTCCACAAACACCTCTACCCAGCAATGGGCGGTCTTGTGATTGCCTGCATTGGGGCCATCAAGGCAATGGCCGGAGACGAAGCGGGCGGGCAGCCCGGCGGCGCGGGCGGCGGCGATCATCACCTGCGCGGCGTCGCGTGTGCTCGCTCCGCCTTGCGTGAAGGCCTCGGCTGCCGTGCGCGTCTTGGGGGATCGGCCGGCGCGCAGGCCCAGCCGCTCGAACAGGGCAACGTTCAGCGTTTCGGCCCGGCGATGCGGGGACGAAACGGCCCCGCACACGCTGTTGGCAAAATCCTGAATGGCCGCGTCCGCGCGTGTCAGCGCGGTCTGGCGGAGGAACAGGACCGGGGGCAAGGTTTCGAGCGTTCCCGAGACCAGCCCGGCATAGGCATCGGTGGCCACTTCGCCCCTTACCATGATCTCGACATGATCCACGGGGCCATCGACATAGAGCATGGTCGTGATGTTGCCATAGCCATCGCGCCCCTTGCTCAGTCGGGCATCACAATCCACGTCGATGGACCAGTTGATCACCGATTGCGCGCCATCATCCTGCGGGGTCATGCGCAGCAGTTGCACGACGCGCGCCTGGGGCTGGCTGAAACTGTAGCGGGTGCGGTGGTCGATGGAGAGGCGCATCAGAAAAACCTGAACTGGCGCGCAATGGCATGATCCAAAGCGGCATTGTCATGAAGGAATGCGGTCAGATACTCATGCAGCCCGCCGCCGATGATGGAGGAGACGCGCGCCTCGCGCAGCGCCGCCAGCCGCCGCCGGGCGAGCCGGTCGGCCTCGCCCTGCGTTCCTGTCAGCTGGCCCAGCTCGCCCAGCATGGCGACAATTTCTTCGCAACTCGCCGCCAGAGAGCGAGGCATCTCACGCCGCAGCACCAGCAGCTCGATCACCGACGCCGCCTGCAAGCCATCGCGGTAGAGCCAGCGATAGGCGTTGACGGCCGAGACGGTGTGCAAGATCGTCTGCCACTGATCGCGGTCGACCACGCCGCCCACGGTTTCGCCTTCGGGCAGCAACAGGTGATATTTGACATCGAGCAGCCGCGCCGTGCTGTCGGCGCGCTCCACGCTTTCGCCCAGCTTCAGGAACCAGCTGGAGGGGTTGTGAAGCATCCGCCCCACCGCGCCGTCAAAGCCGCGCGTTTCATTTTCGGCCTGCTGGACGAGTTCGAGCGTGTCTTGCGTATCTCCCGGCGCGGCGCGGCCCTGGAACAGCAGCCAGGCCCGGTTGATCGAGCTCCAGGCCTCGCGGGAAAGGGCCGTCCGCACCGCCTTGGCATTGTCGCGCGCGCGATCCAGACAGGAAACGACCGAGCCGGGATGGCTGGTATCGAGCGTCAGGAAATGCGTGACCGATTCCTGCGTGATCGCTCCCCCCGTGGCGAGATAGTCTGCATCCACCCCCAGCACGGTCAGCGCGCTCATCCAGGCCTGTTCGCCCGATGGCCGGGTGGAGAGCGCATCAAGCCGCAGCGTTGCCTCCACCAGTCTCGCGGTGAATTCGGCGCGCTCGACATAGCGGCCCAGCCAATAGAGGCAGGAGGCGGTGCGGCTCAGCATGACACCGCCCCCTCATCCGCCAGAATGAAGCTGTCCTTGGTGCCACCGCCCTGGCTGGAGTTCACCACCAGAGAGCCTTCCTTCAGCGCCACGCGCGTCAGTCCGCCCGGCACCAGCTTCACGCCATCGGGCTGGGTCAGCACATAGGGGCGGAAATCGACATGGCGCGGGGCCACGCCTTGCTCCACCAAAGTCGGCACGGTGGAGAGCGCCAGCGTGGGCTGCGCGATGTAACGGTGCGGCTCTGCCAACAGGATCGCGCGGAATTTTTCGATTTCTGCGTTTGATGAGGTCGGGCCGACCAGCATTCCATAGCCGCCCGAGCCATCGACCAGCTTGACGACCAGCTTCTCCAGATTGTCCAGCGTGTATTGCAGCGCGTCTGGCTCGCGGCAACGCCATGTCTCGACATTGGGGAGGATGGGGTCACTGCCCGAATAGTAACGGACGATCTCCGGCATGTAGGAATAGATCGCCTTGTCATCCGCCACGCCTGTGCCCGGCGCGTTGATGATCGAAACATGCCCCGCGCGATAGGCGGCCATGAGGCCGGGCACGCCGAGCAGCGAATCCGGGCGAAAAAAAAGCGGATCGAGAAAATCATCATCGATCCGCCTGTAAATCACATCCACTTTGACCCGCCCGGTGATGGTCCGCATCCACACCCGGTCGTCATCCACTTCCAGATCGGCGGGTTCGACCAGTTCGACCCCGATTGTGTCCGCCAGAAAGCTGTGTTCATAATAGGCCGAATTGTAATGGCCCGGCGTCAGGATGACGCACACCGGATTGCCCCCGGCTGAAACGGGCGCGGCGCGCTGCATCGTCTGGTGCAGCAGGTCGGTATAGCTGTCGACCGGCATCACGCGGAACATCTGGAAGAGTTCGGGGCACAGGCGGATCATCGCCTCCCGGTCCTCCAGCATATAGGAGACGCCGGAGGGTGTGCGGGCATTATCCTCCAGCACCCAGAAATCATCCGGTCCGGTCCGCACCAGATCAATCCCGCAAATATGCGCCCAGATGTTGTGCGGGGGATGCGCGCCCGCCACTTCGGGCCGGAACTGCGGATTGCAGAGCGCCAGCTCTTCAGGGATCACCTTATCCGCCAGAATGCGCCGTGCGCCGTAAATATCATCCAGAAAGGCATTGATGGCGAAGACGCGCTGTTCCAGCCCCGCGCTCAGGCGCGTCCATTCGCGGGCTGTGAGGATGCGCGGCACAATGTCGAACGGGATGATGCGTTCATCGGCTTCTGCATCGCCATAAACGGCAAAGGTGATGCCCAGTTGGCGGAACATGGCTTCTGCAGCCTGTTGCCGCCGCTCCAGCTCTGCGCGGGGCATCGTTTCCAGCCAGTGGGTGAGCGGGGCGAATTCCGGCCTCCCCGCTGTGTCACCGGGAAAACCGCGAATCTCGTCAAAGGCTCCATTCATGTCATCAGACTGACACGTGATTCGAATTGTGCAAGTGCGAAATTTTGTTGCGACGCAACAATTCGTCGCGCGATGCGTTCAACTCAGCGGCGCAATCACCCGCATCCGGATGCGTCCGGCATCCATGCGGGGCTGGACGATGCCCGCAATCGGCCCCTGTCTGTCAGACGGCAGCGCGCGGTTGAAGAAGCTGTTGGCGATCACATCGGCCAGTTGGAGACCGGGAGAGCGGTGACTGTCTGCCAGCGATGCCAATCCGCACGGGCCGATCATCTCCGCAATGTCGCGCCGGATATGGCCCAGCACCTGATCCGAGTAGCGCCCGTCATCGATCACAACTTCCGCGCACTGCCCGCCGGGTGGCACCAGCGGCAGGATTGAGGCTTCCAGCAGGGCGGAATAGACGTGAATATCATGCTCGCCGCGATCCGCGCCTTGATCGGGCGTCGTCGCCGAAATGGCGATCGACACGCAGCAATCCCAGCGCACCAAGTCCAGTTGATCGAAAACGAAGGCCCGGGTTTCCAGATCGATCCGGCTGCCCTTGAGCTCGCCTGAAATGCCTGTGGCGCGCCGGATAGCGTGCAGGACGGAGGCTGCATCCTCTGCGGCAATGGACAGCGCGGCCAAGGTCATGACACCCCGCCCGACACCGCCCGATTCGTCGCAGTAAATGGTCACGCAGGGCGACCGCTTACCAGCAAGGGAAGCGCTTCTTCATCGCTCCGTAAAAGCCGTTCGTCACATTGGTCATGGCGCGCTGCTGCGGTGGCAGGCTGCGGAAATAATTGACGATCTGCTGCGGCTCCAGCGTGCCGCCATTCTGCACGCATACATCGCGGATCGCGCCAGACTGGACGCGCTGTTGGAAGGTGCGGGCCGCGCGATCCATTTCGCCGCGCAGAATCTTTGATCCCTGCGGGTCTTTCCCGGCCTGAACCGCCATGAAACGCTGGAGAAACATGTCGACCGACATTTCTGCATGGGCCGGTGTTGCCACCATCAGGCTGACCAAAAGGGCAGGAGCAAATCGCTTCATCATCAGGCTCCCTGTGCTGCTGTGCCGCCAACGCCGCGCTTGCGCGTCTTCGGGATGGCAGACCCGGCTGTGCGAACCGGCTGAACCTTGCCGCCACCGGTATCGGTCCGGTCGGGCTTGGTGCCATCGGTCATCAGCGCCTTGATCTCGTCTCCGGTCAGCGTTTCATATTCCAGCAGCGCCTCAGCCAGAATATGCAGCTTCTTGATGTTCTTCTTGAGCAGTGTGGTGGCCTTTTTATAGCCACCTTCTACCAGCGCACGGATTTCCGCATCGATCAGCAGCGCCGTCTCGTTGGAGATGTGGTGGCGCTGCGTCTGCGAATAGCCCAGGAAGGTTTCACCCTGCTGCTCTTCATACTGGAGCGGACCGAGCTTGTCCGACATGCCCCATTGCGTGACCATCGAGCGCGCGAGCTTGGTCGCCTGCTGAATGTCTCCGGAGGCGCCAGACGAGACCTTGTCATGACCGAACACCAGCTCTTCCGCCACGCGACCGCCCATGCCGACCGAGAGGTTCGCGAACATCTTGTCGCGGTGGTAGGAATAGCTGTCCCGCTCCGGCAGGCGCACAACCATGCCCAGCGCCCGCCCGCGCGGGATGATGGTGGCCTTGTGGATCGGATCGGAGGCCGGTTCGAGGAAAGCGATCAAGGCATGGCCGGCTTCGTGGAAGGCCGTCATCTTCTTTTCGTCTTCGGTCATGACGAGCGACTTCCATTCGGTGCCCATCATCACCTTGTCCTTGGCGGCCTCAAACTGCGCCATGGAGACGAGACGTTTGCCCAGCCGCGCGGCGAGCAAGGCTGCTTCGTTGACCAGGTTGGCGAGGTCCGCGCCCGAAAATCCGGGCGTTCCCCGCGCCAATGTGCGCGCTTCCACGTCCGGCGCGAGCGGCACCTTCTTCATATGGACGCCCAGAATCTTTTCGCGGCCATCCACATCGGGCAGTGGCACCGTCACCTGACGGTCGAACCGGCCGGGGCGCAGCAGAGCGGGGTCCAGCACATCGGGCCGGTTGGTGGCGGCGACGATGATGATGCCTTCATTGGCATCAAAGCCGTCCATCTCAACGAGCAGCTGGTTGAGCGTCTGTTCGCGCTCGTCATTGCCATTGCCCAGACCCGCGCCGCGATGGCGGCCCACCGCGTCGATTTCGTCGATGAAGACGATGCACGGGGCATTTTTCTTGGCCTGTTCAAACATGTCGCGCACGCGGCTAGCGCCGACGCCGACGAACATTTCAACAAAGTCGGAGCCTGAGATGGTGAAGAAGGGCACATTGGCTTCACCCGCAATCGCGCGGGCGAGCAGCGTCTTGCCAGTGCCGGGCGAGCCGATCAGCAGTGCGCCCTTGGGAATCTTGCCACCAAGGCGCGAGAATTTGCCGGGGTCTTTCAGGAATTCGACGATTTCCTGCAATTCCTCGCGCGCTTCGTCGATGCCAGCCACATCGTCAAAAGTCACGCGGCCCTGCTTTTCAGTGAGCAGCTTGGCGCGCGATTTGCCAAAGCCCATCGCGCCGGAACCCGCGCCCTTCTGCATCTGGCGCATGATGAAGAAACCGATGCCGAGGATCAGCAGGAACGGCAGAGACTGGTAGAGAATGACGGCCCAGATCGAAGGGCCTTCTTCGGGCTTGCCTGAAAAGCGCACGCGCTTGTCCGCCAGACGCTGCGTCAGCGACGGATCGGGGACGGCATAGACCTTGAACTTCTCACCATTGGTGGTGGTACCTGCGATGACATCGCCGATAATCTCGACTTCGCGGATCGAGCCTTCATCCACCTTGGCGATGAATTCCGAATAGGCAATTGCACCCGGATTCGCCTCGCGCGCGCGCCCGTCCATCATTGTCACGATCAGCCCCAGCGAAAGCAGGATCGCCATCCAGATGGCCAGACTGCGCATCCAGGCGTTGGGCGGTGTGGGGTTCTCGTCGTTCATGGCATCAGATTCCAAAGATGAATGGCTGATATGTAGGACATCCAAGATTAATGACAATGCAACGGCGCGACGAATTGATGCGATTTCCCGGTTGGTGTCATCGCCCGGCCCGGTGGGGCGGTGCCGGTGTGAACTGCCAGAGGGTGCCACCCCGGCATTTGACGCCCGCCAGAGTGGCGGTCCCGCTCAGGCTCAGTGCATCGATCAGCCGCTCCACTTCATCGCCGCGCGGCGTTGCTGCCGGATTGATGTGGCTGAGTGCCGAGAGCAGCAATCGGCGGACCAACTCGCGGGGCACGCCCTCAGGGTTGAGCGTGGCGGCCCCGTCTCTGTGCGCCAGCCGCTCTGCCTCCAGCCTTTGCGCAGACCATTGCAGGGCGGCCTCAGCCTGTTCCAGAGCGGCTGCCGATTTCGCAGCGGCCAGAGGATCGAGCCAGTCGGCAGTGGCCAGTGCCTTGCGCAAGCGTGCGCGGTCATACTGGTCATCGCTGTTGCTGGGATCCCATGCAGATTCGAGCCCGCATGTCCGCACCAACGCCTCAAGTTCTGTCTTTCGCCAACCCAGCAAAGGGCGCACCACGGCCCCGCGCCGGGCGCGCACGCCAGCCAGACCCGCTACGCCCGCGCCCCGGTTGAGCCGCATCAGCAGCGTTTCCAGCTGATCATCGGCATGGTGGGCCGTAAAGAGAAGGTCGAGCGCCCGGCTCTTCATCCAGACCGTCAGCGCCGCATAGCGTTGCTGCCGTGCCCAATCCGAGACATTGGCCGTTCCGCGCGATGACGGATCGAGGGTGAAAATGAAATGGGGAACGCCGAGCGCGGCGCACACGTCTCCCACAAAGCGGGCTTCCATCGCACCTTCAGGGCGCAATTGGTGATCAACTGTGGCGGCTTCAATGCGTTGAGGAGCCGCAGCAGCAGCGAGCAGCAACAGCGCCAGACTGTCCGGCCCGCCCGAAACCGCTATCCCGATCCGCGCGGTCGATCCCCGCCCTAGCAGGCGTTCGACATCGCCCGAGAACCGGGCAACGGCGTCCTCAGGCGGGGCACTTGGCGTCAACACGGCCCTTTGCCACGCGCGCGCGGACCTCTGCCGTCGCGTTCGTTCCGTACACGGTGTCGAATTCGCTATAGACCTTGCAGGCGTTCGTCAGCTGATTGAGCTTGATCAGAGACAGCCCCAGCCAGGACAGGCTTTCAGAGGCCCGTTCGCCCTTGGGATCGGTCTGATAATTGCCAAGGAAGGTCTTGGCCGCCGCATTGTAGAGCTTGTCATCAAAATAGGCGCGACCCAGCAAATTACGGGCATGGCTGACGCGTCTATATTTGGGATATTTCTCTGTGAAATCCTTCAGGTGACGCTGAGCCTCCGGATAGAGCTTGGCAGACCAGAGGCGAAATCCATAGGAATAGCTGTCTTCCACCGGGTCATTTGTCACTGGAATCGGCACGGCATCGACCAGAGCCTTGCGCTTGGGATCGGTGGTGGTGGCCGCTTTCACGGTCTGCGTCGGCTTGGGTGCGGCTGCGGGCGGTGTCGCCACGGGCTTGGGGGCCGCTGCTGCTGTTGGCGCAACCGCTGCGGGCTTCGGGGTTGTGACCGGAGCCGGAGCGATGGCTGCGGGAGCGGGCGCAACCGGGGCAGGCTCAACCGGTGCGGCTTTGGGCTCCAGCGCAGTCAGGCGAGCGTCAGCACTCTTCTGGCCATCTTCAAGCCGCTTCACGCGGACACCATATTGCTCGATCTGGCCGGTCATCGTCTTGATTTGCGATTCCAGCGCATCCACGCGAGATGTCAGGTCCATCACGGCGCTGCTGGCCGGGCTGCCGACCATTTCGCCACTCGGGGCACCGCCCGTTTCGGGCTGAACTGGAAGGCCATCCGGCCAAAGTTTGCGCTGAACCGCCTTCATTTCCTTTTCGAGCTTGTCCACACGCAGGGAGACCGCAGTCGCCGTTTGCGCCGCTGCCACCACGGGGCTGGTGCCTGCCAGCAGAAGGGCAAGGCAGGTCAGGGTTCGCATGGCTTCCATCCTCTTGTTATGCTTTGCGGATTGCAGGGTCATGGTTGCACCTGCGATTGCGCTGCCGCCGCAGCCCCCGATGCCGCAGATGGCGATGCGGCACTTGTCGCAGGCGTCGCAGCAGCTGGCTCAGGCACGCGGGCAGACAGAGCCGCTGAACTGATGCCAACATTCTTGATGGTGCGTTCCGGCGGCCCCAGTGGTGCGACTTCCTTGCCATCCACCGTGACGCTGATCAGATCAGCCCGGCCGGTGCGGATCATCGGATTATTGGCTTCTGCCGGCACGGCAAAGGTTTCGCCGCGCGCCATTTCCTTTTCGAACAACACCTTGTCATTGGCGTCATAGATGCGCAGCCAGACCGCATCCTTGGCGGTCAGCAGAACCGAACCCTTGGGGCTGACGGCGGCAGGCGCGGCGGCTGTGTTGCCCCCCTCTGGCGCGGCCTCGCCTGCATCCTCGCTGACGCTCTCTGGAACGGCGCTTTCGGTAGGCATTGCCTTGAAATTGCGGATCAGCGCATAGCCGCCGCCAATGATGACGGCCACAAGAAGCGCGATCCACACCCATCGCATGGGAGGCACGGCGCGGGCTTCAACCTCTTCCAGCCCGACCGGCTGAGAGCGTTCCAGCGGTGTAGCGGTGCCCAGCTCCTCGCGCAGATCCTGTGCCAGCGCGGCTTCATCCTCACCGATGGCGCGGGCATAGGCGCGTACAAATCCTATGCTGTACGTGGAAGAGGGTAATGCCGAATAATCGCCTGATTCAATCGCGGTCAGGTGCCGCAGTGGAACCCGGGTGCGGGCGGCAATATCTGACAAGTCGAGCCCGGCCTTTTGCCTCGCAGCGCGCAAGCGGTCCCCTACGCGGTCCGGAAACAGAGCTCCATTTTCCTCGTCATTGCCGGACATGCCCATACTCCTGACCCGATTTGCGACGCCTTATTTTGCGGCGCGCTTTTCCCAATTTAGTGTCGCAGAGTCAATCCGGCTTTAACGGCGAGTCTTCGCCTCAAGACATGCTTTTGCGCCGTAGCGGTGAGCCTGTGCCCTGCCGCGACAAAGGCCGGGGGTGGCGGTTCAATCTGCGCTCTTTGGAGGTCTGTCAGTCACAGGCAAATCATCCAATGCTCCCGTCGTGGGGCTTGGTTCATAGACCGAAATGATTGCAATCGTGAATCTCAACGGCGCTAGACTTGATCTGGTGCGAATGTAAGTATCTACTCGCTTTGGAAACAGATCGAATGGGAGAGGGTCAGTGCGGGTGCATGTCAATCTGGATGTTTGTCAGGGCCATGCCCGGTGCGAAGATATTTGTCCGGAGGTATTTGCCACTGATGCCGTGGAAGGCAAATGCGTGATCCTGAATGCTGAGGTGCCGCCTCAATGGGAAGACAAGGCCCGGCTTGCGGTCCGAAATTGCCCGGAAGGCGCCCTGCGCGTGTCGGCACAATGAATTTGCTCTGGCAGCCCCCGGCTCCGGATCATGTCCCGCCCGAGCGGATGGTGGATTTTGATTTCTTCCATATTCCAGCGGGCGTGACCGATCCGGCGGAGATCTGGCATGATCTTGTCCGCCGCGATGTGCCGCGCATCTTCTACACGCCTCATAATGGCGGGCATTGGGTGTTTCTGGACTATGACGACATTGTGGAGGGGTATCGCAACCACGAGACATTCTCGACCTATCAGACGCCGATTCCGCCAATTGAGCCATTTCCGGTCGTGCAGCCGCAGGGCGTTGATCCACCCGCGCACAATGTGTTCCGCCGACTGCTCGCGCCGCTCTTCACGCCGGTTGCCGTCCGCGCCATGGGTGATGAACTGCGCGGGCGAGCGGCGCGTCTGATCGAGGGCTTTGCGGATTGCGGTCGCTGCGATTTTATAGGTGATTTCGCGGCCCGTTTCCCTACAGGCACCTTCCTCTATCTCTTTGGTCTGCCCGAAGAGCGGCTGGATGAATTTCTCGTGCTGGCGAATGTCTTCTTCCGCAGCACGGACCCGGCGGAACGGGCACAGAACCTTAATGATATCTACGCCGTACTGGAGACCCTGTTCCGCGAAAAGCAGGCCAATCCCGGTCCGGATATTGCCAGCACCATCGTGACTGCGTGCGATGCCGATGGCCAGCCGCACGCTTGGGAGGATATTCTCAATTGCGGCTTCCTGCTGTTCGTCGCGGGGCTGGACACGGTCACGAACACCATGGCCTATATCTGGCGCTATCTGGCCACAACGCCCGCAGCGCGCGCATTTTCGGGAGCGACTGGACGATCCCGATGCCTTTCATCGCGCGATTGAAGAATTGATGCGGATCAATGCCGTATCCAACCTCTATCGCCGCGTCACGCATGATTGCACCTATAAGGGCGTTACGTTGCGCCGGAATGATCGGGTGATCCTGCCCAACACATTGGCCAATCGCGATCCCGCCATTTTTGAAAATCCCGATGCGATCGATCTGGACCGGGCGATCAATGTGCATGTCACGTTCGGCGTCGGCCCCCACCGCTGCGTCGGCTCTCATCTGGCCAAGCATGAAGTGATGATTTCGTTGCAAGAATGGCTGAAGCGGATTCCCGATTTCGGGCTCGATCCCGATGCTCCGCCTGCGGGCGTGTTCGGCGGATCGGTCATGGGGTTCGAACGCCTGAATCTGGTCTGGTAGGGAGGCGCGCATGATCGCGGTGCAGCATCATTTCGCCCGCATCAACGGCATAGCCACGCATTTTGTGGAGGCCGGGCAGGGGCCTGCCATCATGCTGTGCCATGGTTTCCCGCACACATGGGCCAGCTGGCACCGCCAGATCGGGCCGCTGTTGGAGGCCGGGTGGCGCGTGATTGTGCCCGATATGCGCGGCATGGGGCAAACCGAAGCGCCGGTTGAGGCGGCCGCCTATGATTGCGTGCAAACGGCGGGCGATCTCGCCGGGCTGCTCGATCATCTCGGGCTGGACAGCGCGGTGTTTGCGGGGCTCGATTTTGGCATCTTCACGATCTTCGATCTCGCACATCAGCATCCGGAGCGGGTGCGCGCGATCATCGCACTCGAAAATCCGCATTATCCGGACCGGGCTGACAAGACGCCGCTGGAGGAAGCCGCCGAATGGGCGCAGGACCATTTCGTTCATATCGATTATTTCAGGCCCGTTGGCGTGGCGGAGGCGTCGCTGGATGCCGCGCCGCGCCTGTTCCTGTCGCGGGTGTTCTACGCCTTGTCGGGTGATTTTCATTACCTCGATGTGTGGCAGCATCCGCCGGGCACGACCTATATCGATGCCCTGCCCGAAGCGCCGCCTTTCCCCTGGGTCTGGCTGAGCGAAATGGAGTTTGAAGCCATCGCGGCGGACTATGAACGCTCAGGCTTTCTCGGTGGGCTCAACTGGTATCGCGCGATGGACATACGCTGGCACCAGCGCACGCCCTGGCGCGGCCACAAGACGCAATGCCCCTATTGGTTCATCGGCAGCGATCATGATGTCGATCTGGAGGCGTGGCACGGAGACGACCCTCTGGCCGCCATCCATGATCATCACGCCGATGTGCGCGGGATTGATATGATCAAGGGTGCCGGGCACCTGATCCAGCTTGAAAAGTCGGATGAGGTGAACCGGCTGATGTTACAATATCTGGCCGAACTGGCCTGATTACTCCGCCCGCACCTTCACCTTGGGCGCTTCCGCGCCGCGCCGCATCGTTTCGAGGAATTTCTCCAGCGGGGCCGGTTCGGGCACAGGGCCGTCATGATCCCCGCTGCGCGCCCAGAACTCATTGTAGCTGGGGAAGAGCTTGTGGAAATTGCCTTCCACCGCCTCAGTGCCGGGCCAGCGCATCTTGTTTCCCCCCACGGGCGGCTTGTTGAGATCGGTCGCATACCAATAGAGCGGCAGGCGGCGGGCGAAAAACCACTGCCCATCCACGCGGACATAATTGTCCACATACATCATCTGCATGATCACCCATTCGTCCGCGCCGCCTTCAACCGGGGTTTCATGCTCATTCTTGGAATAGACGATGCCGTGCGCATGGTCGGGATCGTCAAATTCGATGATATGCCCGCCAATATGGTGCGACGTGCCGGTGAAGGGCGCGCGCAGCGTGCCGTCCATATAGGCCCGCAGCGCCTTACGGCCCGATTGCTCGCGCCCGACACGGACATTGGGTTCGAACAAGGTCACCATTATGTCCATGTCGCGCATGTCGAGGCACAGCGAGTATTTGGCGGGGAGCTGGCGAATGGCGTCCAGCGATTCGAGCCGGTCGATCCGGGCTTCAAGGCTGCTCATGATGTATAGTCTCCTGCGATGTGGCGGGCGGCGCGGCGCCCGGAATAGATGCAATCCGCGTAGGACAGGCCGCTCACGTAAAGATGCGAACACAGTCCCACGGCGTTGCGGCCAGCGGCGTAGAGGCCGGGGATCAACGAACCATCCGCGCGGCGGACGCGACCGCTCTCCTCCTCAACCACCAGACCGCCCACGGTCATGCAGGCGAGCGGGAAGGCCTTGCTGTCCACCGAAGCGTCGATGGCATAATAAGGCCCGCTGCCGATTTCGGCCATCTCGGCCGGGGATTTGAGGAAAGGATCGGCAATTTCTCCCCGCGCCGCGCGATTATAGTCGGCAACCGTCTGCTGCAATGTGGTGGCGTCCATGCCAAGTTTGGTCGCAAGTCCGTCGAGCGTCCGGGCCTTGGTGGCGGCAATCAGGCAGTTGAACAGGGTGATGTCGCGCTGGAAACCCAGCACATCCTTGCCGAACGCCTGTTTGAGCGCGGCTTTGCGCGCGGCGGCATCAAGGATAATATACCCCCGGCCCTCATTCTCCTCGACCATCTTGTCGCCAATCGCCGCGCCATAAAGTGTTTCATTGACGTAGCGCGCGCCGCGCCCATTAACGAGGATCGCCTGCGACCAGGCGAGCGGCGGATTGAGGAAGCGCCAGCCCGATACACGCTCCATCAGCGCAGTGGCCCCACCCACTGAAACGCCGAGCATGATGCCGCTGCCGGTATCGCCCAGCGTGCCATTGGGCAGCGCGTCCCTATATTTGGGGGCGAGCGCCGCGACCATGGCCTTGTTGACGATGAAGCCGCCGCCGGAGAGCGCCACGCCCTTCTTTGCGCGATACCAGTGCGAGACACGGTGTTTCGCTTCGATTTCCAGCGCCTTGGCCATCAGCTTGTAACCCCGGCCATAGCTCAGGGGCGCGCCGGGCAATGTGGGGGGCAGCAGCGCAAACCATTTGTCCGCCCGCGCGGTGAGATCGGAAAAGCGGGCGCTCTGCACCGGGTCCACAATCCGCTCCACCCGCAGCCCGATGACGCGGCCTGTGCTGTCGAGCGCGAGCTGCTTCACCTCGGCATGGCGGTGGAGCACCAACCCGCGCTTCAAGGCTGAATCACGCAACGGGTTGAAGATGAACTTGCCCAGCCCCCAGGCGAGCTTGCCATTGCGCCCCACGCCACGATGGCCCCGCGCGGCGGGCTTGGCGACATCCCGATAGGGCGCGGACAGGCTGGAATCAGGATGGTAGAGGAATTTGTCGAGCGGCGGGTAAGAGGTCTTGCCCGTGAACAGGCTGCCTTCAAACGGCACGCCATGGCCGCGCATCCAGTCAACCGTGGCAGGGCTCGTCTCGCAAAAGTCACGCAAGGTCGCGTCGGACACAATGTCCGCTGTTTCCAGCTTCAGATAGGCGAACATAGTGTCCGGCGTGTCCTCAACGCCCGCTTCGGCCTGCACGCTGGTCCCGCCGCCTGCATAGAAGACGCCGCCATTCGCCGCTGATGAACCGCCGCCTTCATAGCGGTCCAGCGCGATCACGCTCAGGCCGCGTTCGAGCGCGTCGAGCGCAGCGGCCACACCGGCTCCGCCGAGCCCGGCAATTAGCACGTCGGCTTCCCCGGCCCAGTCATGCGCATCTGGATCGGCCAGGATGAGCGGCGCATCGACTGCCAGTCCCCAGTCCGTGATGGCCTGGCCTTGAGGGGAAAGCGGCGCAGAGGGGGCAAAGACATAGGGCCAGTGGCCGGTCTCAACATCTGCCATTGCTCCTCCAATGCGTAATGAACCAACCGTTACATGGATGCTAATGCAGTTTGGATTGCAATCCAAGCATATTAAGCGTATGTTTTTCGCCTGTGATTTACGCAAATCGCGTTTCGAACCAGAATCCAAAGGGAGGTTTCCATGTTTCGTTTTCTGTCCGCCTCGGCCCTGTGCGGCTGTCTCGCGCTCGTTGCGGCTCCGGCCTATGCGCAGGAAGAGGCCGAATCTGACGGTCTGGGCGATATTGTCGTCACCGCGCAAAAGCGCTCCGAAAATGTGCAGGATGTTCCGATCGCCATCTCGGCGGTGGGCAGCCAGTATCTCGAATCGCGCGGCGTCGCCTCCATCGACGCGCTCGGTGCGATTGCGCCGAACGTGAAGATCGAACGCGCGCCGTCCTCCAAGACGATTTCGCAAATCTCGATCCGTGGTTCGGTGACGATCAACCCGGCGATCACATGGGAACCGGCGGTCGGCCTGTATCTCGATGGCGTCTATATCGCCAAGGCGCAGGGCTCGATCTTTGACGTCGCGGATCTGGAACGTGTGGAAATGCTGCGCGGCCCGCAGGGCACACTTTATGGCCGCAACGCGCTGGCGGGTGCCATCAACCTTGTCACCAAGAAGCCGAGCGGCGAAGCGGGCGGTTCGGCTGAAGTCACCTATGGCAATTTCGATGCGCTGAAGGTGAAGGGCGTGCTCGATCTGCCGCGCATGGGCATCTTCTCGGCCAAGGTCTCGGGCCAGTACACCAAGCATGACGGCTATGTGAAAATCGTGCCGAACCCCGTGGCTGGCGTGTTCACCGCGTTGCCCAACAAGGTCAACAGCACCGATACGCTGGATAGTGTCAGCTTTATGGGCCAACTGCGCGCCGAGCTGAGCGACGCCGTCACGGCGGATTACACGTTCGATTACAACAAGCAGAAGCAGCGCCCGCCCTTCGCGCAGTTGCTGAGCGTCAACCGCAATGGCGATCCGCGCGATCTGTTTGATCCGGCCTCGGTCTCCTATCCGTTTGGCGGAGCGTTCTTCCCGCTGGAGAAATATGCCAATCCCAAGCGCCAGTCCGTCGCCAGCATGAATGGGGACGTGTATGAGCGCTCGCGCGCTTATGGCCATTCTCTCACGCTGACAGCGGAACTGGGTGCTGCCACCCTCAAATCTGTCACCGCCTATCGCAACCTCAAATGGGCGGACGGTCTCGATCTGGACGGCTCGCCGATGCAGGTGGCCTTTACCCAGCGCATCACGGATTATGATGCATTCAGCCAGGAACTTCAGCTGGCGGGCAAAGCGCTTGATGACAAATTGAGCTATGTGCTCGGCGGCTTCTATTTCAAGGAAAAGGCCGAAACGCTTGGGCCGCAAGTCTATTTCGGTGGTGGCACCGATCTCCAGTCTGATTATGGCTCGCACACCAAGGCGTTCGCGCTTTACTCGCAGCTTGATTATGACCTGACGGATGCGCTGAAGCTCACGCTCGGTGCGCGCTACACGCATGAAAAGAAGGATATCCGCCGCTATTTCCGCGTCAATTATGATGCAGCGAACGGCATCACGACGCCGACCGTGTTCGCCAACATCCCTTATGGCGGCGTGCCGGACGCGACGTATAATAACTTCTCGCCCGCTGCGACGCTCAGCTACAAGGTGACCGAAGACGTCAATGTCTATGCCCGCTTTGCACGTGGCTTCAAATCGGGCGGCTTCAACGGCGAAACCAACGCCTTTGCCGCGCCGACTGCGGCGTGCCCCACCGGCGCGCTGGAACTGTGCGATCCCTATCGTCCCGAAAAGGTGGACAGCTTTGAAGCGGGCCTGAAAACCAAGCTGATGGATGGCAAGCTGATCTTCAACATGGCGGCCTTCCGCGACAATCATAAGGATATTCAGCTGTCCATCTTCCAGGCTGGTCTGGGGGCCTCCTCGGTGGTGCGCAACGCGGCGTCGGCGCGGATTCAGGGTCTTGAATTCGAAGCTGTGGCCCGTCCGGCTGACATGCTGACGATCAATGCCTCGCTCGCCTTCCTCGATTCCAAATATAAGCGCTACATTGATGGCGGCGTGGATGTGTCGAACAACCGTGCCTTCCCGCACGCGCCGAAAACCACGGCTTCGGTGGGCGTGGATTTCAAGGTGGCCGAAGGCGATTGGGGCAAGTTCAATCTCTATGGCGATCTGAACTATGTCTCGTCTTACTACACCTTCCCCTATCCGCTGGTGACGGCAGCCAAGTCTGATCAGAATGCCCACAGCACGAAGTCCAAGGGCCGCACGATTATCAACATGCGCGCGGCGCTCACCGATTTCGATCTGGGTGGCGTGAAGACGGAAATTTCCGCCTTTGTGCGCAACCTGACGAAGGAACAGGATCCGTCCAACTTCATCGATTTCGGTCCGGGCTTTGGCGGGCTGCTGCTCGGCTACTTCCCCGATCCGCGCACCTATGGTGTCACGCTTGGCGTGAAGTTCTGATGGACGCCGCCGCCTTGCCCATCGCGTCCATGTCTGCCGTGAAGGCGCGGGACAAGGCGGCGTGGCTCGCTCTGTTTGAGCCCGATGCCGTGGTGCAAGACCCGGTTGGCCCCTGTGATTGGGATCCAACCGGGGAAGGCCAGCGCGGTATCGACGCCATCAGCGCCTTCTGGGACATGTTCATGGCGTTCCAGAAGAGCTTTGATTTTGATGTGCATTTCATGGCCGTGCGCGCGGGTGAAGCCGCCGCGCACGTCACCATGACCATGACCTATACGGACGGCACCGAGAATCCGCTCAAGGCGATCAACATCTATAAGGCCTCTCCGGGCGGCAAGATCGCGTCGCTGCGATCATTCTGGAATTGAAGGCTGACCATCTCAACTGAAATGCTCCGCGCTTCAGAATGCGTTAGGGTTGCACCATTTGTTCGGATCAGGTTCGTCTCGGATCGATAGCATTCTTGCGCGAAACTCATCATCAGTGCCGAAATCGCCATCGGGTTTGAATATCTCGGCGATCGGCTTGCCCATACGAACCAGAGTCTGCAGCCAGATTTGGTTGTTCACTGTTGTCACGTCAATGTCATTTTGTGCAAGCAGGGCTTCAACGTCCCGAACGGCTGATTTTGCATCTGGTCCCACACGGCACAAGGCCACGCGCACGGCATCGATCTCGGCGGCGCGCCTCCCGTTCTTTCCAGAATCAAGGCGCGCGCGCGATTCAGCCAAATGAAAGCGCAGAATGCTGATCAGTTCCGGCACTGCGTCAGCCCCGCGATCAGACTGGCGCACAATGAGCCCCGGCGCAAACCGGCGGCGGTCCGGATCGCTCAGAATCGCTGTCTCTGTCGGTGTGCTGGTCAGGAAGGTGCCTTCCGGCATCGCCATATAGGTCCGTGACAAATATCTCAGCCCGCCGCCCGGCTCTGGATCATGAAGCAGTCGATAGCCAACAGCATCGCGCAGCATGATCCCCTCGCCGCCAAGCCACTTGACCAACGCCTCCACGCCCGCAAAGTCTTTGATCGAAGGATGTTTGATCAGGGCTTTGACCAACTCAATGTCCTGCGGTGAGCTGCCGGACTCAAGGCTACCAAACCAGGCCTGCACAAAATCCAGCGCCGGATCATCTTTATCGATGCTCTGCTGTGCCACCAATTTTCTGAGACGAACCTTGAGGTCATCAACATTCAAAGCCGGGAAACCCGTGTTCAGATCGGTGTGGTCAGCCAATATCTGGTGCGCGTTGAAAGAGCCAAATCTATCCCCATTTGACAAAGTCGTGCGCCCAAATTCAAGCGTGGTTGGCCCCTTCCAAGGCACATCAATGGTAGGAATAAGTATTGCTGTCAGGGGTCTGGTCCATGCGACCGTCTTGCGGAGAAGAGGCTGACCCGATGCCGTCCTCAACTCAACCCGCTGCACCTTGATATCGGTCGGGCTTTTCGGCCGTTCCACACGCCCGGGCCGCGCAGACTCACTGGCACCATGAATATATTCGCTAATCTCCAGAATTTGATCAGCATGAGTCCGTGCTGGTTGCTCTACAAGGCATACGTCTTTTGTAAGCCACTGGGTCCAGGCGGCGCTGGAGGCCATGGCGCCAAATGATGGTCTGGCACTTCGCTCCGTCTGCCGGTCGATCTGTAGGCCGCCGGGATTAACCGGCGTTGCAGCGTTTGCAGGGCAGTTTGCGCGAGGGACCAATATAAAGGAGCGCGCATGGGCGGTCAGGCGAGATTGGGCTGTTGCCGGTGTCCAAAGATCAACTGTTACGGATTTGACGTCAGGCGCCCTGAGTGTTGCGAGGCAGAGCGCATCACATGCCCAGGGATAGGTATCTGCCGCCGTTTCCCCATCCATGCCCTCGGGCTTGGTCCACTTCCCCGCCTCCTGTGGTGCCAGAATTCTGACATGGCCCGAAAATTTCACGGGTGAGGCAGGCAGAATATCTCGGTCTGCCAAAGCTTCGTTGTAGCGGTGGTGAGTGCCAATATTGGCGAGCCACGGGATCAGTATCATGGTTCCCGTGAAGAGCGCGAACGACACAGGAATTGAAAAGGGCCGGGGTACGAAGCGCCTCAGGCCTTCGTTTGTCAAGGACGTTCCCAGCATCCACAGCGCAACTGCGGGCATTGATATGAAGAAATAGGCAGGGAGAATCAAGATCACCAATATGAAGGACAAAGGCGATGCTAAAAGCCCATAGCCAACAAAGGCGATCAAAAAGCTGATCAAAGCGCCTATAAAGAGGATGCGCTCTGAGGTGGAATAGGGTGTTCGGCCAGTGTTCATTCTGATGTTATAAAGTCATCGTATTAAGAATGGGAGAATATTATGAAATCTACGAAGGCATTGGTAGAAGCTTGAGTTCAGATATAAACGTGTCGAAATTTTCAAACCATTCAACTCAGAGTGAGCGGCGCACACTTTCAAATGAGCCCGCTCAGTTCCGTGAGTCTGAACGGTCAGACCACCCCGGTCTTGTAATGATGCCATGCAAAAATGGCGACGGCGCCCCGGTGCGGACGCCACGCTTCTCCGGCTTCGCGGACCTGTTTTTCACTGGGGCGCTCCGCCCAGCCCATGACCTGACCCACATCAATCTGCACGGCGAGATCGCCCGCGGGCCAGATGTCGGGCCTCCCTTCAGCGAACAACAGATAGATTTCGGCAGACCAGCGGCCAATGCCCTTGGCGCGGGTGAGAAGCGCAATTGCCTCTTCATCATCGGCGGGCAGGGCGGTGAGATCGAGCGTACCGGCATCGACCAGCCCTGCCAGACTGAGCGCATAGGATTGCTTCTGGCGAGACAGGCCAAAGCTGCGCAGCTCCTCCTCGTTTGAGCGCAGGATTGTGGCAGGGTCCGTCAGATCGCCAAGTCCAGACTCCAGTTTGGCCCAGATCGAGGCTGCGGCTTTGAAGCTCACCTGCTGCCCCACAATGGTGCGCAGCAACGTCTCATAACCGCGCGGGCGGATGCGCGGTTCGGGGTATCCGGCTTCGGCCAGCGCTCTGGCATAAAGTGGTTCCATGGCCGCAATCGCGTCCAGCGCGGTTTTCAGTTGATCTGATGTCAGTCCCAAAGCGGGCTCTCCCTTGCCTTTGGCCGCGTTGCGCTTTAGCGACGCTGGCGAAGCTGGCTTTGTGATACAAGAGGAAAGCGGAATGGCCAAACTGACGATTGTGACGCGTGACGGAACCGAAACCGAAATCGAAGGGCAGAACGGCCTTTCGGTGATGGAAATCATCCGCGATGCTGGCTTTGACGAGATGCTCGCGCTGTGCGGCGGCTGCTGTTCCTGCGCAACGTGCCACGTCCATGTTGATGCGGCGTTCGCTGATAAGGTTGAGCCGATGAGCGAAGACGAAAATGATCTGCTCGACAGCTCTTCGCACCGCAACGCCGAATCGCGCTTGTCCTGTCAGGTCCATTTCAGCGAAGCGCTGGACGGCCTGCGCATCCGCATTGCTGACGAAGACTGATTTTCCGGGCGAAGCCTAATCGCTCGGTTACGCTTCGCTAACTTCTCCGCGCTACACATAGAGTGTGGCAAAGAAACTCTCTCAGTCGAACGCCGACCTTGAGGCCGGATGGAGCACAATCCTCGGTCTCAAGAAGGGCGAAAACCCGGAATGGGGCCGCGTGCGCGCGGACCAGATCACGGCGATCCGCAGCCTCGCTTTGGTGAGGTTGTTCCTCAGCGCCTTTGCCGCAATCGCGATTCTCGTGAGTTTGAACGGGCTCGATTCGAGTCGCGAAATCCTGTCCTGGTTTGGGCTGACGGTGGCCGTTTCCGGCTTTATTGCCGTGCCGCAACTGCGCCAGCGCATTTTCCCGCATCGCTCGGCGACGCTGATGGATCTGCATTTCGAAACGGGCGGGCTGGTTGTTTCGGGCGCGATGTGGATGGCGCTTTCGCTGATTATCGGCACCAGTGGCAGTCCTTATCAACTGCTTGTCATCTGGGCCGTTCTGACAGGCCTGATGGGCACGGTCGCCTTTGGCCAGTCCACGATTCCTCTCGGCGCGGCACTCTTCATCGGGCTGACCGGGGGCGGGCTTTCCTGGCTGATGTGGCAGAATGGTTTGCCCATGGTCGGGGCCTTGGCAGCCTTTTATTCGGGTGTTCTGGTTGCTGCCGCGTTGGCTTCTGCTCGCGAATATATCCTGCGCAGCTACGCCGAACGCGCGCTCAAGGAAAAGAATGAAGTCGTCAGCCTGCTGCTGCGCGAATATGAAGATTCGGGCGGGGACTGGATGTGGCAGACCGATACACAGCGTTGCCTGACGCATGTCACACCGCGCTTTGCCGAAGCGCTTCATCTGGACCCCACTGATATCGAAACCAAGCCGATTATCCAAATTCTGGCGGGTGAGGCTTGGGAATCGGGCAATTTCCACCAGGGCCTTCACGAGCTGGCCGAGCGGATGATCAATCGGGACAGCTTCAGCGATCTGGTCATCCCCATCAAGATTGGTGAAGAGCATCATTGGTGGGAGCTCTCTGCCTCGCCGCGCTACGATGAAAATGGCAATTTCCAGGGCTTCCGGGGCGTTAGCTCGGATGTGACCGATGCGCGACGCAGCGCGGACAAGATCAACCGCATGGCGCGCTTCGATACGCTGACCGGTTTGCCGAATCGCCTCCAGATCACAGAGGCGCTGGGTGAGGCCATGGCCGATGCCGATCGCTGGCGGGGGCGCTGCGCCTTCATGATGATTGACCTCGACCGCTTCAAGGCGATCAACGATACGCTCGGCCATCCCGTAGGCGACCGACTGCTTACCCAGGTGTCCAACCGTCTCAAATCGATCATGACCAGCAACGAACTGTGCGGTCGCATCGGGGGTGACGAATTCGCTGTCGTCATCAAGGATGCGAAGAATGATGCGCAGCTGGTGAGCATTGCGAACAAGATCATCGAAGATCTGTCGCAACCCTATGAAGTGGATCATCACACCCTCTACATTGGCGCGTCTGTTGGCTCGGCCATCGGCCCGCGCGATGGGCGTACGGTGGAAACGCTGATCCGGTCTGCCGATCTGGCGCTCTATCGCTCCAAGGATCAGGGTGGCAGTTCCTACCATGCCTATGAAACGCAGCTGCACGCCCATGCCGAAGAGCGCCGCGTTCTGGAAATCGCGCTTCGCCGTGCGCTCGAACGCAATGAACTCCAGCTGCACTATCAGCCGGTGGTCAACTCACAGTCCCATATGATCGAGAGTTTTGAGGCGCTCCTGCGCTGGACAAATCCGGAATTGGGCTCAGTCTCTCCGGCCAAATTCATTCCGATTGCAGAAGAAGCGCGCCTGATCCGACCGATTGGTGAATGGGCACTGCGCACGGCCTGCATAGAAGCGGCCCGCTGGCCCTCCACAGTGCGCGTGGCGGTGAACGTTTCGGCCGAGCAATTGCTGGATGCCAATTTCGTCACCACGGTCGTCTCCGCACTCAGCCAGGCAAATTTGCCACCGCACCGGTTGGAGCTGGAAGTGACCGAATCGATGTTCATGAAGGATGGCACGACAGCCATCGCCATTCTGGACCGCATACTTGCGCTCGGCGTCCGTCTGGCGCTTGACGATTTCGGCACGGGCTATTCCTCGCTCGGCTATCTGTCCAAGACCAAGTTCAGCACGATCAAGGTGGACCGCAGCTTCGTGCAGGGTGCTGCCAAGAATGTGCCTGAATGTATCGCCATCATCCGCGCCGTTGTTGCCATGGCTGATTCGCTCGGCATGTCGACGACTGCTGAGGGTGTGGAGAATGAAGAAGAATGCCGCCTGATCACGCAGATGGGCTGCAAGAAGATTCAGGGCTGGCTGTTCGGACGCCCCATGCCTGCGCCCGATGCGCACAAACTGGTGCATGAAGCCGTGATGCGCCGGAACGCGGCCTGATTTCAGTCTTCGCCGTGCCCGGCAGCCAGATAATCGCGGCTCTGCATTTCCATCAGGCGGGAGATGGTCCGGTCGAACTCGAACCGGCCATCGCCTGATTCGTACAGGTCGGCCGGTTCGGCATCGGCTGCGACGAACAGCTTGACCTTATTCTCGTAGAGCGCGTCAATCAGCGTTACGAAGCGCGCGGCTTCGTTGCGCTTGTCTGGCCCCAATCTGGGAATGCCGACAATGATGACGCTGTGGAAATGGCGCGCGACGGTCAGATAGTCAGATGCGCCGCGTGCTTCTGCACACAACCGCTTGAACGAGAAGACGGCGACGCCCTTCAGGCTCTTGGGGACATGCAGAATGCGCCCGCCGCCCACGTCCAGATCTTCGGACGGGACATGCTCGGCATCATCGGGCGAATAGTCGGTCAGGCGAAAAAAGGCCTCGCGGCAATCTGCTGTCGCTTGATCGCCCAAAGGGCTGTGCCACACATCAATGCCCTGCAACCGCTCCAGCCGGTAGTCGACCGGGCCGTTCAGCGTCCGCACGTCGAGCGTGCGTTCAATGAGCGCGATGAAGGGCAGGAAATGTTCGCGGTTGAGTCCGTCCTTGTAAAGGTCTGACGGTGCGCGGTTAGAGGTCGTGACAATGGTCACCCCAGCATCAATCAGGCCAGTGAACAGGCGGGACATGATCATCGCATCCGCCGAATTATTCACCACCATCTCGTCAAAGGCGAGCACCTGTGCCTCGTTCGCCAGCGTCTGCACGATGATGGGGATGGGATCGCCACGCTCTTCCGCACGGGCCAGACGCAGCCGGGCATGAACATCAATCATGAATTCATGGAAGTGGACGCGGCGCTTGGCGGGGTGGTTCAGGCACTCATGGAACAGGTCCATCAGCATGGACTTGCCGCGCCCCACACCGCCCCACAGATAGACACCGCGTGGGGCCGTGGCCTTGCGCCCGGTGAGGCGCGCAAGGAAGCCAACAGGTTTGGTGGCTTCTTCCAGCGCGATCTGCAACTCACCGAGCAGAGCCGCCGCCGATTCCTGTTCGGGGTCGGGCCGCAGTTCGCCAGCCTTCATCAATTCGTGATAGCGGGCGAGCACGCCTGTCATCGCGACGGTTTCCGGATGGTTGCGGAATAGGCGGCGATCAGCTCTTCGCCTTGCTCCACAGTGCCGCGCAGGAACAGCAGGCGGCGGGTTTCGCGCAGCAGTTCAGCCACCGCATCCACAGGCCTGTCCGCCTTGCCGCCAGCGAGAAACTGCACCGAGAGATCGAGCGTCACCGCCGTACCCGCCTCGATCAGGCCAAACATGCGCGAGCCCGAGAAAATACCGACATCGATCAGTGAAAGGATGATGCCGCCATGGAGATTGTCCATCAAATTGGTGTGGCGCATTTCAGGGAACATGCGCGTGCGCGCCTTGCCATCCTCATCCAGCCGCACGATCATCTTGCCCATGATCTGGCCGTTGAAGCGCCGCTCGTCTGACAAGCGCCAATTATACCAGCCCGGATTGTCCAGATCGGAATCGGAGATAAAGGCGGGAGTGGTGGCTTCGGTCATGGGGAGAGCCTGTTGCGCAATCGCGCCCCTAGTGCAAGGCATCCGCACAGGCTTGGATCACCGGCACCAGCAGCTCGGCCCAGCGCGCGACCCCCGGTGCATCGCCAATCTGGTCCTGCCGCACCTCCAGCCCCAGATAGGCAATGCCATTGCCTTCGCCGTGGCGGTTCATCGTCGCATTGAGCAATTGGCCCGAATAAGGCTGCTGATCGCCCACGCACAGGCCTTTGGCTTCAAGCAGCGGAATGGCGATCTGCGCGGCACGATCATCCTGATTGTAGAGAATGCCCACCTGCCAGGGGCGTGCTTCGTCTGGTGCGGTGGCGAGACTCGGGGTGAAGCTGTGGAGCGAAACAAGCAATCGCGGCTTTTGGTGGACGATCTGCGCTGCCAGTCGAGCGTGATAAGGCTGCCAGTAGCGTGCAATGCGGGCCAGTCGGGCCTCATGGCTGATGGCATTGCCGGGCAGCACATGGCCATCGCTGGCCGTGGGGATGATGTGTGGTGCCTCTTCCTCGCGATTGAGATCGACAACCAGTCGGGACACGCCACCCAGCACACCGGGGCAGGTGAGCGCACCGCACAAGGCCCGGCCCAGAGGCGCAACGCCAATATCCAGTGCGATGTGCGTGGCGAGAAGTGCAGGGTCAATCCCCAGCGCCACATCATCCGGCACATAAGCGGAGGCATGGTCCGCCACCAGCAGAATCGGGCTTTGGACGGTTTCATTCAGGACTTCGGTCAAATCGCTCATCTTTCCCTGTTGCCGCGAATGGCTGCGAATGTCACGGTGGGGCATGGCGCGCATCACACGCAGGGCAAGTCTGGCAGTATTGGCGGCGTTTGCCGTCAGCCCGGCCTTGGCCCGCAAGAAAGTGCCACCGCCCCTGCCAGACACAGGCCCGCTGGAGGGCATCGCCGCTTCGATTTTGGAGGCGATGCCTGAAACCGCGACCTATGCGGGCACCGCCGGTTCGCTGGACGGCGGACCGTTGGCGCAGCGGCTGGATGATTATTCGCCTGCCGGAGAGGCGGCCGCGCGCGCTGCCTTTCAGGCCGGGCGCAATACTCTGGCGCGGATACGGATCAAGGGCGGATCGCCGCTTGCCACCCATCTTGCCACCATGTCCGCTGTTCTTGAAAATGGCACGCGTTCGGCGGGCATTCCCTATGGGCGCATCAACCCGCTGACCCTTTCCGGCCATGTTCCCTATCTCGTCAATCCGATTTCGGGGCCGCACATTGATTCGCTGGCGATCATGATGGAACGCCAATCGCTCTCCACCACCCGCGCGGTGGACGCCTGGCTGGACAAGCTGGACAGTTTTCCGTCTGCTTTTGCCAATGTCATCGAGAAAATCCGCGCGGATCGCGGCTCGGGCTGCGTACCACCGCGCAGTCTGATCGAACGTACTCTACCGGTGATTGATGCCGTGCTCTCTGGGCCAGCAGACCGGCAGCCGCTCGCTGTCTCGCTCGCCCTGCGGCTCGAAGAGGCCGGGCATTCTCGCCGCACCCGGCAGATCGCGCAACGGCGCGCGGTTGCGATCATCCAGAAGCGCGTGCGGCCTGCTTTCCTTGCGCTGCGCAATGAGATGGCGGCGATGCTGCCTGTGGGCAGGCCGGAGGCAGGCGTGTGGGCGCAGCCCATGGGCGCGGACCTCTATGCCGCCAATGTGCAGGCGCTGGGCGATGCGACTCTCACGCCGGACGAAATTCACCGCATCGGCCTGGATGAAGTGACGCGCATTGCTGCGGACATGAACCGGCTGCTTGCGGCGCAGGGCCTGACACAAGGCCCGATTGGAGACCGGATGGCGGCGCTCGCCAAAGACCCGGCGAACCAGTTTCCAGACAGCGATGCCGGGCGCGAGTCGCTGCTCGCTTATGTGCGAGACAGGGTGACTGGCGCAGAGGCCAGCTATGCGGACTGGCTGCCTGCCGACCTCATTCCCCATCAGGCGCTCAGCGTCCGGCGTATCCCGGTAGCCACGCAGGCATCCGCCGCCGGCGGGGTTTATGATGGCCCCTCGCTCGATGGCACGCGGCCGGGCATTTACTGGATCAACCTGCGCGACATGGCGAGCGTGCCGAAGTTCCGCCTGCCCACGCTCAGCTATCATGAGGGCGTGCCGGGACATCACACCCAGAGTGCGATTGC
This sequence comes from uncultured Sphingomonadales bacterium, assembly GCA_937870585.1. Taxonomy (GTDB): domain Bacteria; phylum Pseudomonadota; class Alphaproteobacteria; order Sphingomonadales; family Sphingomonadaceae; genus Aquisediminimonas. The sequence continues at coordinate 7,338 of CALMZE010000024.1, read as the reverse complement.
GCTCGCGCGCGGAGAAGCGCCGCTGTTGGTGCGCATCGCGGCATTTAATGCCTATCAGGAAGGCTGGGCGCTTTATGCCGAAGGGCTAATGGCCGAACGCGGAGCCTATGCCGATGATCCGCTCGGCGATCTGGGCCGATTGCAGGAGGAGTTGTTCCGCGCGATCCGGCTGGTGATCGATACCGGCCTCCACCATAAGCGCTGGACGCGCGAACAGGCGATCCGCACCATGCGGGACATGACGGGTGTGGCAGAGGTGCGCGCGGCAGCCGAAGTGGAACGCTATATGGCGTGGCCGGGGCAGGCATTGGGCTATAAACTCGGGCAGTTGCGCCTGTTGGCGATGCGCAAGGCGTGGCTGGCGCGCAAGGGCCGTGATCTGAAAGGTTTTCACGCTGCTGTTCTGCGGCAAGGGGCGATGCCGCTCAATGTCTTGCAGGCGATGCTGGAGACCTGATAGGCGGGGTTTAAGGGAGAATTGGGGATGAAGATGCGGACTTGGGTCTGGGGGCTGGCGCTTTTGCCCTCATTGGCGGTCGCGAAGGGTGCAGATCAGGCCGTGACCCTCTATTCGGGCGGGGACATACTGACGCTGGCGGGCGACGCGCCTGAAACCGTGGACGCGCTGGCTGTTCGGGACGGGCATATCATCGCGCTGGGATCTTTGGCGGACGTGTCGCGCGTGGCAGGCCGCAAGGCTGTGCGCGTCGATCTCAAGGGGCGGACGCTGCTGCCCGGCTTCATAGACGCGCATGGCCATGTCTCCAGCGTGGGGCAGACCGCCGGGCTGGCGCAGCTGGCGCCGCCGCCAGTCGGGAAGGTGGATTCGATTGCCGCGTTGCAGGCGGCGTTGCGCGCCTATACCCCGCCGCCGGGGATGCCGATTGTCATGGGCAATGGCTATGACGATTCAGCGCTCGTGGAGAAACGCCACCCCACCCGTCACGATCTTGATGCCGCCATCGCGGACAAGCCGGTGCTCGTGGTTCACGCCAGCGGCCATTTTGCTGCGGCCAACACGGCCATGCTCAAGATGCTGGGGGTCACGGCGGATTCGCCCAACCCGCCAGGCGGCGTCATCCGGCGCGAAGCAGATGGCAAGACGCCCGATGGTGTGCTGGAAGAAACTGCCTTCTTCACTGCGATGAAGCCGCTGATGCCCACCACGGCTGAAGCCGGGATCGCGCCCTTGCTGGCGGGCCTCAAAATCTATGCGGCGAACGGCATAACCACTGCACAGGATGGCCGGGTGATGCCAGAGGCTTGGCCTGCTCTTGCCGAAGCGGCGAAGCGCGGCGTTTTGCCGATTGATACTGTGGCGCTCGTCTCGTTTGAGCGGGATTGGCCCGAAGTAGTGCGCGCGCAGATTGGCAAGCCTTATGCCGGGCGGCTGCGCATTGGCGGTATCAAGCTGACGATTGACGGCTCTCCGCAGGGCCGGACGGCGTGGCTGCATGATCCGGTGCCGGTGCCTCCCGAAGGCAAGGGCGCAGACTATCGCGGCTACCCGGCCATCGACATTGGCCTGTTCAATTCCAAGCTGGCAGAGGCTGCAAAAAATGGCTGGCAAGTGTTCGTGCATGTCAACGGAGACGAAGCGGCACAGGCGCTGATCGATGGCGTGAGGTCGCAAGGCCTTGCAGGCAAGCGCACCATTGCCATTCACAATCAGGTTGTCCGCCGCGAACAGCTGGATGAGCAGAAGGCGCTCGACATTCAGCCCAGCTTTTTTGCCAACCACACTTATTATTGGGGAGACTGGCACCGCGATGTGGCTCTGGGAGCCAAGCGCGCTGACTTCATCTCACCGCAAGCCACCGCATGGAGCATTGGCCTGCGTCCGACGGCCCATAATGACTCGCCCGTCGTCCCGCCGGACATGATGCGGCTGATCTGGTCTTCGGTGAACCGGCGGACGCAATCAGGCGATATATTGGGGCCGCTGGAGCGGGTTTCCCCTTATCGCGCGCTCCAGCAGATCACGATCAACGCCGCATGGCAAATTCATGAGGATGCAGAAAAGGGCAGCCTTGTGCCGGGCAAGCGGGCTGATCTGGTGATATTGGACGGGAATCCGCTCAAGGTTGCGCCAGAGAAGCTTTATGCTATCCGCGTGGTCGCCACGGTCAAGGATGGCAAGTCCGTCTTTGGAACGCTGGACTGAGCCGATGAAACCCAAATTGCTCACAACATTGCAAGGATATACCCGCGCCGGTTTCAAGCAGGATGTTTCCGCCGGGATCACGGTGGCCCTGGTGGCGGTTCCGCTCTCCATTGCCATTGCCATTGCATCAGGGGCGGGGCCGCAGGTTGGTCTTGTCACGGCGATTGTCGGCGGATTCCTGATTTCACTGCTCGGCGGCAGCCGCGTGCAGATTGGCGGGCCGACAGGCGCGTTCATTGTGGTCGTTTATGATGTGATTGCACAGCATGGCTATCAGGGGCTGGTGACGGCCACGCTGATGGCTGGAGTCATCCTGCTCTTTGCGGGCGCAATGCGCGCGGGGCGGCTGGTCGCGTTGGTTCCCGAACCGGTGATCAACGGCTTCACGATTGGCATCGGCATCATCATCGGCACGTCGCAGCTCAAGGATGTGTTTGGTCTGGTAACCGGGCCGGTGCCTGCGGACTTCCTGCCCAAGCTGGAAACCTTGTGGGCGGCACGGGCAACGGTCAATCCGTCAGCCGTGATGGTGGGCTTGCTTTGCATCGTTCTGATTACCGTCTTCCGCCAGCGCGCACCGAAATTGCCGGGGTTGATTGTGGCGGTGGCCATTGGGTCTGCACTGGTGGCCATGGCAGGGCTTCCGGTTGAAACAATCCATGCTCGTTTTGGAGCTTTGCCAACGAGCCTGCCGATGCCGCAATTTCCGCCACTGAGCGGCCCGATCCTCATTGATCTTCTGCCATCGGCGCTGATCATCGCGTTTCTGGCGGGGATCGAGTCGCTTCTGTCCGCTATGGTGGCAGATCGCATGATCGGCAGCCAGCACCGGTCCAACGCCGAACTTCTGGCGCAAGGGGCGGCCAATATCGGGTCCGCCTTGTTTGGTGGATTGCCCGCAACAGGGGCCATCGCCCGCACGGCCACCAACGTTCGCGCCGGGGGGCGGACTCCGGTCGCCGGGATCGTCCATGCGCTTACCATTCTGGTGCTGATGATGGTTGCGGGCCAATTGGTCGGGATGCTCGCCATGCCCGCGCTTGCGGCTGTGCTCTTGCTGACTGCCTGGAACATGACCGAGCCGCATCAATGGCGGCACCATGCGGCCATGCCCTGGCCAGACCTGCTTCTGCTGTTGCTGACCCTAGTGCTGACCGTCTTTGCTGATCTCACCATCGCCATCGGGACGGGTGTGATCCTAGGGCTTATATTAAGAAAACTTGGCCTGTCCTCTGCGACACAGGATATGACGACGCCCGACCGCTAAGCGCGGTGCTTAGTCTTGCGGAGGCAGCGGGGTAGGGCGCATATCTTCGCCCAGCGCCACGAAGGTGAAGACGCCCGTTGTCACCTGAACCACCTCACCGCGCGTCTGGCCGCGCTCTGCCATCACATCAAGCCGGACGGCGAGCGAGGTGCGCCCGCGCCGTTCGATGCTGGCATAAAGCGAGATCAGATCGCCCATCAGGATCGGCGCGTGGAATGTCATCGCTTCCACCGCCACCGTCGCGCAGCGTGTGCCGGACAGGCGAGAGGCATAGATGCCGCCCGCCCGGTCCATCATGGACATCACCCAGCCGCCGAAAATATGGCCATTGGTATTGATGTCCTGCGGCTCGGGCACCACCCGCAATATGGGATCGCGGGGGCTGTTCATGCCTCTTCCTCGGCAAAGTCGATCACGGCCTCGTCATGCCCGCTGCCCGATGAAAGGAACACCAGCCCCATCAGAGCGGCCATCAGCATCAGCGTAAACATCAGCCCGATGAAGATCATCACCAGAATCAGCTTCGGAATATAGGGCACGGTCAGATAGAGATAGGTGATGATCAACGCGACGGCGACCGTTGAAAAGCCCACCATACCAAGCATCAGCTTGCGGTAGCGCGCCCAGGCAAAAGCGGCATATTGTGGGTCATCGAGCGCGGAAAAATGTTTCATGATCCGCTTTTGACCTTTGCCGGGCTTTGGCGCAAGATGTTCTACAATCAGAAGAGGAGGCCGATCCATGTCCATCAAGGCAATTCTTCAGGGGCGAGATGACACGGTTCATGCGTTGTCTGCCGAGACGAGCGTGGCCGATGCCATCGCTGCACTCGCTGCCAAGCGGATCGGGGCCATGCCCGTGCTGGACGGCGGCAAAGTGGTGGGCATTTTCTCTGAGCGGGACGTGATTCATGGTCTGGCCGGCGAACGCGATGCCTTCCTGTCCAAGCCGGTCTCTGCCGTCATGATCACCCCGGTCATCACGGTTTCACCCGATACGGCGGTCCTCACGGCGTTGTCCATGATGACGCGGCGGCGTGTGCGCCATTTGCCTGTGCTCGATGGTGACGCGATGGTGGGATTCGTCTCAATCGGAGATCTGGTGAAGTTCCGGATCGACCGGATCGAGGCTGAGGCTGCTGCGATGCGCGATTATATCGCCAGTTGATCAGGCGGCGCGCGGCCTGGCAAAGCGGGTCAGCAGCGGCCCGGCGATGGCCATGATCTCGCTCCATGATGGGTGGCGCAGCAGCGCCAGCGCGCCAAGCCAGCACAGTCCGCCCGCCGCACTGACCAGCGCCAGTTGCCAGAACAGCATGGCCTCTGGACTGACCCAAAAGCGATAGGCGAGTAGCATCGGGATCACCGCCGCCAGCGCGGCAATGGCGCTCGAAGCATAGAGCTTTGCCATCACGCGCCATTCAAATCCGATCAGCCCTTGCAGGAAGCGGGCATAGACCAGCACCCACGCCGCCCCATAAATGATGCGCGATTGGGCGGCAGCTTCCACGCCATGGGCAGACGCATATGCGAGGAAGGCCAGCGCCGCACCGGTATCGAGCAGGTTGAGCTTGATGAGCGTGCCCGTGCGCCCGAGCAGCATCGGAATATCGACATGCAGCGGCAGCATGACGAACAGGAATTCGCTGAGTGCAATCCAGCTCAAAAGGGGCGCGACTTCGATCCACTTCTCGCCATAGACCGCGCGCACCAAGGGTTCGGCTCCCAGTGCAAGCCCCGCCATGGTGGCCCAGATCAGCGCCGTATAGCTGGCGACCACGCGGTAATAGGCCGGAGCCAGCGGCTCGCCTGCATCGCGCAGCCGGGCAAAGGCGGGATAGAAGACCGCGCCAATCGCGCCAGATACCAGAGTGACGATCTGGCCGGCGAGCGCCGTCGCACGGCTGAACAGGCCAACTGCATGAAGCGTGATCAGCTTGCCCACGATCAGGTCCGGCGTGCGCGTGCCGATAGCGCCGGAGACATAGAGCGCGCTGGCCGCTGAGCCGAAGCGGACGATGGGCATCGCACCGGTCAGCCGCAAAGGGAAGGGGAGGGGCGCAGGGCGCATGATCTGCGCAATGATCGCACGCGCGGCGGCTTGACCGATGAGCGCCCAGGCAAGCGCAGCGGCAGACCAGCCTGCGGCAGCGAGAGAAAGAGCCAGTGCGGCGTTGATCGCCGTCGATCCGGCATTGACGAAGAAAAGCGACCGGAAATCCATATCCTTGGAGAGCAATGCAGTCGGAATGACCGAGAAGGGCACGAACAGATAGGAACCGGCGATGACCAGCATCAGTGGCACCAGCCTTGTATCATTGTAAAAGTCCGCCATTGGTGCGGCGAGCAGGGCGATGACGATGGCTACACCCCAGGCAAACAGCAATGCCACTGAAGCGCAGGTGCGCAATTCGTCTCGCCCCAGATCGCGCGTGCCGGAAATGTAACGCGTCAGCCCGAATTCCTGAAGCACGGCGAGCAATTGCGCCGCCGCAAGCGCGATGGAGAAGAGCCCGACTTCGGCCGGGCTCAGGAAGAAGCGCGAAATCAGGACGCTGACAGCGAACTGGATGATGAAGCTCAGATATTGAGCCCCCATTGACCAGAGCGCCGCGATGCGGACAGACATGGGCGCTCAGCCCAGCATCAGGGCGGCGGCGAGTGAGGCCGCGCGCACCGGCTCGCCCAGCCGCATCAGCCGCAATATGGTGCGGGGCAGTCCGCTGATCCGGCTGCGCGTCTTGGCGCTGTCATGGACGTGATCAACGATGATGCCAAAGCCATTCCCTTTCAGCGCAACAGGTGAATAGAGCAGGGCTTCTGCCACCATTTCCCGCGCACGCTCAGACAGGCCTTCCATGCCGAACAGGGCATCCAGCCCTTCAAACGGGGGCAGATGGTCCAGATGTTCGGTTGGGTCCGCGCGCCCGCCATTGCGTGCCTGCCAGGCCAGGCGAGATACAGCGACGCCATATTGCTGCTCAACAATATGTTTGGTGCTGACCTGCCCGTCTGAGTGGCGATAGCGCAGCAGGCGTTCGGGGATAGAGCAGATTTTGGTGCGGCTGGCGAGGCGGAGCCACAGGTCGTAATCCTCGCAATGGCGGAACGCCGCGTGATAGCCGCCAACCTCCAGCGCGAGATCGCGCCGCATCATCACGGACGGGTGGCACAAGGGTGAGCGTTCGCCGACCACATTCTGAAATTCTTCGTTGGTGACGGGATGGTCAGACCCGGTCATGTGATAGGGCGAACCATCCTCGTCCATATCTTCAGTCCAGGTGCCGAGCACGCCATGATCGGGATGGGCTGTCATAAAGGCGATCTGCTGTGCAAAACGCTCCGGCTTGGAGATATCATCGCCATCCATCCGGGCGATCAGCGGCGCGCGCGCTTCGGCCAGCAACTGGTTGAGGCTGACGATCAGGCCCCTATTCTCCCGGTGGATCGGGCGGATTCGCTCGTCCTGCGCAGCATAGCCATTGATGATTTCGGCAGAGCGGTCGCTGGAACCATCATTGAGGATCAGAAACTCAAAATCGGTGAAACTCTGGGAGAGGATGCTCTCAATGGCGGGCGCAAGAAACCGCTCGCAATTATACACGCTCATCGCAACGCTGATGGCTGGTGTCGACATCCCAAACCCTTAACCCGGTGACGCGCTGCGGGCACACCCCGCATACTCCCGATAGACCCATGGCCCGATATGGTGAAGATCGGGTTACCGCGCGCAGTTTTCCGGCACTTGGCGATGGGTTCCCGTGCGCATAGGCCGCAAATCGGGGTTGCGGGAAGGTGGCTTGCTCGCCCATGGTGGGCGGCGAAGAGCAACCTGGCTCGATTATCGTTTGAGGGCAGACATGACCTATAGATTGGGTGTTGATGTTGGGGGTACGTTTACGGACCTT
>CALMZE010000023.1 GCA_937870585.1 uncultured Sphingomonadales bacterium | reverse complement strand
GGCGGCCCTTTTCGGGGCGGGCCTCGCCATTCTGCCGGAATCGGCGCTCGCAGACACGCGCGCAGGGGGCGCGGAGGTGCGCTACACGCCCTTTGGAGTGGCCCATGTCACCGCCAGCAGCATGAAAGGCGCGGGCAAGGGTTATGGCTGGGCTTTTGCGCGCGACAATCTGTGCGCCAATGTGGAGCAGGCCGTTCGGCTCGCAGGCGAACGTAGCAGGTATTTTGATCCCGCTGCCACCACGATCGACTTGTTCGCAGGTGGCGCCATATCCAATGCAGACAGTGACGCCGCATCGCTTTACCTGTTGTCTGACGCAAAGGTGAGCCGCTTGAAAGCTGGCAGCTCAGCAGACAGGCGCGGCCTCGGCACGGGTTTGGCGGGGGGTTTCAACCGCCATGCCAGTGGCGCGGCGCTGCACGGTGAAACATGCCGCAGCGCGCCATGGTTCCGCCTGTTGAAAGAAGATGATGTCTATCGCCTGATGCTGGACGTGCCGCTGCTCGAAACCAGCGCGGCGCTGGTGCGGGAAATGACCGCCGCTGTGCCGCCAACTGGCAAGCAGGCTGCCATATTGCCCGATACCCAGTTCGCGCTCGCCACTGTCAAGAAGCTGATGCTGGGAGGGTCCAATGCTGCGGCCTTTGGCAAAGCAGGCGTTTCAGGCGGGGTTGGCGGGTTCAGCTTCGCCAATCCGCACTATACCTGGAAGGGCACAGCCCGCCTGCACATCATGCACCTGACCGTGCCGGGTAAGCTCAATGTCTTTGGTGCCACCGCGTCTGGTCTGCCATTCCCGATGCTGGGGTTCAACGATGCCCAAGGCTGGGGCATTACCCACACGACCGACCGGCGCGCGACGGTTTATGAGATCGACGTCGATCCGGCGGACCCGACACACTATCTGGTGGGTGGGAAGAGCGAGCCGATGCGGGCGGTGCCTGTGACGGTCAAGACCGCCACAGGGGCGATCACCAAGACGTTCTGGGAAACCCGCTATGGGCCGGTGATTGCGGGCCAGATGTTGCCTTGGACCACGGCGCGCGTCTATGCCTTCGCCGATCCGGAGCGCGACAATCTGCGCTTTGGCGAACAGTTTCTGGCGCTTGCCAAGGCCCGTTCGGTGCGCGGCATTTCTGCTGCACTCAAGACGCATCATGGCAGCCCATGGTCCAATGTGACGGCGGCGGACCGGAGCGGAGAGGCCTATTATTCCAACCTTTCGGTGGCGGGCTACATCACAAATGCCCAGCTTGACCGTTGCCTTGTCAATGGCCCGGCCCGCGCGCTGATGGATATGGCGGATGTGACCGTGCTCAACGGGTCGCTCGCCGGGTGCGGCTGGACAGAGGACAAGCGCGCGCGCCAGCCCGGCATCATCCCGGCACCAGCACGCCCGGAAATGTTCAGCCCCGATTTCACGTTCAACTCCAATGACAGTCACTGGCTGCCGTCGCTGGAACAGAACGGACGGCTGTCGGGCTTCCCCAAGGTGATCGGCCCTGAAGGAACAGCGCGTGGCGAACGCTCACGGATCGCAATCACCTACGCGCGTGAAGTGATGGCCGGGGCTGACAAGGGGGTGACGCCCGCCAATTGGGAAGCGAAATTCTATGGCGCCCGCAACCTGACCGCCGAGTTGATCCTTGATGATGTCATCGCCGATTGCCGCGCCAGCCCCTCGGTCAAAGTGGCAGGCTTTGGCGAGGTGAGCCTGACCGCTGCGTGCGATACTCTGGCCGCCTGGGATCGCAAAGATGGCAACACCTCGCGCGGCGCGGCGCTGTTCAGCCTGTTTCTTCAGCAACTCGACCATGTTCCGATGACCGGTTTTGCGTTGATGCCCCGCTATTGGCGCATTCCTTTCGATCCGGAACGCCCGGTGGAAACGCCCGCTGGATTTGTGGCTGACGGGACGACGCGCACCGCGCTTGCAACAGCCGCCTACAAGCTGACCAGTGCAGGTCTGGCCATGGATGCCCCCTTGGGAGATATCCAGTTTGTCGAACGCAACGGGCAGAAGCTCCCGATTTCCGGCAGTCGCTACGCTTATCATCTGATCCGCTTTGCCCCGCCGGAAAAGGGCAAGGGCTTTACCGACGCGATGACAGGCGATTCCTACATCCACGCGGTCTCCCTGCTGTCCTCCGGGCCAAAGGGGCGGTTTCTCTTGACCTATTCACAATCGTCCAATCCGCAATCGCCGCACTTCGCAGACATGACCGCGCTCTATTCGCAAAGCCGCTGGGCCGATGTCACCTTCTCGCCCGAAGAGATCAGGGCCGCCCAGATCGGCGAGACGCACCGCATTCCGTGACCAGAAACGAACCTATTCGCACAGGGAGGAAATCCGCCATGACGCACACTGACTCGAGACCGACCTTGACCCGCCTGACATTGCTGATGGCGGGGGCCTCGCTCCTCGCCTTGCCTGCACCGGTTGTCGCCCAGCAAAGCGGGGATGATGAGGCCAGCGATGCCATCATCGTCACCGCCCGCAAGCGCGAAGAAGCCTTGCAGGACGTGCCGATCAGCGTTGCGGCGCTGTCTGGCGATCAACTGGCGCAGCAGGGTCTTTCAGACACGGCGGAACTGGCGACGGCAGTGCCCGGCATCACAATGCAGGATGGTGGCCCTGCCTATCGCGCGGTCTTCATCCGGGGCGTTGCATCTGAACGCGGCAATGCGGCGACCACAGGCTTTTACATCGACGAAGCGCCCGCCCAGCCCGGCGGTACTGTGCAGTCGATTGTTGAACCGCTCTATTTCGATGTCGCACGCGTTGAGGTGCTGCGTGGGCCGCAGGGAACGCTGTTCGGAGGCAGCTCGATGGGCGGAACGATCCGCATCATCAACAATGTCCCAGATCCCTCCAGCGAGGCCGCAGCCGTGGGCGGAGACGCATCCTTCACGCGCGATGGCGGATTCAACTGGCAGGCCAATGGCATGGTCAACCTGCCGCTCGCCAAGGATGTGGCGGCCCTGCGTGTTGCAGGAAGCTATCGCAAGCGCGATGGCTATATCGACAAGATTGTTGCTCCCGGCGGATTTACCGGGGCCGGGCGTGACCCGGTGGGGGCCAGCCAGATTTTCAAGGATGTAAACCCGGACAAGTCCTTCTCCCTGCGGGCTGCCATGCTCCTCAAGCTGGGAGAGGCCATCGAAATCACGCCGTCCGTCTTCCATCAGAACACGCGCGGGGGCATCGGCTCAATGGATGTGCCGCCCAAGGCGGGTGACCAGCGCCGGATGGTGCTGGCAGATGAGTATCTGCGCGACAAGGTGACGATCGCCAACCTGCTGGTGAAGGCCGATCTTGGGCCGGTCGAACTGCTCCCTTCCAGCACGATCAACCGGCGGCGCTCAGGCTTCAGCGAGGATGGTTCGGACTATCTGCGCGAGACTTTCCTCCCCTCCGTCGGCCTGCCGCGTGTGGCCGTGATTGGCAATTTCGACGGGACAGGGCGGGAAAAGGAATTCTCGCAGGAAGTCCGCCTGTCCACAACCGGCAAGGGGCCGTTCGGCCTTGTGGTCGGGGCCTTTTATGAAGACCGGAAGACCAGCGGCACATCACTGGTGCAATCGTCTGATCTGCTGGTCAAATTCCCGATTGCAGCGCTGTTTTATCCGCAAGGCATCCTCTTCTCCACCGCCAGCGAAGGCACGCGCAAGCAATTCGCGCTGTTTGGAGAAGCGAGCTATGACATTACGGAGAAACTCAACCTGTCTGCCGGGCTGCGCTATTATGATTATAAGCTGACCTCCACCCAGCTCGCACCCACAGCGGTGACAGGCAGCAAGGAGGATGGCTTCAGCCCGCGCGCATCGCTCAGCTACAAGGTGTCACCGGGCAATCTGGTGTATGCGACTGCCTCACGCGGCTTCCGCCCTGGTGGTCCGGGCCGGAGACTGACGCCGCTCTTTGCCACACGCTGCCGCGCACAATATGCAGCAGCGGGCATCGGCATCGATGCGGACGGCACTGTTGATCCCTATGGGGCCGATTCACTCTGGAACTATGAAGTTGGCGTCAAAACCCAGACGGCAAACCGCAAGCTGACCTTCAATGCAGCGGCCTACTCCATCGACTGGAAAAATATTCAGCAACTCTATTTCCCCAGCTGTGGCGCGGCCTCTACCCAGAATTTCGGCAAGGCGCGCATTCGCGGGCTCGAAGCCGATTTCAACCTGAAGCTGGTGGATCAGTTCGCCCTGTTTGGTGGTGTGAACTTCAACAGCGCCAAGATTGCCCATGACATACCTGAACTGGGTGTGCTCAAGGGGACTGCGTTGCAGAACACGCCCAAATTCTCGGCCAATCTCAATGCCCGATATGGCTTTGACGGTCCCTTTGGTGCGCAGACCCATCTTCTGGCCTATGTCCGCCATATCGGGAAATCATTCCGCGATTTTGACCGGACCAATCCGGCCAAGTTTCAGGACAAATACACGCTGGTCGGCCTGCGCGCAGGCATGGACTTTGGCGCGGTGGAAGCCACGCTCTATGTGGACAATCTGTTCGACAAGGCACCCGTCATCTCCAACCAATTGTCCAGCTTCGGGCTGATCCCGTCGCGGGAACGGGGCTTTACCGTGCAACCGCGCACGGCCGGCTTGTCCTTCCGCGCGGACTTCTGAGCGCAGACGGGATGAAGATCGGGCGGCGACACGTCCTCGGTGCGGGCCTTGGGGCAGCCGGTCTCGCCACGGCGGGCGGGTTCGGGGCCTGGCACTGGCTGAAGGGCACGCGTCCGGTTGTGCAGCTTGCTGCTGACGGGTTCCGCCCGCTCGATCTCGCGGGGCCGATGGAGATATTGGGTCGCCTGCCGGAAGCGGCCCCCATCCTCGCCAGCGCGATCGGGGCTCGAGTCAAGGCCGCGTCGGGGTCTCTGGCGCTGGACACGCGCCCGCTTGCAGAAATTGCCGCGCCCGACATCATTGTCCTGACCGGAGGCGAACGCGGCCCTCCGGCGGAAGCGGAACTTGACTGGTTGCGCAAACAGGCGGGTTCCGCTCGGGCTGTGCTGGCTGTCGGAGATGGGAGGCGCTGGCTTGAAGCGGCCGGATTGAACGCGGATGGCAAGCGGATTGTCACATCAGCGGGCGGCGCGGCGGCGCTTGATGCGTCACTGGCAATCGCGGCGCGGCTTGAGGATCAGGCGATGGCTGAGGCACTCCAGCTCGCCATCGAATATGATCCTGCGCCGCCCTTTCCCGATGCGGTGGCAGGCGCGCTTCCAGAGGCTCCGAACCTGCGGATCGCCATTCTGATCTATGAAGGCATGACCGCGCTCGATGCGTTCGGCCCTTATGCCGTGTTGTCGCTGGTGCCCGCGCTCACGCTCGATCTGGTCGGCGTATCGACCGCACCTGTGAACAACGACATGGGCAATCTCTTCTTTCGGCCCAATCACATGATCAGCGACGCACCCGAAGCGGACCTGATCCTGATCCCCGGGGGCTCAATCGGCACCGAGTGGATCAAGTCCGATCCGCGCGTCGGCGACTGGCTGATGCGGCACCATGCGCAGAAGCGCAGGATCGCGTCAGTCTGCACCGGTGCGTTGATTCTGGCGGAAACCGGCCTGCTGAAGGGGAAGGATGTGACGACGCACTGGGCGTCTCAGGCTGCGATAGAAGCCAGGGGTTCCCGCTTTCGCCATGCCCGCGCTGTGAACCAGGGCGCGACCGTCACGGCAGCGGGTGTCTCCGCCGGGATTGATCTGGCCCTGTCTCTGGTGGGGGAACTTTATGGCGAAGCGGCGGGGGCAGGCGTTCAGGCTCAATTGCCGTACGCACCGGCTCCGCCCTTTCGCTCGGGCGCGCTGCCTCTTGCCCGGCCTGCTGTGATCGACCAAGCTCGCGCGATATTGCAACGCAATGCGCTGGCCTCCGCCATACGCATCAAGAAACGGGATTGGTGGGGAGACAACCAGTGAGCGCGGTAAAAGGCCTGATTCAAACCGTGCGCGGCCCGATCTCTCCGGGTGATCTGGGGCCAACCTTGTTGCACGAGCACATATTGTGCGACATCCGTCCGCCAGACTGGAAGGCGCTGGATCAGGTCGGCGCGCATATCACCCTCGAAAATCGCCATGCCATTGACTATGGCGAGGTGCTCGCTCCGGGCAATTATCTCCTCGATTCCGTCGATCTCGCCACATCTGAAGTGGCCCGATTGAAGGACGCAGGCGGCACGGCGATGGTGGAGCTCTCATGCGGCGGGCTCAATCCGAACCCGGCCGGGCTGAAGGCGGTCTCTGAAGCGACGGGCGTCCATATCGTCATGGGCTGTGGTCATTATGTGGAGGAATATCAGCCTGCAGCGAATGGCAGCCGCAGCATGGATGATTTCGCGCGCGAGATGATCACTCAGGTGCAAGACGGCGCATGGGGGACGGACATTAAAGCGGGCCTGATTGGCGAGATCGGGTGCCAGGCCCCATGGACGCCTCAGGAGCAGCGCATCATGGCTGCGGCGGCCTTGGCGCAGCAGGAAACGGGCGCGGCACTCTCCGTCCATCCGGGGCGCGATGCGGACCAGCCGCAGCAAATTGCCGATTTCCTGACGGCGGCGGGCGGAGACCTGTCGCGCACGATCATCAGCCATATTGACCGGACCATCTTCGATGATGACCGGCTGTTCCGCCTTGCTGACACTGGCGTGGTCATCGAGCTGGACCTGTTCGGCATGGAAACCAGCTATTACAAGCTCAACGAAGCCATCGACATGCCCAATGATGCCGCCCGGTTGACGGCGGTGCGCAAGCTGATTGAGCGGGGGCATCTGAAACAGATCGCTATCTCCCAAGACATTTGCCAACGCACACGCCTGACGGCGCTGGGCGGGCACGGCTATGGCCATATCTTTCGCAACATCCTGCCGATGATGCGGCGGCGGGGCTTTTCGGAAGCCGAGATTGAAACGATCATGGTTGCCACCCCGCGCCGCCTGCTGACCCTGATCTGATGACCAATCCGCTGGTTCCTCTGCTCGCCTCGCTTGCGCCGCCGCTGGAGCGGATCGAGGATTATCTCGACCATTGGGCAGACCGTACGCCGGATGCAGAAGCCTGTGTGGAGGGCGCGGCGCGGCTGACCTATTCAGCTTTGCGTGAGCGCGTTGATGCGCTGGCATCGCGCTTGGCCGCCTATGGCGTGAGCGAAGGTTGCACAGTGGCGACACTCGCGCCACCCTCTGCCGATTTTCTCACGGCCTTTCTGGCTACGGCGCGGCTGGGCGGCATCTGGCTGGGCCTGAACCCCAAATATACGCTGGATGAAATGCGCCAGCTGGTTGCCGATGCCAGACCCAAGGTGCTGCTTGCGCGCCCGGACATTGCAGGCCGATGCTATGACCGCGAACTGGCGGAACTGGAGGCCATGGGTGTTGGCATCCTGATGTTCGGAGAAGGCGCGGCGCCTGCAACACATCTGCCCCGTGCCTCCACGCCCGTGGCGGCGCTGGTCTATACATCGGGTTCCACCGGAACGCCCAAAGGGGCGCAACTGACGCATAGCGGCCTGATCCGTGGCGCGCAGGTTCGCTCAACTGTGTGGCACGTGGACCCGTTCCGGACGATCAACAATGTGCCGATCAATCATGTCGGAGGTCTCGGAGACCTGGCCTGCACCACGCTGGTGCGCGGCGGCTGTCAGGTGTTTCTGGAGAAGTTCACAGCACAGGACACGCTGGCACTCATCGCGCGGGAAGGCATTACTTACTGGTATCAGGCACCAACGATGTTCCAGATGTGCCTTGAGGATCCGTTTGCCGACACGCTCGATTGGTCGCGCATGCAGGCCGCCATGTGGAGCGGCGGGCGCGCGGCAGAAGCGCCGGGTTCGACAACGGCGTCCCACGCGGGCCAGATCCGCGGGGGGTAAAACAATAGTGAAAACCATTGAGCTTTAACCCCCCAACCCCTTCACCCC
>CALMZE010000022.1 GCA_937870585.1 uncultured Sphingomonadales bacterium | reverse complement strand
GCTCGTCACCGTCACGCCGCCCGATGCATCCAGCCGGTCAATATCAACGCCACCACCGTCATTGGAATAGGCCACCGTCAAGCGCGACGCGCTCAACCTCAGCCCGCCCTGATTGACGCGGACATTGCCAGAGAAAACAGCACGGTCCGCCCGGTCCTGCACTTCGATGCGGTCTGCCTCCACATCCACAGGGGCCTTGGCATTATGCCCGGCCAGCGCCTGCCCGGAAGCGGGGACGGCAAGGAGCGGAAGCATGGCGAGAAGGGGCGCGAAACGGGTCATGGCGGCTATTTGACGGCCCCTTGCACGATATGCAAGCGCGCCCTGCCCTCCAGCACCACCGTTCGCGCACCCAGATCAGCGCGCAAACTTCCCGCCGAGAAGCTGCCAAGCGGCATCTGCCCGTTCACCGCCCCGCCGCTGGCAATCCGCCGCGTCTTGAGCGCCACCGTCACGTCACGCGTGTTGAGGGCATAGCCATCGCTTGTCGCAAAGCGCACTGGGCCGTCTACGGCGACGGTTTCCTTGTCCATGTCATAGCGCCCGGCCTCTGCGGTGATCTTTGCCGGACCGTCAGACAAGTTGATCTCCGCGCTCAGATTCTTGAGGCGCACCACCGGGTCTTTCGATGTCGCCTGTACCGCAGAACCCGCAGACAATGTGAAAGCCTGCCCCTTACTGTCTTCGCCGCGATACACGGCGGAAATCACCTTCATCCGCTCCTTGGCAATCGCCACGCTGTCCTTGGCGAGCACGAAGCTCACTTCGCCGCGCAGCATCAGCGGCGCGAACAACAGCGCCACGGCCAGCACGGCGATCAGAACAGGAAGCGCCCGGCGCGCAAGCCAGATATTGCGGTCATGCCGCCCCCCCGGCGTCGCCCATTGCTGCAACACGGTGCGGTCACGGCGCGGGGTTTGCGTCGCAGACGAATCAGGCATGGGCGAAAATATCGGTCTCCGGCCAGCCTGCGAGATCGAGCCGCGCGCGGACCGGGAGGAAATCGAAGCAGGATTGCGCCAGTTCCATCCGCCCTTCGCGCACCAGCCGCAGATCCAGCTCTGCCTTCAGGCGGTGCAGATAGCGGACATCGCTCGCGGCATATTCGCGCTGCGCGTCGGAAAGGACAGGCCCACCCCAATCGGAAGATTGCTGCTGCTTGGAGAGTTCCGCACCCAGCAATTCGCGCACCAGCTCCTTCAGGCCATGCCGGTCCGTATAGGTGCGCACCAGCCGCGAGGCGATCTTGGTGCAATAGACCGGCCCGGCCTCAATCCCCATATGCTGTTCGATCATGGCAATGTCGAACCGCCCGAAATGGTATATTTTCAAGCGATTGCGGTCTGCCAGCACGCTGCGCAGCACGGGTGCTGCATAATCGCTGCCCGGCGAAAAGCGCACCAGATGTTCATCCGGCCCGCCATCGGAAAGCTGGACGACGCACAGGCGATCACGCCCCGCGATCAATCCCATGGTTTCGGTATCAATCGCGATGGAGCCGGGGCCAAGGGCGCCCTCCGGCAAATCTTCTTCATGCAGGTAAACAGCCATTCGCGCCCCATGCACCTGTTTGCTTTCGCCCGCAACATGGCGTGCAAGAAAAAGGCTCGCAGTCTTGTGCATTTTCCGCTACACGGTGGAGTCGGTGCTAAATGAATGTGCCGACATGCTTGATGCCACTCGTCCCGTGCATGAAGTCTGAACGTCGAAATCGGGGGACGATATTTTTGGAAAGTTGCTCAAGGCATGGGTTTTGATAGAGGGCGCCGCGGGGATCGCGGCGGACGTGGCCGGGACAAATTCGACAATTTTGGCGATGACAGCTACGGCGGCGGTGGCGGCGGCTTCGGCGGAGACCGCTTCGGTGGCGGTGGCGGCGGTGGCTTCCGCGGCGGCGGTGATCGTTTCGGTGGCGGCGGCGGAGGCGGTGATCGCTTCGGCGGCGGCGGCGGAGACCGGTTCGGCGGTGGCGGCGGAGGCGGTGGCTTCCGCGGCGGTGGTGGCGGCGGACGTCCGCAGATGCCCGCGCAGGTTGTCGGCGAAGGCAAGGGCAAGGTCAAATTCTTCAACGGTCAGAAGGGCTTCGGCTTTATCAGCCCGGAAGATGGCTCTGCCGATATCTTCGTGCATATCTCTGCCGTTGAGCAGGCTGGCCTGAGCGGCCTGGGCGATGGTCAGGATGTGGCCTTCACCATGGTGGATCGCGGCGGTCGCGTGTCGGCAACCGAGCTCAAGCTTGAAGGCGAAGTCATTCCTGTGAGCGAGCGCGCTCCGCGTGAAGATCGCGGCGGCTTTGGTGACCGGGGTGGTGATCGTGGCGGCTTTGGCGGCGGTGATCGCGGCGGCTTCCGCGCTGGCGGTGGTGCCGGCGGCGGGCGTCCCCAGCGTCAGCTGACGGGCGAAAAGGCCACTGGCACTGTGAAGTTCTTCAACGCCATGAAGGGCTTCGGCTTTGTGCAGCGTGATGACGGGCAGCCCGATGTGTTCGTGCACATCTCTGCCGTTGAACGCGCAGGCATGAGCAACCTCAATGAGGGCGATCGCATCGAGTTTGATATCGAAGTCGATGGTCGTGGCAAATATGCAGCGGTGAACATCACCTCTGCCAGCTAAGCCTTGCCACATGGCAATAAGATCAAGGGGCTGCTTTGCGGCCCCTTTTTCTTGTCCCGCCGTGTCCAATGCGCCATGGTCAACCCATGACCCAGACCTTCGATCTCAAGCTCGTCGGCGGCACGGTGTGGACACCGGCTGGCCCAGTTGAAACCAGCATTGGCGTGCGTAATGGTCGCGTCGCGGCCCTAGGCGCAGAGGGTGATGCGGGCGAAACGGTGGATTGCACCGGGCTGATGATCCTGCCCGGCGTTATCGACAGTCAGGTTCATTTTCGCGAACCCGGCCTTGAGCATAAGGAAGACCTCGCCTCGGGCAGCCGCGCCGCCGTGCTGGGTGGCGTTACCGCCGTGTTCGAAATGCCCAACACCAAACCCAACACCGACACGGCTGAGCGATTGGCGGAAAAGGTGAAGCGCGGCGCGGGCATGTGGTGCGATCATGCCTTTTACGTCGGCGCGACCGCTAACAATGCAGACGACCTCGCCGAGCTGGAGCGTTTGCCCGGGGCAGCGGGCGTCAAGATTTTCATGGGCGCGTCTACGGGCGATCTGCTGGTGGCCGATGACGCCAACCTCGCCCGTGTGCTGGCGCATGGCAGCCGCCGCGTTGCGATCCATGCTGAAGATGAGGAGCGGATGAACGCCCGCGCGCATCTACGGATTGAAGGCGATGCCTCGTCCCACCCCGTCTGGCGCGATGATGAAAGCGCGCTGCTCGCCACGCAGCGCATCCTGCGCATCGCGCGGGCAACCGGGCGGCGCATCCACATCCTGCATGTCACCACGCCTGCCGAGCTCGAACTGATCGGCCAGCACAAGGACATTGCCACTTGCGAAGTGACGCCCCAGCATCTGACGCTGGAGGCTGAGGACGCCTATCCGCGCCTTGGCAGCCATGCCCAGATGAACCCGCCGATCCGTTCTGCCGCGCATGTCGCGGGGTTGTGGCACTGGATGGGTCAGGGCGTGCCCGATGTGCTGGGCTCTGACCACGCTCCCCATACGCTGGAAGAAAAGGCGAAGACTTATCCCGCATCCCCCAGCGGGATGCCCGGCGTCCAGACGCTGTTGCCGCTGATGCTCAATCATGTGGCCGCCGGTCGCTTGAGCCTCGCCCGGCTGGTGGACCTGACCAGCGCCGGGCCGCAGCGCGTGTTTGGACTCTCCACCAAGGGGCGCATTGCGGTTGGCTATGATGCCGATTTCTCGGTGGTGGATCAGAAAGCCCGCTGGACCATCGATGAAAGCTGGCTCGCCTCACGCTGCGGCTGGTCCCCCTTCACCGGCATGGAAATCACCGGCAAACCCATCGGCACCTTCGTGCGCGGTCATCGCGCCATGTGGGACGGGCAACTCTCCAACGCGCCGCAGGGCCAGCCGGTGCGGTTTGACAGCCTGATCCGGGGGGAAGGCTAAACCGCTCAATTTTCCGTTCGTGCTGAGCTTGTCGAAGCACTGTCCTTGGCTGAGAACTTCGCGTCAGGAAAAGCAGTGCTTCGACAAGCTCAGCACGAACGATGTTGGGACAGTAACTAGCCCTCCATATCCTCCGGCTTCAAATTCGCCACCAGATCATAAAAGCTCTTCACCGCCACTTGCTTCAGCATCGGCATCCGCTTCTCGAAGGGTTTGTCATGTCCGGCAAACACCGTCATCCCCTCCATTGAGGCGGAGATGAACAGAGCGACCGTTTGCCTCTGCTCCACCGAAAGCGCCGGATTGATGTCCGCAATGATCGCCTTGAGCGGCGCGCGGGCGCGGACATAAAGCTCCTGAATCCGCTCCAGCACAAACGGATCATGGTTGGAAAGCGCCCAGAATTCCGGGAAAAGCCGGGTTGTCTTCTTGGTGGTGATGTCATCCAGAATGAGTGCGCAAATCTCATCGAGCCTCTGCCTCGGAGTCGCGTTGGGATCGTGCAGGATCGCGTCGAACTCCACCTCATAGCTGCGGATGACGGCATCGAGCAGTTCGCGCACCAGATCTTCGCGCGTGGGGAAGTAATAGGTGAGGTTGCCAAGCTTCATGTTGCAGGCCGCTGCCACGCGCCGCATACTCATGGCGCGATAGCCTTCATCAATCAGAATGCCGAGCGCGGCGCGCAGGATCAGTTCGTGCCCTTCCCGCCCCCGCGCATAGCCGCCCTGACGGGGCACGATCACCAGATCGGCCAGTTGGAGATAGCGTTGCGTGGGTGCGGTCATCCCCAAAATGTCTGAACCGCCGCCCGCAATTGTCAAGCAGCGCGAGCGCCAAAGGCCTTGAGAAAGGTGCTGATCGCTGCCTCCATATCGGCGCGCATGGCCTCGATCGTCGGGCGCGGTTCGATGCCCCACATGGCGAGCTGGAAGCCGCCCGACTGGCACAACGCAACAAAGTGGCGCGCCGCCAGCATGGGTTCTTGCCGCTGCAAGAAGCCGGTTTCCATCATCGCGCCAAACCATGCGCTCAAATGGCCCAACGCCCGGTCCGGCCCGCGTTCATAAAAGAGGCGGCCCAGCTCCGGAAAGCGCCCCGCCTCGCCGGAAATCAGGCGTTGCAGAGAGAGGATATCAGGCTGGAACAACGTCTCCGTAAAAGACCACGCTAACCCAGTCAGCGTCTCAAGCGGATCACCATCCAGCGGCACGGGCTGGTTGAGCGCTTCGCCATAGCGATCAACCAGATCGTCGATCACGGCGGCGAACAAATCCTCCTTGGCCCGGAAATAGGCCCAGAGCGTCGCTTTGGATCCGCCCAGTTCTGCCGCAATGGCGGACATGGTGGTGCCGCCATAGCCGTTTGCAAAAAAGGCACGGCGCGCCACAGCGACAATCGTCTGTCGCCGCTCTTCCTTCCGGCTCTGTGCGCGCCCCAGCATAAAACTGTACTACATGGTATCATTTTGATTGACAAGTTCCGATCCGAAACCCATTGCACATCAGACCATGCAGGCCCGCCCCCACCCCATTGCAGCCATCGCGACGGTGCTCGCCCTGACAGGCTGCGCCTCTCCCGCCATAGACCGGCCCGCTGCCGCCCCCCGCGCCATATCGGATCTCGCGAACGATGCGACGCTTGGTACCGGCACGGCAGAGTTTCCCTCCGAACGCTGGTGGACGCGCTATGCGGATACGACGCTTGACGAGCTGATGACCGAGGCGCTGCGCTCCGCGCCCGATCTGGCGCTGGCGGCCGCCCGGCTCCGCGCGGCGGATGCGCTGGCCATGCAAGCCGGAGCCGCGCGCGCGCCGATGGTGGAAGGCGATGCGAACATCGGCTTCAACAAGCAAAGCTATAATATGGGCATCCCGGCGGCCTTCGTGCCCAAGGGGCTGCTGGACGTCGGCAAGATTTCGCTGGGGCTCGCCTTCGATCCGGACTTGTGGGGCCGCAACAGGGCGGCGCTGGCCGCAGCACGCGGAGACGCGGCAGCGGCGCGTGTGGATGCAGCGCAAGCGCGGCTGATGCTCGAAACGGGGCTGGCGCTCGCCTGGTCCGACCTTGCGCAAATCTGGGCCGAACATGATGTGCTGGCGCATAGCGTGGCGCTGCGTGCTGATACATTGAAGCTCAGCCAGCAGCGCAAGGCAGCGGGGCTCGACACCAAGGCGGATACCGAGCTTGCCGAAGCGCGGCTGGCGGCCGCCCGCGCCGATCTCGCCGCACTGGATGAAGCGCTGGCGCTCAGCCGCAACCGCATTGCCGCGCTGCTGGGGGCCGGGCCAGACCGCGGTGCCACCCTGCCCCGCCCGACGCTCAGCTGGACCGCAGACACGGCGCTTCCTGCCAACCTCTCCGCCGGATTGCTTGGTCGCAGGCCAGATATTGTCGCAGCGCGACTGCGCACCGAGGCGATGGCGCAGCGCGTGAAGGTGGCCAAGGCCGCCTTCTATCCCAATATCAGCCTGTCCGCGATGGTCGGGCTGCAAGCGCTCAACCTGTCCAACCTGCTCAAATCGGATTCGAGCATAGCGCAGTTCGGCCCCGCGCTCAGCTTGCCGCTGTTTGATGGCGGGCTGCGCAACGGGCAACTGGATCAAAGCTGGGCAGGCTATGACGAAGCCGTGGCGCGCTATGATGGTGCGCTCATCACCGCGCTGCGTGAAGCTGCCGATGCCGCCGCGTCGCGCGAATGGCTGATCCCGCGCCTCGCCCAGGCCCGCGAAGCCGCACAAAGTTCAGGCGAGGCCGCGCGCCTTTCACGCCTGCGCTTCAAGGCGGGGCTCGACAATCGCCTGCAACTCTTGGCCGCTGAAGATGCCGCTCTGTCCAGCGAGCGCCTCGTTGCCATGCTCGAAGCCCGCGCCATCCAGCTTGATATCATGCTCATCCGTGCGCTTGGCGGCGGATTTGAGTCCCCCCGCCCTGAAGGAACGCCCGCCCCATGACCGAATCCGCCATCGCCGACGCAGAGGCCCCAGAGGATAAGCGCAAGAAGCTGCTCCATATGCTGGGGCTGGTCGTGCTGGTCGGCGCTCTCGGCTGGGGCGTCTGGTATTGGCTGACCCAATCGGGCCGCGTCCATACCGACAATGCCTATGTTGGCGCGGATACGGCGGTCGTGACGCCCTTGGTCTCCGGCCCGGTCAAAGAGGTGCGCGTGGGCGGCACGCAGACCGTCAACAAGGGCGATGTTCTGGTGGTGCTCGATGATGCCGATGCGCAGGTCGATCTCGCCAATGCCGAAGCCATGCTGCGTCAGGCCGAACAGCGTTTCCGCCAGACGCTCGCGACCGGCACCGCCTTTCGCGCCCGACTGACCGCGCGCGGGGCCGACACCGCCCAAGCCGAAGCCCGGCTCGCCGCCGCCCGCGCTGACTCCGAGAAGGCCCGCGCCGCGCTTGCCCGGCGCGAATCGCTCGCCCCGTCCGGCGCGGTCAGTCAGGAAGAGCTTGCCACCGCGCGCGCCGCTTATGCGCAAACCCGCGCCGTGGAAGAGCAGGCCCGCGCCGCCATCGCCACAGCAGAGGCCACCCGCGCATCTGCCGTGGGAGAGCTCGCCTCCAACGAAGCGCTCACGCAGGGCGTCTCGATTGAAACCGCGCCCGATGTCGCAGCGGCCCGCGCCCGGCTGGCGCAGGCCCGGCTCAATCTGGAGCGCACCATCATTCGCGCGCCGATCAGCGGCGTGGTAACGCAGCGGCAGGTGCAGGTGGGCCAGCGCATTCAGGCGGGGGCGCCGATCATGACGCTCGTCCCGCTCGACGCGGTGTTTGTGGATGCCAATTTCAAGGAAAGCCAGCTGCGCGCGGTCAAGCCGGGGCAGAAGGTGGAGCTGACGTCCGACTTTTATGGCAGCAGTGTCACTTTCCATGGCACGGTGAAGGGCTTTGCAGGCGGAACCGGTGCGGCCTTCTCGCTCATCCCCGCGCAGAACGCGACGGGCAATTGGGTGAAGGTGGTGCAACGCCTTCCGGTGCGCATTCTGATCGACCCCGCCGAGTTGAAAGCGCATCCGCTCCGCGTCGGCCTGACGATGACGGCCACGGTCGACACGCGCGACAAATGAGCGAGGCGGAACACGCCCCGCTGTCCGGCGTCCGGCTGGTTCTGGCGGCTATCGCGCTGGCGCTGGCCAATTTCATCGTCATTCTCGATACGACCATCACCAATGTCTCGGTGCCGCACATTGCAGGCGGGCTCGCCATTTCCCCCTCGCAAGGGACATGGACAATCACCAGTTACGCGATTGCCGAAGCGATCACAGTGCCGCTCACCGGATGGCTGATCAGTCGCTTTGGCGCTTACAAGCTGTTGCTCGGCTCGCTCATGGGCTTTGCATTCTTTTCCTTCCTGTGCGGCATTTCGCGCAGCATCGAATTGCTGGTGGGGTTCCGGATTCTGCAAGGGCTGTGCGGCGGCCCGCTGATGCCGCTGACGCAAACCTTCATGATGCGCATCTTCCCGCCCAACAAGATGGCCAGTGCCATGGCGCTCTGGGGCGTCACCACCATTTCTGCGCCCATCGTTGGGCCGATCATCGGCGGCTATATTTCAGACAATTGGAGCTGGCCGTGGATCTTCTTCATCAACCTGCCGATCATAGCGGTCTGCGTCTATCTGGTGATGGATCTGATCGCGCGCTACGAAACGGAAACGCGGCGTGAGCGGATTGATGTCATCGGCCTGATCCTGCTCATCCTCACCGTGGCCGGATTCCAGCTCATGCTCGATCTCGGGCGCGAACATGACTGGTTCGAATCACCGATGATTACCGGTTTCGGCTTTGTGTCGGCGATCAGCTTTGCCGCCTTTGTCATCTGGGAATGGTATGATCCCAACCCGGTGGTGAATTTGCACGTCTTCAGATACCGCACTTTTTCGATTGGCATGATCGGCATCGCGCTGGGCTTTGGCGGCATGTTCACCTCCATCGTCATGATCCCGCTCTGGTTGCAGAATGTGGTGGGCTATACCTCCAGCGAATCCGGGCACGCGGTGGCGCTGGTGGGTGTGTTTGCCGTTTTCATGTCTCCCTTTCTCGGCCCGATCCTGAACCGGGGCGACATGCGCCTGCCGATTTTCCTGGGCATGTTGTGGATCGGCCTCATGTCTGTGCTGCGCATGCGCTGGACGGCGGATGCCGATTTCTGGACCTATGCCCTGCCTCAATTGCTGCAAGGCTTTGGCATGCCCTTCTTCTTCATGGGGCTGATGTCGCTCGCCATGTCCTCGGTGCCGCCGTCCCAGACTGCGTCTGCTGCCGGGCTGCTCAGTTTCATGCGCACGGTGAGCGGCGCCATCGGCACGGCGATTGCAACGGCCTATTGGGACAGCAACACACGGGTGAGCCGCAGCGAGCTATCCCAGCATCTCAACAATGCAGAAGGCACACTGGCGCAGATGCAGGCGAGCGGAATGCCCGTTGACCAATCACGCGCACTGCTCGAACGGCTGGTGGATGCGCAGGCCGCTTCGATTGCCGTCAACCACGTCTTCACCATGGCGGCCATCGTGCTGGCGATTGCCGCCTTCCTCGTCTGGCTGATCCCCAAGCCACCGGTCGGCTCGTTCATGATGGGCGGCGGCGGGCATTAGGGCCATTGCCATATGCCCCCTATCGCGTTACCGGCTCGGCATTGAAATCCGCTTGAAAACCGGCGCGTTCGCGGCCCTTGGGGCCGGGTTCCCCAACGCGCCCAAAATTGTGAAGGGACACACATGACCGCTGTTGGCCAAGACTCGCTGGGCGTCCGCTCGACCCTCAATGTGAAGGGCAAGGATTATGCCTATTATTCGCTGAAAAAGGCGGCGGCCAAGCTGGGCGATATTTCGCGTCTGCCCTTCTCGATGAAGGTGCTGCTCGAAAATCTGCTGCGCTTTGAAGATGGCGGTTTCACGGTCTCCACGGCGGATGCGCAGGCGCTGGTCGATTGGCAGAAGAACCCCAAGGAATCGCAGAACGAAATTCAGTACCGCCCCGCGCGCGTGCTGCTTCAGGATTTCACCGGCGTGCCCTGCGTGGTCGATCTGGCGGCGATGCGCGATGCGATTGCGAAGCTGGGTGGTGACACCTCCAAGATCAATCCACTGGTGCCGGTCAATCTGGTGATCGACCATTCAGTGATGGTCGATGAATTCGGCCACCCCAAGGCGTTCGAGCAGAATGTGGAGATCGAATATCACCGCAACATGGAACGCTATGACTTCCTGAAATGGGGGTCCAAGTCGCTCAACAATTTCTACGCGGTGCCGCCGGGAACCGGCATCTGCCACCAGGTCAATCTGGAGCATATCGCGCAGGCGGTGTGGACCTCAAAGGATGCAGACGGCGCGACCGTGGCCTATCCGGACACCTGCGTCGGCACGGACAGCCACACGACGATGATCAACGGTCTGGGCGTGCTCGGCTGGGGCGTGGGCGGCATCGAAGCCGAGGCCGCGATGCTTGGCCAGCCCGTTTCCATGCTCATCCCCGAAGTCGTCGGTTTCAAGCTGACCGGCACATTGAACGAAGGCATCACCGCCACCGATCTGGTGCTGACCGCGACCGAAATGCTGCGCAAGCATGGCGTGGTGGGGCGTTTCGTTGAATATTATGGCCCCGGCCTCGCCTCGCTCACGCTGGCGGACCGCGCGACGCTTGCCAACATGGCACCGGAATATGGAGCGACCTGCGGCTTCTTCGGTCTGGATGACAAGACGCTCGATTATATGCGTCTCACCGGCCGCAGCGAAGAGACCATCGCGCTTGCGGAAGCTTATGCCAAGGAACAGGGCTTCTGGATCGATCCCACGATTGAGCCGATCTTCTCCTCCACGCTCGAACTCGACATGTCGACCGTCCAGCCCAGCCTCGCCGGGCCGAAGCGCCCGCAGGACAAGGTCGTGCTGACGATGGTCGATGATGTGTTCAACAAGGATCTGGCCGAAGTCTACAAGCATGACGGCGCAAAGCGCGTCGCGGTTGAAGGCAAGAGCCATGACATTGGCGATGGTGACGTGGTGATCGCCGCCATCACCAGCTGCACCAACACCTCGAACCCCGGCGTGCTTGTGGCCGCGGGTCTGGTCGCCAAGAAGGCCAATGAAAAGGGTCTGCGTCCCAAGCCGTGGGTGAAGACCTCGCTCGCGCCGGGATCGCAGGTGGTGACGGACTATCTGGTGAAGGCTGGCCTTCAGGAGCATCTCGACGCGGTGGGCTTCAACCTCGTTGGTTATGGCTGCACGACCTGCATCGGCAACTCCGGCCCGCTCGCGGAACCGATCTCCAAGGCGATCAACGGCAATGACATTGTCGCCGCCTCGGTGATTTCGGGCAACCGCAACTTTGAAGGCCGCGTGTCTCCAGACGTACGCGCCAACTTCCTCGCTTCGCCGCCGCTGGTTGTCGCTTATGCGCTGAAGGGCACGGTGACCGAAGACTTCACGACCACGCCGATTGGCAAGGCCACCGATGGCTCGGACGTGTATCTGAAGGACATCTGGCCCTCCAATCAGGAAGTCGCCGACGCGATGGCCGCTTCGATCACGCGCGAAATGTTCGAAAGCCGTTATGCCGCCGTCTATCAGGGCGACAAGCATTGGCAGGCCATTCAGGTCGAAGGGTCTGAAACCTATCAGTGGCGCGCAGGCTCCACCTATGTCGCCAACCCGCCTTACTTTGAAGGCATGGAAATGACGCCCGCGCCGGTCTCTGACATTATCGAGGCGAAGCCGCTGCTGATCCTCGGCGATTCGATCACGACCGACCACATCTCGCCTGCCGGCAACATCAAGGCAGACAGCCCCGCTGGCCAATGGCTGATGGAGCATCAGGTGGCGAAGGCAGACTTCAACTCCTATGGCGCGCGCCGTGGCCATCATGATGTGATGATGCGTGGCACCTTCGCCAATATCCGCATCAAGAATGAAATGGTCCCTGGCATCGAAGGCGGCATGAGCCGTTATGGTGACGAAGTCATGCCGGTTTATGACGCTGCGATGAAGCACAAGGCGAACGGCACGCCGCTGGTCGTCATCGGCGGCAAGGAATATGGCACCGGCTCATCGCGCGACTGGGCGGCCAAGGGCACCAACCTGCTTGGCGTCAAGGCGGTGATCGTGGAGAGCTTTGAGCGCATCCACCGCTCCAACCTTGTCGGCATGGGCGTGCTGCCGCTCCAGTTCCTCGAAGGGCAGGATCGCAACTCGCTCGGCCTGTCGGGCGACGATGCGTTCACCATCACGGGCGTCGCCAATCTCAAGCCGCGCCAGACGGTGACGGTGAAGGTCACCCGCAAGGATGGCTCCACCTTCAACTTCGACGCGCTGTGCCGCATCGATACCGCCAATGAAGTCGAATATTTCATGAATGGCGGCATCCTGCAGTACGTCCTGCGCAAGTTGGCCGCCTGATGCGCCGGGGGCTGATCGCAGCGGGAGCGGCCTTGCTGCTCCCGGTCGCGCTGCTGGCGGCCACGCCCGCCACAACGCTGATGCTGGATGGCAATCGCCTGAATCTGGCGCAACCGCTGCAGTTCAAGCCCGGCACATCCATCCTGCAACGTGGCAGCGATGGCCCCTTGTCGCATGTCGCCTCATGGATGGCGCAGAAGGCCTTTATTTCCGTCCTGCGGATTGAAGGCCACACCCTCCCCGACCCCAAGGCTCAAACCCTGAGCGAAACCCGCGCCATGGCTGTCGCGATGCGACTGGTGGCGATGGGCGTGGATTGCAAGCGCCTGATCGTGGTCGGCTTCGGAGACACCAAACCCGTCGCCGCCCCCGGAGCCCTCGCCAACGAACGCATCGAATTCGTCAACGCCGCCCTGCGCGGCCGCGCGATTGGCGGCTTGCCGCTCGATGGCGGCGGTCGGCAAGCGGGGGATGCGTGCGCGGGGCGGTAAGATTGCGTGCGGCAATGGTCTGGCGCGCTTAGAATTCGAATTGTCACCGTTCGTTTTGCAGGCCTCGGGCTCTGATCAAGTTGATGTCTGCCCCAACATCTTTGACGCCTGCACATCATTACTTAACATCACTGACCTACAAGACATAAAATTCTTGTGGAGATGAGGTGACAATGAGCTGGTTCAGGACGGGCGACAAGCAGAATGAGCGTGCAGCGGATTATTCTGCGCAAGACATTGATACGCCGCTATTTGAGGCTGCTGAGCCAGCGGCTCTTGCATTCGGTTTACCGTTCTTTCTGACCTATAATGTCTACACCAGCAATCAACCCTCCACCCCTGTTATCCAGGCGCTGTTCGCTCTTGCTGTGATCCTTTTGACTTACCAGGCGTGGAAGGGCGTCCGAAAGCTGAAACAGTCGCTGCGGGAACACAATATCGCAGTCAGAGGGTCATGGCTGGCCACGTTGCTCGGTTCCAATGCGGCACTCGGTGTTGCGGTCAGCGTGGCAAGCAAGCCGTTTATCCTCGCAAACGGCAAGATTGCCCTGTTGGGACTGGGCTTTCTGGGGCTGTTCCTGTCTCTGGCAGTCAGCCTCATTCTAACGCAGGATCGCGTGATGGAGCGCTACAGCTAAAGGCTGTGGGGATTCACATAGGAATGCCAGATTTTCGTCATTCCCGCGAAGGCGGGAAGCCAAGATCACGGTGTTTATCGGCTGTTCGCAAAGAGGAATCATAATGTTCATGGATTCCCGCCTTCGCGGGAATGATGGGTGAGCGATAAATCCCCCCACAGCGCGATGGCCTCAGCTTAACGCCCCCCTAGGACAATTCGCCCCCTCCCCCCTTTTCCCGCCCTGCCGCCATCCCCATGTTCCTTCTTTGTTTCATACGGAAGGAGCATCGCCCATGAGCGATTATCATTGGAGCGGACCTGCGCGGCGGGCGTTTCTGGAGGGGTTGGCGGAAACGGGGAGTGTGGCACAGGCGGCGCTGGCGGCGGGAAAGTCTCGGCGGGCGGCGTATAATCTGCGCTTTCGGGCGGAGGGGGCCGCGTTCCGGCTGGGCTGGGATGCGGCAATCCTGCTGGCGCGGGCCGTGGTGGAGGATGTGCTGATGGAGCGCGTCCTGATGGGCCAGACAATCGAGCGCACCCGCAGCGAGGATGGCAGCTATATGGCCACCACGCGCTTTGACACGCGCCTCTCCATGGCGTTGCTCACCCGGCTGGACCGGATGGCAGAAGGTGCAGCGCAGGGCGATGCGCGGATCATCTCCGGCGATTTTTCCGCGTTCCTCGATCTGGTGGAGGCCGGAGGCACGGCGGAGGATGTGAAGGGCTTTCTGGCCGCACGCACCGTCGAGCATAGCGATCCGCAGTGTGAACTTTCGCAAAATTCCGCCGATCCTGACATTGAAACCTCACCCGTGGAACAGGATGCCGCAGTGCGCGCGGCGCAGCTTTCCGTCTGGTTCTGCCCCTATCATGAGGCATGGCGCACCAACTTCCCGCCGCCACCCGGTTTTGAGGGCGATGAGGATCAGTCCTTTGGCGACGAGGAGTATAGCCGCGCCCTCTCCCCGGCCGAAGCCGACGCGCAGGATGCCATCGCCGCCGCCACGGCCGAACCGGTGTGGGAAGCCGCCACACAGGCGCGCGATGCGTGGTTCGGCTTTTTGGGGGAGTTGGTGGCGTGAACCTTAACGTCGCCCCCGCGCAGGCGGGGGCCGGGTTGAAACTGGCACTCCATCGTCCAACCGGCCCCCGCCTGCGCGGGGGCGACGACTGGGAGGCTGCGGACTATGTGTCAGCCCCGCTTCCACTCCAGCTTGCGCACCGGGCGGGTGAGGTTTTCGGGCTTCATGATCTCGTCCAGCTGGCTCTGGCTCAGCAAGCCGCGCTTGAGCACGATGTCATACACATCAGCGCCACCCGAAAGCGCCTCTGCGGCGACATCGGTTGCTTGTTCATAGCCGATATAGGGGTTGAGCGCTGTGACGATGCTGATCGAGCGTTTGACCTGGCTTTGCAGCAGGTCCGCATTGGCGGTGATGCCCGTCACGCAATGGTCCGTCAGCGTGGCCATGCCGTGCTGGAGGTGGACGATGGATTTGAACAGCGAATAAGCGATGATCGGCTCGAACGCGTTCAGTTGCAGCTGGCCCGCTTCGGCGGCCATGGTGATCGTCATGTCATTGCCAATCACTTCAAACGCGATCTGGTTGACGACTTCGGGGATGACCGGATTGACCTTGCCCGGCATGATCGAGCTGCCCGCCTGACGCGGCGGCAAGTTGATCTCGTTCAGGCCAGCACGCGGGCCGGAGGAGAGAAGGCGCAGATCGTTGCAGACCTTGGAGAGCTTGACTGCAACCCGCTTGAGGACGCCAGAAAGCTGGACGAACGCCCCGCAATCCTGCGTGGATTCAACCAGATTGGGCGCGGTCAGCAGATCAATGCCGGTGATGGTAGAAAGGTGCGCACGCACCTTGGCCGTATAGTCCGGATGGGTGGTGATACCGGTGCCAATGGCGGTCGCGCCCAGATTGATCTCGCGCATCATGGCGACGGCGTGGCGCACCACCTCGATATCCTCGCCCATCATCACGGCATAGGTGCTGAACTCCTGCCCCAGCGTCATCGGCACGGCATCCTGCAACTGGGTGCGGCCAATCTTGAGGATGGGGGCAAATTCTTCGGCCTTGGCCTCGAACGCGGCGCGCAGCCGCTCCATTTCGGCCATCAGCCCTTGCGCATAATGCCATGTCGCGATCTTGACGGCGGTGGGGTACACATCGTTGGTCGATTGGCTGAGGTTGACATGCTCATTGGGGTGCAGCTGCGCATAGTCCCCCTTGGCATGGCCCAGCAGTTCGAGCGCGCGATTGGCGATCACCTCATTGGCATTCATGTTGGTGGAGGTGCCTGCCCCGCCCTGAATGGCATCGACCACGAACTGATCGTGCAACGCGCCGGCCATCACTTCGTTGCAGGCGGTGCAGATGGCTTGGGCCAGCTCCGGCTCCAGCATCTCCAGCTCGGTGTTGGTGATGGCCGCTGCCTTCTTGATCGCCGCCAAGGCCTCGATCAGTCGCGTAAAGGCCGCAATGGGAACATGGGTGATGGGGAAATTCTCTGTCGCCCGCAGGGTGTGGACACCCCAATATGCGTCTGCCGGAACATCGCGCCAGCCGAGCAGATCATGCTCCTGACGGCTCGTGGAATTGGCTTGTGCCATGAATGTGGCTCCTCTCTTCGCCTCTGCGAAGAAACTAGCCATCATTCAAATGTGTCGCAATATTGTATTTTTGTTGCGCAACTTCGTTGCTCAGAAAAGCCCCGGCACCAAGCGATAGCGCACCTGAGACTGGTAAGCGCGATAATTTTCATCCTCTCCCAGCAGCCGCTCTTCAGCGAGCAGGCGGAATATCTGGGCGAACCACGCCACAGCATAGATGGCCAGATTCCAAAGCGAGGGCATGAGAACGAGGATGCCGATATGCGTCAGCAAATAGCCGAAATACATGGGATGGCGCATCAGCCGGTAAGGTCCGCTGATCTTCACGCCGCGATTGGCGGGCGCAATGCCAAAGCTGCGGCGCAGCACCAGCTTGGCCGTCGCCTGCCAGACATTGCCAATCAAGACGAGGCCGACACCCAACTGCACGAAACCGGCCAGCGGCACGTCTTCCGGGTTGATGAGCAGCGGACCGGCGGTTGCGACACTCGCCCCCCGGCAGTCACGCGGGTTGGTAGAAATCGCATCCGTCGGGGGGCGGGTGGGCCCGCCGCCGGCGGGGCCGCCCGCGCGGGCGGGGTGTGTCGGGCGCGGGGGGCCTGCGGGAACCGCCGGCTGGGCCGGGCCTGCAGGCACCGCCGGTT